>NZ_JARKMU010000002.1:0-505626 GCF_037625995.1 Aminobacter sp. Piv2-1
CCACCGCCGCCGCCGCCGCCGCCGCCACCGCCGCCGCCGCCACCGCCGCCGCCGCCGCCGCCGCCACCGCCGCCGCCGCCGCCACCGCCGCCGCCGCCGCCACCGCCGCCACCGTTACCGCCGCCGCCGCCGTTGCCGCCGCCGCCGCCGTTGCCGCCGCCACCACCGTTGCCGCCGCCCTCGTTGCCGCTGCCGGTGCCGCCATTGTCATCGCTGCCGGTTCCGGCCACGGCCTGAATCAAAGACGTGGTGATGGGAGGGCATTGAGCCAATTCGTCGGATGACAGTATTTGTCGCCTGTTGAGCGCGATGCAGCAGCGTTCATAGTTGCCGCTGCTGAGCGGCTGGCACTGCTGTGCCGACATGACCGGTCGCACTTCGGCGAGTGCACTTCCACTGAGATAGGTGGACGAGGCCGAGGCCGTCACTAGCAGAAACAGTACTTTGGAAAAGCTTCCCTTGATTGCGGACATGGTACTCTCTCCATCAGGAAAGGCGCCGCAACCGCTCCAATCTCACCCCTTCAACCGGTGTTAATTCAAGGTAACAATTTGTTAGCCATGCCGCCTCCTTTCGGGCGGGTAGGTATTTTAGCAACCACTCATTAATCACCCACCGTCATCCTTTCATCCATCTAGCGGGGACTACCACTGTGAAACGCCTTGTCGCGCTGGTCGCGCTCACGACCACGTTTGCCGGAACGTTTGCTGCCTATGCCGGTACATCAATGGAAACCAAGGGCCAGGCCTTCGCGCCGCCGGCCTTCGCGTCATTCTGCGGCCGGGAACCCGGTCTTTGCAGCACGTCCGGGGGCAAGAAGGTCGTCGCCCTGAAGCCCGGGCTGAGCAGCGAACTCCAGCAGGTAACCCGTGCGGTGAACGCGCGGATCAAGGAGCGCAGCGATGTGGAGAATGGCGGCAAGGAGGACGATTGGCGTGTGCCGACCGCCTATGGCGACTGCGAGGATTTCGCCATCCTCAAGAAACGCGAGCTCATCAAGCGCGGCTGGCCCGCGTCGGCCCTGCTGCTGACCGTTGCGCGCTACCGCGGCCAGGGCCACACGGTGCTGACGGTTCGCACCAGCGAAGGCGACCTGATCCTCGACAACCTGACGAGTTCGGTGAAGGACTGGTCGCGCACGCCCTACAGCTACTTCGCGCGCCAGGCCCAGGGTAATGGCAGCCGCTGGGAGCGCATTGGCGCGGCCAAGCCGGTCCGCACGACCGCAGCCGAATTCTGAGCGGAAAGGCCTGTCAGGCCGCTTGCCCGGGCGCCGTCAGCCGCGGCGCTCGAGCAGGATCGTCGGATTGCCGTGATAGCTGGTCCGGGCGATCTCGCGATAGCCGTTCTTCTCGGCGACGCGCAGCGAGGCGCTGTTGCCGGGATCGATGATGCACACGGTGCGTGCAAAGCGGCCGTCTGCCCATTTCACGAAGCCCCCGACGACTTCGCTCGCCAGTCCCTTGCCGTGCATGTCGGCGACGAAGCCCCAGCCGGCCTCGGGCGTGCCCTCGATCGACGGAACCAGATCTCGCTTGAGGTCGTGGAAGCCGCCTTCGCCGACGAAGCGGCCCGTTGCCTTCTCCTCGACCGCCCAGAAGCCGTAGCCGATCAGCGACCACGAGCCGGCATGGCGCAGGAAGCGCTGCCAGCTTTCCTCGCGCGTGCGCGGCGTGGCGATGAAGCGGGTGACGACGGGGTCGGCCCACATCTGCGCATAGGCGTCGAAGTCGTCGAGCCGGTGCGGGCGCAATATGGCGCGATCGGTCTCGATCACGGGGATGTCGGCAAGGGAAAAGGCGGACATGGGCGGCTTCCAGTTTGGTTGGCCGCCTGTAGCACGGCCGGCGACCGGTGGATCAGGCCAGGGGCCCGCTTCTTTCCCGCCAGCTCTCAGCCATTCCACTGCATGCGCATGTAGACGCCGCCGCGAACGAGTTCGTCGAGCATCTGTTCGAGCCGTTTGCGCCTGGTGTCTTCCCGCTTGGCGCGGCCGATCCAGCCGAGATAGTCGTTGCGCTGGTAGGCGGGCCTCGCCTCGTAGGCGGCGAGCAGGCCGCGCGCGACGAGCTCGTCGCGGATCCAGTCCGGAATCGGGTTGATTTCGCGGGTCAGCGCCATGATCCGACTGTGCTGGCGGATGGCTGGGCGGTCAACAGCGCAGGCGAAGTGGCAGGAGGGTGGGCGGCGACCATATCGCGGTGGAAGCAGGCTTGCTAACCTCGCGGGCAGAATCGGCTCGGCGAGGCCCGCGAATGACCGACCTCATCCTGGCAATCGTGCACCATCTGCTCGCCTTCGCGCTGGCAGGCGTGATCTGCGCCGAGGCCGTGCTCCTGCGCCCGGGCCTCGACCGGCGCGGGCTCGCCACGCTCGGCCACATCGATGCCATGTATGGCGGGCTCGCCGCGCTCCTGATCGTCATCGGCATCGGCCGCGTCTTCCTCGGGCTGAAGGGCTGGGAATTCTACGTCTACAATTGGGTGTTCTGGGCCAAGATGGCGGCGTTCGCCGCCGTCGGGCTGCTGTCGATCGCGCCGACGATCCGCATACTGCGCTGGCGTGCCGCCGCGAGCGATGTCGCCTATGTCGTTCCCGAGGCGGAAATCCTGGCGATCCGGCGCTTCGTCAGGGCCGAGGCCGCGGTTTTCGTGCTCATCCCGGTGTTCGCCGCGGCCATGGCGCGCGGCTACTGAGCATTCCAGGATAAGTACGAGGAAAGCCGGGAACGCGCTATTGAGCCGCCATCTCGGCTTCGGCCACCTCGACCGGATCGAGTTCGTCGAGCGGCACCAGCGGCGCCGGCTCGTCGGTCGTCTTTTCCGGCGACTTGCAGATGTCGGCGATGACGCAGCGCCAGCAGTCGGGCTTGCGCGCCTTGCACACATAGCGGCCGTGCAGGATCAGCCAGTGATGGGCGTGCAGCATGTATTGGGCCGGCACGATCCTGAGCAGGCCCTGCTCGACCTGGTCGGGCGTCTTGCCCGGCGCGAGCCCGATGCGGTTGCCGATGCGCAGGATGTGGGTGTCGACAGCCATCGTATGCTGGCCGAAGGCCATGTTGAGCACCACGTTGGCCGTCTTGCGGCCGACGCCCGGCAGCTTGGTCAGCAGGTCGCGCTCGTCCGGAACTTCGCCGCCATGGTCGCGGATCAGCGCTTCGGATAGCGCGATCACGTTCCTGGCCTTGTTGCGCCAGAGCCCGATGGTGCGGATGTACTCGCCGACCTTGTCCTCGCCGAGGGCCAGCATCTTGTCGGGCGTGTCGGCAACGGCGAAAAGCGCCCGCGTCGCCTTGTTCACGCCGGCATCGGTCGCCTGCGCCGACAGCACGACGGCGACGAGCAGGGTAAAGGCGTTGACGTGCTCGAGTTCGCCCTTCGGCGCGGGCCTCTGGACCTGGAAGCGGCGGAAGATCTCGTCGACTTCTGCCGCACTGTAGAGCGAGCGGCTGCGCGTCGCGCGGCGGACGGGCTTGGCTGCGGCTGTCTTGTTGGCCGTCGACGCCTTCGGCCTGTCTTGGGGCTTGGGGTTTTTCATTGCCCCTCTATAATCAACCGACATGAGCGATACAAACAGCACATTCGCCGCCGATGAGCCCTTCTTCAAGGCGCTGCTTTTGCCGCACCGTTCGCTCGGCCGCACCGGCTTCCTGATTCTCATGGGGGCGCTGCTGTTCGGCTGGGTGGTCACCGGGGCGATCTTCCTGAGCTACGGCGCCTGGCCGGTGTTCGGGTTCTTCGGGCTCGACATGGCCGGCGTCTACGTCGCCTTCCGGCTCAACTACCGCGCCGCAAGGGCGCGCGAGGAAGTCAGCGTCTCGCGAACCAGCCTGGATATCCTCAAGACCGCGCCCTCCGGCAGGTCCGAGCGGTTCCGCTTCAACCCGTTCTGGGCCCGCTTCTCGGTCTCGCGCCATGACGAGATCGGCATCACCGCGATGGCGGTGACATCGCGCGAGGCAAGCGTGTCCATCGGCGGCTTTCTCAATCCCGACGAACGCGAGAACTTCGCCCGCGCCTTCTCCCGCGCGCTCGCCGTGGCCAAGGCCGGTTAGTCCGGCAGAATGAGCAGGAATCGGGTGGGAAACGCCGGCTTGCCACGCGATATTGGCGTTCAAGGAGACATTGCCATGAACGCTCAGACGAACGCTCGGACGAATCTCAGCCCCGTCGCGATGCTGCACCAGGACATCACCCCGGAGGGCATCGAGTACGAAACCGTGCGCCGGGTGATCGAGAAGATCAGCCTCGACTATCGCGACCAGCCCTCGCTCGAAATGCTGGCCGAGGAAGTCGGCGAAAGCCCGACCGGGCTGCAGAAGCTGTTCAGCCGCTGGGCGGGCCTGTCGCCGAAGGCGTTCCTGCAAGCGGTGACGCTCGACCATGCCCGCCGCCTGCTCGACGAAGGCCTGCCGCTGCTCGAGACCTCGCTGGAGGTGGGCATGTCGGGGCCGGGACGGCTGCACGATCTCTTCGTCACCCACGAGGCGATGTCGCCGGGCGACTACAAGACGCGCGGCGCGGGTCTCACCATCCGCTACGGCTTCCATATCTCGCCCTTCGGCGTGGCCCTCATCATGGTGACCGACCGCGGCCTGGCCGGCCTGTCGTTCAACGACGCCGGCGAGGAGCGCGCCGCCTTTGCGGACATGTCGGGCCGCTGGCCGAACGCCACCTATGTCGAGGACATGGGTGCGACCGCACCCTATGCCGCGCGCATCTTCGACCCGAGCCGCTGGCGCGCCGACCAGCCGCTCCGGGTGGTGATGATCGGGACGGACTTCCAGGTCCGGGTGTGGGAAGCCCTGCTGAAGATCCCGATGGGCCGGGCGTGCACCTATTCGGCCATCGCCGCCGACATCGGCACGCCCAAGGCAAGCCGCGCGGTCGGGGCCGCCGTCGGCGCCAACCCGCTGTCCTTCGTCGTGCCCTGCCATCGGGCGCTGGGCAAGTCGGGCGCGCTCACCGGCTACCACTGGGGCCTGACGCGCAAGCGCGCCATTCTGGGCTGGGAAGCCGGCCGGGTGGCACGGTAGGGCGACCGGCCGGCGGCGAAAACGGTCAGCCGTTCACCACGAAGGCAAGCAGCAGCTGCGGTGCCTGTATCGGCGCCCGCACGATGTTGAGCTGGCCGCGATAGCGGCGTTCGCCCGCGCCGATGACGAAGCCGCTGGAGATGGGGACGCCGTTGTTGCCGTCGAGGCGGGTGAAGATGTCGGCGACGTTGACGTCGAGCGACAGGCGCAGGTCGCGCTGGGCGTCCTGGCCGAAGCCGACCGGCAGCTGGCGCCTGACGAGCTGCTGGAACGCCGGATTGAAGGCCAGGATGCGCTTGGCCGAAGACAGCGCGAAGGCGGGGGCGGGGCAGGCGCCGAGGATCGCGTTGATGGTGCGAAGCGAGGCGAGCGCGCCGAGCTCCGCCTTCTGATCGGAAACCCAGCGCAGGCAGGCGACCCGTATCGCCGATGCGAGATTGCTGCTGTCGTCGTTGGCGGTGGCGATCTCTTCGACCATTTCGCCGATGGTGAGCTGGTTGTGCTCGGCGAGCTGCTTGAGCGTGGTCCAGAACAGGCGCTCGAGCCGGATGCCGCGACGTGTCCCCTGGCGGACGACGACGCGGAAGTCGGTCGCCAGGTCGTCTGCGGAAAAGACGCTGACCGGGGGCGGTATCGGCTGTCTGGCGGCGCTATCGTTCACGCAGGGCCTCGTTGCGTGCCTTGGTGATCGGCTTGAGCAGGTAGCTCAGGATGGTCTTGCGGCCGGTGATGATCTCCACCGTGCTGATCATGCCTGGGATGATGGAATAGGTCTTGCCATCCTTTTCCAGGGTCGACCGGTCGGTCGACACCCGGACCTGGTAGTACGGCTCGCCCGTGTTCTGGTCGACGAGGCTGTCGGCGGTGATGTTCTGCACCTTGCCGTCGAGGCCGCCGAAGATCGAGAAGTCGTAGGCCGAGACCTTGATCAGGGCCCTCTGCTCGGGGCGGATGAAGGCGACGTCGCGCGGCGAGACGCGCGCCTCGACGAGCAGCGTGTCGGATGTCGGTACGATGCCCGCCACGACGCCGCCCGGCTGCACGAAGGCGCCGAGCGTGTTGACGTCCAGCGTGTTGACGATGCCGTCCACGGGAGAGCGGATGTCGGTGCGGGCGACGCGGTCGCTGGCGCCGCGAATGGTCTCGTCGACAACCGACAGTTCGGCCAGCGCCTGGGTCAGTTCGTCGAGCGCCTGCTGCCTGAGCTCCAGCCCGAACTCGTCGACCTGCAGCCTGGCTTCGACGATGGCCGCTTCGGTCCGCTTGATGGTTTCGCCGGCGAGCTTGAGCTGGCCGTTGAGATCGGCCTGCTCGCGGTCGACCCGCATCTGCTCGGTCCGGGCCATCAGGTTGCGCTTGACCATCGAGGTCACCAGCGCGGCCTCCTTCTCGCTGACCGCGATGTTCTCGGTGAGCCGTTGCACATTGGCCTGCGCCTCGCTCAGTTCCTTCTGTCGCTGATCAAGCCGCGACTTGAGCACCGACAGCTTGGTGTCGAAATTCTGCCGCCGCGCGACCAGCAGCTTCTGCTCGTTCTCGCAGATCTCCGGCGCGGTCTCGACCAATTCGTCCGGGCAGGCGAGCGGCTCGCCGATCCTGCCCTCCTGTTCCTGCTTGAGCCTGGCTATCCGCGCCTGGAGCGTGCGCGCCTTGGCCTGCTGCTCGCCGAGGCTGGAGGTGCTGACGGTGTTGTCCAGCCGGATGATCAGGTCGTTCTTCTTGACGATCTGGCCGATCTTGACGGCGATTTCCTGCACGACGCCAGCCTCGCTGGCCTGCACGATCTGCGTTTTCGACGCGGGAATGACCTTGCCCTCGCCGCGGGCGATCTCGTCCACCTCGGCAAACGACGCCCAGCCGATGAACGCCGCGAACAACGCACCTATGATCAGCACCGAGGCCGACGCGAACAGCGGCGGCCTGTCTTCCCTGGCTATCATTCCTGCCCCAGTATATTGAACGGGTTCAATATAACCAATCGCCCAGACGTCCGTGCTCAGCCGTTAGGCCGCTGCAGTGCCTGAATGACCTTATCCTTCGGCCCGTCTGCAACTATCCGGCCCTGTTCGACGACAATTAGGCGATCGACGATCTCCAGCATACTATAACGATGCGTCGATATGATCAGTGTCGTCTTGTCGTCGAAGGCGATTTTCAGTTGTTTGATTAACTGCCGCTCCGAAGCCAGGTCCATGGAGCCCGACGGCTCGTCCAGGAAGACGATCTTGGGCTTGGTCAGGAGCAGCCTGGCGATGGCCACGGACTGGCGCTGCCCGCCGGACAGGTTGGTGCCGCGCTCGCCGACATTCATGTCGTAGCCGCGCGGGTGACGCGACACGAACTCGTCGACGCCGGCCGCCTTGGCGGCGGCGATGATCTCCTCGTCGCTGGCGTCCGGCCGCGCCATCAGGAGGTTTTCCTTCACCGTGCCGGAGAAGAGGTCGCCGGCCTGGGCGACGATGCCGACGGCGGCGCGCACTTCCGAGGGGTGGTATTGCCGCACGTCGATGCCGTCGAGCAGCAGTTCGCCCGACGTCGGCAGGAACAGGCGGCCGATCAGGCGCCCGAAGGTGGTCTTGCCCGAACCGATCCGGCCGATGATGCCGACACGCTCGCCGGGATTGACCGTCAGGTTGACGCCGGTCAGCACCTGCGCCTCGGTGCCGGGATAGACGAAGCCGACATTGCGCAGCGACAGCGCCCCGAACCGGATCGGGCGGTTGACGAAGCCGACCGTGTCCGGCCGGTCCTCGGGCTGCTGCATGATGGTGTTCAGAACCTTCAGCGACAGCGTCGCCTGGCGGAAGCGCGAAATGGTGATGGCGAGCTGGCCGAGCGGCGCGACGGCGCGTCCCGACAGCATGACAGCGGCGATGATGGCGCCGGTGGAGACGGCGCCCAGCTCGAACGCGTAAGCCCCGGCCACGACCAGCGCCACCGTCACCAGCTGCTGGATGAACTGCGTGATGTTGGCGGCGGCCGCCGAGAGCTGCTTGATCTTCTCGGAAGTGTTGGCGGCATTCTTGGAATGCTCGCGCCACTTGCGCAGCAGATAGGCCTCGGCCCGCAGCGACTTGATGGTCTCGACCGTCGAGATCGATTCGATCAGCAGCGCCTGGCGTTGCGAGGCCTCGTTCATCGACGCGGCGACCCGCTTGCCGATCCGCTGCTGCGCGACCAGGCCGATGCCGATCGCGGCGATGAAGGCGACGACCGGAACGATGACGAGCCAGCCCGCGACCGCATAGATCACCAGCAGGAAGATGAAGACGAAGGCGGTGTCGATGAAGGTGCTGACCGTGTTCGAGGTGAAGAATTCGCGCACGAATTCGTATTGCGACACGCGGTTGGCATATTCGCCCGTGGAGGCCGGCCGCGAACTCAGGGACGAATTGAGGACCTTCTCGAACAGCATGTAGGAGATGCGCAGGTCGGCCTTGCGGCCGGCATGGTCGATCAGCGCGGCCCGCGCCGTCTTCAGGAGCAGGTCGAACAGGATCGCGGTTGCGACGCCCAGCGCCAGCACCCAGAGCGACGAGATCGCCTTGTTGGGCAGGATGCGGTCGTAGACGTTCATGGTGAAGATTGGCGATGCGATCGCCAGCAGATTGATGAAGATCGCCGCCAGGGCCACGCGCGAATAGGATCGCCAGAAGGCGCTCACGGTGCCGAACAGCCAGTGCTTGCGCTCGATGCGGGCGGCCGTGCCCGCGCTCATCTCCCCGGCGGTGTTGGCGTAGGTGATCGAGAAGCTCGCGCCGCCTTCGATCGCTATGCTCAGCAGTTCATCGCGCGAGATCGAGGTGCGCCCGTCCTCCTGCGGTCCCGTCAGGAACGCCGCGCCGTCGCGCTGCTCGGCCAGAAGCGCTATCGGCAGGCGGTTCTGGCGAAAGATGATGACGGGCAGATCGAAGCGGCCGCGCGCGAAGTCGCGGTGGTCGAACTCCTCGGTCTCCAGCCCGATTCGTTCGGCGAGATGCCGGATCTCCTGCATCTCGATCCGGGAATCCGAGATCGGGACGCCGGAGAACAGGACTGTCTCAGCGCTTGGGCGGCCCAAATAGGCCGCAACGGCCGAGAAGCATTTCTTGAATGCTTCGGCCGGCGTCTGGATGTGTGCCTGTTGGTTCATGAGCGGCGGGGGCGGCCGTCAGGCTACACCCTACTTCTTTCTGACGGGTGCCAGCAGGTCGAAAGGCAGATCGTTCGCCTGCTGCGACGGTGTCCGTGCATAGGTTTCCGTATCGGCGGTCTCGGGTACGTTGAACTCGCTCCGTGCATAGGCGTCAGCCTGCTTGGCCGGCGCGACGTTCATCGTCTTCAGCAACTGGCCGGTCGCGGCAAGCAGCCGGTACTCGGCGAACAGCGAGGCGAAGGCCGCGGTGTTCGACAGCGTCTCGGTGTTGAAGCGGGTGTTCTGCGCGTCGAGCACGTCGAGCAGCGAACGCTGGCCCACCTTGAACTGTTCGCGGTAGGAGGCGACCAGCCGGTCGTTGGCGATGGACTGCTGGCGCAGGGTCTTGGCCAGATCCGCCTGGCGGAAGCGGCGATCCCAGGAAATGCGCACCGCTTCCTCGACCTCGCGCTGCACCTGGTGCAGGGCGAGACGCTGCTCGCTGACGCGGCGGATCTGCTCCTGCTCGTTGGCCTTGTCGATGCCGCCGCGGTAGAGGTTCCAGCGCAGCACCAGGCGGGCCTGCAGGTCGTTGGTGTCTTCCTCGGCGCCGTCGACGTCGTAGCCGACGCGCGCGCGGCCCTCGGCGACGACCTCGGGGCCGTATTTGGCCCGCGCCGCGTCGACCAGCGCCGCGGCGGCGTCGATGTCGCTGTTGGCCATGCTGACGCGCGGATTGTTGCGGCGGGCGATGCCCAGCGCATCGTCGAGCGAGCGGGGCAGGGCCTTGGCCACGGAGCCCGGCTTGGACGCATTGACCAGCGGCTTGCCGACGGTCTTGAAGAACCTGATCTTGGCGGCTTCCAGCTCTTCGGAAGCCTCCTGCACGCGGGCCTTGGCGGCAAACAGCCGCTCCTCGGCCTGCTGCCTGTCGGCGTCGGTCAGCGCGCCGCCCTTGATGCCTTCCTGGATGTCACCGAGGATGGACTGGTGGAAGCCGAGGTTCTTCTTGGCGTCGCCGACGATCTGGGCCTGCAGGATGTATTCGAGATAGTCCTGGACGACCGACAGGCCGATGAACTCCGAGCGCTCGAGCACACGGAACGAAGCGCCGTCGACGCGCGATGCCTGGCGGCTGAGCTCGGCCCTGCGGGCGCCGTTGTCGAACAGCTTCTGGGTGACCACGACGCCGGCTTCCGACGGATAGAGCGCATCGTCCTCGCGGTCGCTGAGGCGCCGCGACGGGTTGTCGAGCCGGCGCACGCCGGTCGAGGCCTCGAGATCGACGCTCGGCAGGTAGAGCCCCTTGGCCTGGCGCAGCTCGAACTCGATCGCCTCGCGGTTTTCGATGGCCTGGCCGATCTCCGGGTTGGATTCGACTGCGACGGCAATCGCTTCCTTGAGCGTCAAGGCGCCGGCGCTCGTGCCCGACAGCATAGTCGCCGCAAGCAGGATGCCGAACCGCGTCGCAAACTTTCCAAGGTGCATTTCGAAAACTCCCCGCTCCACCACGGCGTCCCCGCCAGCGTCGCCCCTCACCGCATCCACCAACTGCAATTATCCAGCTGTCGGAGAAAAGCGACAGCAAATTGATTGCGGTTGTACCGGATTGATCCGATTCGCGCCATTTGACCCAAGACCTGTAGCAAAAATGCTACATTCTTAAAGGCTAAAACTACTTTCGCCTGAAAGATTTCCGAAGTCTTTCGCGCTGTTGCGGGCTTTCTGCCTTTGAAACCTGGAATTGTCGAACAGGCCGCCTCCCGCCCAAATCGCGGCGGCGGGAGGGCCGTGCCGCCCCCGGCCTACTGCAGGCCTTCTCCGGGGGCGATCGTGGTGAAATCGCCTGAAAGTGCAGCCACCTGATCCGATCCGGGGCGTCCGCCATGGATCCAGGCGCGGTCGGTGCTGAAGGAATAGAGCGGCACGTAGCTCTTCAGCTCGTCGTCGCGGCGGACGTCGTTGTAGAGATTGTCGAGAATGAAATTGCCACTCTGGGTAGCAATCGATAGCACCGCGTGGAACACCTTCAGTTCCCTGTCCTGGAGCACGACCAGCGACATGCTCTGGGCCGGTACGCCGGCCTTGATCAGTGCCGCCATCTTGAGGATCGCGAAATCCTCGCAATCGCCGATGCCGCGCGCCAGCGTTTCCGCCGGCGTCGCCCAATAGTCGAGGCCGCCGTAGATTTCCTTGTCCTTGCGGTAGCCGATCATGGTGTTGACCACGCGGTTGACGGTGGCGAGCTTGTCCAGGAACTTCTTGTCGCGGACGCCCACCGTCAGCATCGCGAAGGACGCGCCCCGCTTGCCGCAGGCGATGCCTTGCGTGCACTCGCCGATCTGGCCGTAGACCTTCCTCCAGCGCCCGGCGACGGGAAAGTTGCGCATCGGAATGGCAACCGAACCGAACACGCCGGGGACGATGCCGGAGGTCTGGATCGGATCCACCCCGGCGATCTCCTCGGCTTCGGCCGACGCGACGACCTGGACGGAGCGTTCGACGAGGCCGCTGGCGTCTGCCGCCGGATCGGGCGATGTCGTTGCCTGGGCCGCGGCGGGCAGGCGCAGCGCCACGCCGCCGAGAAGCGCCGGCATCTGCACCGCGGACTGCGTCTGGTCGTCGCTTGCGGCGGCATTTTGCAGTGTCGTGGCGACAAATGCCGCCGTTGCAAGAAGTTTAATGCCGCGTAGGATGTATTCGTTTGACGTTGCTTTCATGGCGCCCACCAATTTTGATGAACGGTAGCAACGGGGTCTCAAATTATCGCAAAGAGATACAGGTAATCATAGTATAATTTGCTGGGCGCACTTTTCTTCAAATTTTATGAGAATTCTGATCTTTGCAGACGCTGGCAGGAACCGGGGGTGCGTGCCGCATCGGTCAGGGGCTGGTGCGCCGACGGGATTCGTGGCCTCCTGTGGCATCGATCGAGGTCGTCATGGAACGCCGTCCGCCTGATCCGATGCCGCCAGCGTTGGCATCCGCATGGAGAGATCGGTCACTGCGCGGGAGCGCCACGCTGGTTGCTCTCGGCGCCGCCGCCGCGGTCGTTGCCGTCGCTTTGCTGATCATGGCTGCGGACTGGCTCCATGTGGCGCGGCAACCTGTCTTCAGGCCGACGGAGCGGTTGTCTGCAGCCGAGGAGGCATCGTTGCCTGGCCCGTCAGCCTCATTCTACGCGCCGCCCGCGTCCGCGCGCCTGGTCGCCCCCGACGTCGTTGCCCCTCCGGACGTCCGTCCGCAGGAACTCGAGCGCGTCGCCGCCCGCGCGCCGCTCGGCGCGCTCGGCTTGGCCTCGTCCGGCAGAGGCTGGCGGCAGGACGATTGGCAGGGCACCTTGCTCTATCGCCCGGTCGTCACCTCTTCCGCCTCTTTCGAGGCGATGGGGCACGCGATCATCATCGCGGGCACGGAACCGGTCGACGCCGAGAGCCCTTGCGAGTTCGAGGGCGTGCGATGGCGCTGCGGCGAGCGCGCCTTGCTGGCGTTTCGCTATTGGCTACGGGGGCGGGCGCTGCGGTGCCAAGTACCGCCGGTCGCCGAACGCTGGCCCGTCGCCGCGCCCTGCCGGCTGGGCAAGCAGGATGTCGGGGCGTGGCTGGTCTCCAACGGCTGGGCCCTGGCGCGTCCGGGCGGCGGCTACGAGAAGGCCGAACTGGTGGCGCGAGAGGCACGGATGGGTGTCTTCGGGAGCCCGGAATGAAGCTCTTTTGTCGGTGAAGATGCCTCGAAACAGGAATTTCCAACCGCTTTTCGACAAATTCGTTAAACTGTTCGAATTCGTACAAGGAATGTTTCATTCTCGCCCAGTAGATCGATTCGTCGACGAGTACGGAGGGATCTGGCGTGGACAATACTGGTTCGGGGCGATCGGGCGGCAACAGCATGGGACCGATCGTGCGCTACACACTTCTCGGCACCACTGCGATCGTGGCGGTTGCCGCCGGCGCTGCCGCGATCCTGTTCCAGGGCCAGGGCGACGCAACCTTGTGGCGCGGCGTCATCAGCGCGGGCGTCATCGCAGCGCTCGTCGCAGCACCCTTGCTCGCGCTGGTCGCCAACGAACGGCGCAAGTTCACGGCGCTCAGGTCCGAGGTCAGCCGGCTGTCGTCGATCGATACGCTGACGTCCTGTCTCAACAGCGGCGTATTCGCCAACCTCATCGACGCCTTCCGCGGCGACTCGGCCCAGGGTGGGCGCAGGCAGGGAGCGCTGCTGGTCGTCGAGATCGACGATTTCCGCGCCATCAATGCCCGGTTCGGCCATGCCTGGGGCGACGAGGTGCTGAAGAGCGTCGCCGGCACGGTCAAGGCCTCGGTGCGCTCGGGCGATCTCGTCGGCCGCATCGGCGGCGAGGGGTTCGGCATCTTCCTGCCCGGCACCAGCCGTGAGAATGCCGAGCGCGTCGCCGAACGCATCCGCGGCACGGTGTCCGAAACCATCCTGGAGCCCGGCGGCCGCAAGCTGCCGCTGTCGGTCAGCGTCGGCGCCGTGCTGTTCGAGGACCAGCTCGAATTCGACGACCTGTTCCGCAAGGCGGACGACCGCCTGTCGGAAGCCAAGGCGCGCGGCCGCAACCGCGTCGAGTTCGCCGAGCTTCCCGCCGAGGATGGCGACCGGCCCGGCCTGGACGCCTGAGGCGGGCGTCCCGGCATGCTGTGGGCGCAACGGCCCACAGCCTTTCCGCGAGTTACTCGGCATTTTAGCGGTTACCGCAACAAATCCTGAAATGTCAGCGTGCCCTAATGTGTCCGCGGCTGACTAGGGGGCGAGCAATGCGGGAATTCCTGCGATCGCGGCGGGGCAATTTCGGGGTGATGACGGCGCTGGCCATGGTTCCGATCATGGCGGGCGTCGCCGGCACCATCGATTTCGTCAGCCTCAACAACAAGGCCACCAAGCTCCAGAACTCGCTGGACGTCTCCGGCCTTGCGATCGCCACCAAATATTACTCCGGCATGACCAAGACCGAGCTGACCCGGCTCGGCCGCGACTTCTTCGATTCCAACCTGGTCAACGACCGCCCCGACGCGAGCGACCTCATCTACAACGACGAGGTGGCGGATTTTCAGGCCTCGGCCTCGTCCAAGGGCGACCTCAGCTTCATCGAGGTGACCTCGACGATCCAGCAACAGGGCATGATCGGCGGCTCGATCACTTGGAAAACGGCGCGCCGCGCCGTGGTCGAAGTGGCGCCGGGGCAGCCCGCCTGCGTACTGGCGCTCGATCCCCACGCCGCGACCGCGGTGAAACTGCAGGGCTCGACCCAGGTGACCCTCGACGGCTGCGTCATCGCCTCGAATTCGGATGCGGGCGACTCGGTGTCGCGAGGCGGCTCGGCTCAAGTCGCGGCCGACTGCGTGGTAACCGTGGGCGGCACCTCCGGCCTGACCGGCTACAACACCAATCTCGATTGTGGCATCCCGCGCGAAAAGCAGTACGCGTCGATGGATCCGCTCGCCAACATCGTTCCGCCCGCCTATACGGCCTGCAAGTCCGTGCCGGGCGGCAAGACCAAGACGCTGGCGCCCGGCACCTTCTGCAACAAGACGATATCCGGCGACGTGACGCTAAATCCCGGCAGCTACATCCTGCGCGGCGGCCAGATCAAGCTCGGCGGCAACGGCAAGCTTTCCGGGCAGGGTGTGACGATTTTCCTGATGGAGGGCGCGGAATTCACCTCGAACGCCAATGAGGTGATCAATCTGTCGCCGCCTGCGACCGGGCCCTACGCCGGGATCACGATCTACCAGGAGAAGAGCAACACCCAGGAGGTTAAGATCAACGGCGGTTCGGGATCGAACGTGACCGGCTTCATCTACGCGCCCGGCGCCCATGTCTTCTATGCCGGCAATTCCGACATGTCCGGCGGCGGCCAGTGCATCCGCATCGTCGGCAACACGATCGAGATGACCGGCAACTCGGCCGTCACATCAAACTGCGAGGCCGAGCTCGGCGGAAAGAAGATGTATGCCGGCCGCATCATTTCGCTGGTCAGGTGATCGCGTGATCGTCTGCGCCGGACGCCAATATTGCAGACTGCAACAGATCGTGGATGGCGCCTATATCGTTGGCCCCTAATGTGTGGCGGGCTTGATTCGAACATTGCACCGAGAGAGGGAGACATTCCGGTGGTCACCAGTAGGAAATTGCTAGTCTGCGCAGCGTCCGCGCTCGCCATCAGCGTGTTGCCGATCAAGCTCGACGCGTCCTCGATCGTTGGTTTCGCCAAGGCCTATGCCAAGAGCGAGAACGGCGGCGGCAACGACAAGGGCGGCGGTAACGACAAGGGTAGCGGCGGCGACCGCGGCAAGGGCGGCGGCTCGTCCAACGGCAAGTCGGCTTCGGCCGGGGGCAAGAGCGATACGTTTGGTGGAACGCTGAAGTCCCTGTTCGGCGGTGGCCAGACCAAGAAGGCCTCGCTCCAGGACAGCAAGCAGAAGGGACCGAAGCACGCCACGCAGAAGAAGGCGCCGGTCGCCGATGTGCTGCAGGCTTCCGTTCCGGGCAAGCAGAAGAACCTCAACGCCAAGCTTGCGGGCCTCAATTCGCTCAAGCGCAATTACCACGCCTACCTGAACTCGCAGTCGCCGCGCATGGCGCTGATCCGCGAATACGTCATCAACTCGGCCAAGCTTGACCTCGCGGTCGAAGCTGCCGCCGCGGCGCAGGCCAAGGCCGACGCGGCGCAGCTCGAGCTCGACGCTGCCATGGCCGCCCTGGGTGGCATCACCCCCTATGACGGCACCACGCCGGTCAGCGATCCGGCTGCGCTCCAGGATCGGCTCGACGCGCTGACGACGGCGGGCGCCCCGGTCGACCCGGCGCAGCTCGAGGCCTACAATGCCGAGCTGGACGCGCTTTCGGACGCGATCGCGGCCGCAGACAGCCTGACCACCGCCGAGCAGGAAGCGATCGATGCCCAGGCCACGGCGGATGCGGCTGCCGAAGGCACGACGGAAGAGGATCTCCGCGAGGCACTGTTGGCCGCAGCCAATCCGAACCGTGTCGCCGAATATGGCGACGCCTATCTCGACGATGGCGTGCTCGACTGGGCGAAGGACGTGCTTGGTGTCGGCGACGCCTATGGCAAGATCGATCAGGTCAAGGAAGTCCTGGCGGAGGAAGCTGCGTCGGAAGCGCCGGCGGTAGAGCCCGAGCCGGTGCTGGAGCCGGTGGTCGAGCCGGCCCCGACCCTGGTGCTCGCCCCGGCCAACTGACGGATCGGCAGGCCGTCGATACGGGCGGCCCCGGATAGCAGAGCTTCGACCGCCGCCGGTTCCACCGGCGGCGGTTGTCGTTTCGGCCTGATGGCTGCATGCCGCGCACCGAATGCCCAAAGCTGTGTTTCATGCCGGTTGGCCGTTGACAGGGACGTAGCCGTCTTGCAAAAGTGAAACCGGTTTCACTCTTCGGGAACGTGCCGCTTGAAGTTCGACCTGTCGATCCTCGCCAAGCATATCCCCTTCCTGCTGGAAGGGGCGTGGCTGACGTTTCAGGTCTGCCTCCTGGCTGTCGTCGGCAGTCTGGTGCTCGGGCTGCTGGTCGCCGCAGCCCGCACATCGGCCTCGCCGCTGCTCAACCGGTTGTCGGCGATCTATGTCGACATCTTCCGCAACATCCCCTTCATCGTGCAGCTGTTCTTCTTCTACTTCGGGCTGCCCGAGATCGGCATCTACATCGATGCCTTCACGACAGGCGTCATCGCCATGTCGATCGCCGGCGGCGCCTTCACCTCCGACGTCATCCGCTCGGGCATCCTGGCAATCGACCCGGGCATCATCGAGGCTGCGCAGGTCAGCGGGCTGAAGAAGAGCACGATCTTCCGCAAGATCGTCATGCCCATTGCGCTCCGCGCCTCTGTGCGGCCGCTGGGCTCGGTATTCATCAACCTGATCCTGACCTCGTCGATCCTGTCGACCATCACGCTCAACGAACTGACCGGCTCGGCCAAGATCGTGGCGTCGCAGACCTTCCGGCCCTTCGAGGTCTACTTCGTGCTGCTCGTCGCCTATGCGGCGCTGACCTGGTTCGTCTCGATCCTGATCGGCATCCTGCACCGCTACCTCAATCGCAACCAGGCGGAGGGAGCGGTCTGATGCGCTACGGCGACTTCACGCCCTACGATCTCGTGCTCCTGCTGCAGGGGCTCGGCGTCTCGCTGGCGCTGTTCGTGTCGACCACGCTGATCGGCCTGGTCGTCGGCACGCTCTGGGCGGTGATCCGCTTCTACCGCGTGCCGGTGCTGGCGCAGGTCGTCGCCTTCCTTGCCGAGTTGCTCAAGAACTCGCCGGTGCTGGTCCAGCTGTTCCTGGCTTTCTTCGGCCTGCCGGCCTTCCTCAAGATCAATGTTACGCCGACCGAGGCCGCCGTCATCACGCTGTCGGGCAACAGTGCCGCCTTCATCTACGTGATCGTCGTTTCGGCCATCGAATCCGTCGGCCGCGACCAGCTCGAGGCGGCCCGCGTCTTCGGGCTCAGCCGCTGGCAGATCCTGCGCCGGGTGATCGCGCCGCAGGCTGCCGCCTTCGCCGTCGGCCCGCTGACCGGTCTTCTGGTCAACCAGCTGCAGGTCACCTCGCTGATCTCGGTCATTGGCGTCATGGACCTCACCAAGGTCGGCAACATCCTCAACCTGCGCACGCTGAAGCCCTTCGTCGTCTGGAGCGTCGTTGGCGCGCTCTACTACCTCGCCGCCAAGCTGGTGGCCCATGCCGGCGCGCGCTTCGAGAAGCGGCTTCGCGCCCATACCGCCTGGAAGGGTCTGTAATGATCAGTATCGCCGGCCTGCGCAAATCCTTCGGCGCCGCCACCGTCCTCAACGGCATCGACCTCGAGATCCGCCAGGGCGAGGTGGTCTCGGTGCTCGGCTCGTCCGGGTCGGGCAAGTCGACGCTCATCCGCTGCATCAACGGCCTGGAGAAGATCGACGCCGGCACGATCACGGTCGACAACTTCGACGTCTCCAAGCCACGTGAGCTCACCGAGGCGCGCAAGCGTTCGGGCACGGTGTTCCAGCTGTTCAACCTCTATCCGCACATGACGGCGGTGCAGAACGTGGCGCTCGCCCCGGTCGAGGTGCTCAAGGTGCCGCGCAAGCAGGCCGAGGAGGAAGCGCGCGAGCTGCTTCGCTCGGTCGGCCTGTCCGAGCGCGCCGACGCCTATCCGGCGCAGCTGTCGGGCGGCCAGCGCCAGCGTGTGGGCATCTGCCGGGCGCTCGCCATGAAGCCGAGCTACCTGTTGCTCGACGAGGTCACCAGCGCGCTCGATCCCGAGATGACGGCGGAGGTGCTGTCGATCCTGGCCAACCTCGCCAAGGGCGGCACCACCATGGTGTTCGTCACCCACGAGATCGAGTTCGCCCGATCCATCTCCACGCGCATCGCCTTCCTCGACAAGGGGCAGATGATCGCCGACCTGCCGACCGCGGAATTCTTCTCCGACAAGGGCATGGCGCTGCCGCGCGTCGCCCAGTTCCTCTCCAAGATGCGCAAAGACTGAAAAGACCGAAATGATCCTGCTTGCCAATTCCGAGGCCTGGCCCGGCTTCTCCAAGAGCGTCGAACTGCTGAAGGGCGGCAGCCATGGCCTCGACGCCATGGTCGCCGGCATCGGCGAGGTCGAGCGCGAGGTCAAGGTGCGCTCCGTCGGCTTCGGCGGCTGGCCCAACATGCTCGGCCGCATGGAGTTTGATGCCGGCGTGATGGACGGCACCACCCGCGAAGTGGGCTCGGTTGGCGCCGTGCCCGACACACTGCCGGTCGCAGCCCTCGCCCATGAGGTGATGAAGCGCCTGCCGCATGTCATGCTCACCGGCGATGGCGCCCGCCGCTTCGCCACCGAGATCGGCTTTGGCGTCGACGAGACGCTCTACGAGGACAGCAAGCGCGTCTGGTGGGAGCGCCTCCAGAAGGAGCTGACCCCGGAAGAGCTGGCAAAGTTCCCCGACATTCCGCTGGCGCCGCTCAGCCGCACCATCACCGATCCCGAGCGTGTGCGCGACACCACCGTGTTCCTGTCCAAGGACAGCGCCGCCGGTCTCAACGTCGTCACCTCGACCTCGGGTTGGGCGTGGAAATATCCGGGCCGCCTCGGCGACTCGCCGATCCCCGGCGCCGGCTTCTATGCCGACAGCCGCTTCGGCGCCGCCGCCTGCACCCATACCGGCGAGATGACCATGCGCTGCGGCACCGCGCGCACCATCGTGCTCGCCATGCGCCTTGGCCACTCGCTGGAGCAGGCGATCGCGCTCGCCGTCGAGGAACTGCTCGAGCTCGAGCAGGGCTTCCTTGCCGGCGTCGTCATCCATGCGCTCGACGCCCATGGCGACCACAAGGTCGTCAGCCTGAATTGCGAAGAACAGATCCGCTACTGGTACTGGGACGAAAGCCTGCCGGAACCGGAACACCGCTTCGCCGAACCGTTCAAGTCCTGAAGCTCAAAGGGAGAGGAAACATGAAGAACCTGATTGCCAAACTGGCGGGCGTTGCCCTTGCCATCGGCCTCGCGGCCACGGGCGCTGCCCAGGCCGGCAAGATCGACGAGATCCGCGAGCGCGGCACCGTCCGCATCGGCGTGTCGCTCGGCGGCGAGCCGATCGGCTTCCGCGATGCCCAGAACAACCCGGTCGGCTACGACGTCGACGTCGCCACCATGCTCGCCGAGAAGCTCGGCGTGCCGGTCGAATTCGTCGATGTGTCGGGCGACGCCCGCATCTCGATGCTGGTCTCGGGCCAGATCGACATCGCGGTTGCCAACACCTCGGCGACGCTCGAGCGCGCCAAGTCGGTGGATTTCTCGATCCCCTACAACCGCGCGGGCCTGCGCATCATCGTCCAGAAGGACGCCGGCATCACCAAGATGGAAGACCTCGCCGGCAAGAAGATCGTCGTCGGCCGCGGCTCGACCGGCGAGACCTTCATCAAGAAGGCCGCGCCTCAGGCGGAACTCGTCTACACCGACACCTTCGCGCCCGAGGGCGTGCTGCTGCTGCAGCAGAAGCGTGTCGACGCGGCCATCGAGGACTCCTCGCTGCTCGACTACCTCGCCACCAAGAACGACAACCTGGTGACGCTGGCGGGGCTCTATTCCAACGACCCGATCGGCATTGCGGTCGCCAAGGGCGACGACGGCTTCGTGCGCTGGATCGACATGTTCGTGTCGGACTACATCCAGAGCGGCGCCTATGAGACGAACTACAAGAAGTGGTGGGGCGAGACCGCCAACCCGCCGGCCCTGACCCCGCTCTGGTAGGCGGACGATGTGAGGGGCTGAGCTGCCCCTCATCCCCTGCCGGACCTTCTCCCCGTAATGACGGGGAGAAGGAAGCTGGCCGGAACGCCGGCACCAATGAAGACAGCCGCAATGCCGACGCCCCCCTCTCCCCGTCCTTCACGGGGAGAGGGTAAGGGTGAGGGGCAGTCTAGTTTTTCACTTAGCAAGTTCGACCAGTTTCCGCCTTACGACGTCGCGCGCGGCACGAAGAAGGTCGGCACCGTCACCTCGGCCTTGCCGTCGGCGAACTCGCCGGGGCGGCTGAGGAAACGCAGGATCTCGGCGACATAGGCGTTCTTGTCGTAGCCGATGGACGAGATCGGATAAGCCTCGAAATCGGTCAGCGACAGATTGTCGAAGCCGTAGAGCCGGAAGCGCCCGGGCTGGTTTTGCGGGAACGCATCGCGATGAACGTCCATCACGCCCATGGCCATGGCGTCCGACGTGCAGAACACGGCGTCGGCAGCGGGCCAGTCGGCTGCCTGCGCGATCTTGCGGCCGCTGGCATAGGAATAGTCGCCGCGCAGTTCGGCGACGAGCCTGATGCCATGGCGCGCCATCTCGGCCTTGTAGGCAGCGATGCGGCTCTGCTCGACCGGCGAGGACACGCGGCCGGTGACGAGGGCGGCGGTCGCAACCCCCTTGCTGGCGGCATCCGCCACGGCCTCGGCGATGCCGATGGCCTCGTCGGGAACGACCGAGGGCGAGGAGCCGTCATGCATGCCGTTCAGCATCAGGACGTCGTCGCTGCGGAACATCTTGCGCACGCTCGCCGCGTCGGCGAAGTCGGAGAACACCAGTGCCGCGTCGACATGGTAGGCGACGCCGTTGCGCAGGAACTCCTCGATGCGCTCGACCGAGCCGACGCGCAGGAAGATGACCTGCTTGCCGATCGACTGGATCTCGCCGATCAGGAGGTCGAACAGGTCGAGGTCGGAGAAGTCGTGGATGTGGTTGACGATGACCGCGATCAGGTTGACCGTCTTGGTGGTCAGGCTGCGCGCCAGGAGATTGGGCTTGAAGCCGAGCTTCTCTGCTGCTTCAAGCACACGCGCACGCTTGTCGGCCGAAACAGGGCGGCTTTCGCTCGACAGCGCCCGCGAGGCGATGGCGCGCGACACGCCGGCCAGCTCGGCGACATCGGCGATGGTCGGCGAGGTGCGTCGTTTGCGCGTACTGTCCATTGCTGCCTTTGCTAAGCGTCTTGGGCCGGCATTGCGCCGCAGAATTCCAGTCGGGAACTGATTTGATGATTACCTGCTTCGACATTGGCGGTTCAACGATAAAAAGCGCCCGCGCCCGCTCGGCTGGCGAAATCGAGATCATCGACAGGGTGGCGACGCCGCTCGACGATTTCGACGCCTTCGCCGCCGTCATCGCCGAGCGTGTCGCCTTTGGCGAGGGCCGCTCGAAGGGCGTGTCGATCTCGATCGCCGGCGTCGTCGACCCGGCGTCCGGCAGCCTGAAATGCGCCAACATTCCTTGCGTCGACGGGCGTCTGATCGCCGCCGATCTCGAACGCGTCATCGGCCTGCCGGTGTGGATCGCCAACGATGCCGACTGCTTCGCACTGGCCGAGGCGACCAGCGGCGCCGGCAAGGGGCATAGCAACGTCTTCGGCGTCATCCTCGGCACCGGCGTCGGCGGCGGGCTGGTGATCGACGGGCGCATCGTCGCCGGCGCCGGCGGCTATGCCGGCGAGTGGGGTCACGGCAAGGCGCTGCAGACGACAGTCGGCCAGCCGCCGGTCGACGTGCCGCATTTCGCCTGCGGCTGCGGCCAGTCGGGCTGCGTCGACACCATCGGCGGCGCGCGCGGCATGGAGAAGCTGCACAAGCTGCTCTGCGGCGAGGTGCTGTCGAGCACCGAAGTCATCGATCGCTGGCGCGCCGGCGAGGCCAGCGCCAGCCACACCATCGACATCTATCTCGAACTGGTCAGCGTGCCGTTGGCGCTGACGCTCAACATCATCGGCTCGTCCGTCGTGCCGGTCGGTGGCGGCCTGTCCAACGTGCCCGAACTCATCGAAGCCATCGACCGCGAAGTGCGCGGCCGCACCCTTCGCCGCGCCGCCGGCCCGCTGGTGGTCAAGGCGGCGCTGACCACCGAACCCGGCCTGATCGGCGCCGCCGCCCTCGGCCTCCAGGAGACTGCCAATGTCTGAGACCATCCTGCTCGAAGTCTGCGTCGACAGCCCCGAGGGCCTCGCCTCGGCGATCGCCGGCGGCGCCGACCGGATCGAGCTTTGCGCCGCGCTCGAGACCGGCGGGCTGACCCCGTCTGCCGGGCTGATGGCGCTGGCCGCCAAGGCGCCGATCCCCGTCTATGCCATGGTCCGCTCGCGGCCGGGCGACTTCGTCTATGGCGACGGCGATATGGCGGCCCTGCTGGCCGACATCGATGCCGTGCGGGCCGCGGGCCTGGAAGGTGTCGTGCTCGGCGCCAACCGTGCCGACGGCAGCCTCGACCGCGATGTGCTCGCGCGCCTTGCGGACCATGCCAGGGGTCTCGGCAAGACGCTGCACCGCGCCTTCGACCTTGCCGGTCCCGATTTCGCCGGCGCAATCGACCTTGCCATCGAACTCGGCTTCGAGCGCATCCTGACTTCCGGCGGCGAGACGACGGCGCTGAAGGGGCTGGACGTGCTTGCCGCCTGCTTCGCCCATGCCGGCGGCCGCATCGCCATCATGCCGGGGTCGGGCGTCAATCTCGAAACGCTCGCCGCCATCCGGGCACGGCTGCCATTTCGCCAGATCCACTCATCCTGCTCGGTCGCGGCCGATGTTGCCGGCGGCAAGGCGCTGGAACTCGGCTTCGTGTCGCCGCGCCCCAAGCGCACCGACACGGCCACCGTCCGGGCGATGAAGGCGGCGCTGGCCTAGCCGAATAGGAGAGGGGGCTCAGGCCTTGTCGGCAAGGTCCTTGCTCGAAACCTCGTAGAGCGTGGTGTCGGTCTGGGCGTCGACGCCGAGAAGGCTCACCTCATGTCCCCACAGCCGCTGGACGTAGCGCAGCGTGGCGTCGCGGCTCTGCTCGGCCAGCGTGCCGCCGTTGTGGACGGTGTGCCTGAGCCGCAGCTTGCGGTCGCCCTTGAGATTGGCGTCGATGGCCTGGATGTCGGGCTGCGTCATGCCGACATCGTAGCTGTCGGCCAGCCGCGAACGCACCCGCTCGTAGCCGCGCTCGTCGTGGATCGCGGTCACCTCGTAATAGGGGTCGGAGGCTTCCTCGCGCAGCGAGAACAGCCGCATGTCGCGGATCAGCGCCGGGCTCAGGAACTGGCGGATGAAGGATTCGTCGCGATGGCTCGCCCAGGCGTCGAGCAGCGTCCCGCACCAGTCGCCATTGCCGGCGAAATCGGGGAACCAGTCGCGGTCCTCGGCGGTCGGCTCGGTGCAGATGCGCTGGATGTCGCGCATCATGTTGAAGCCGAGCGTATAGGGGTTGAGCCCGCCATAGCGCGGATCGTCGAAGCCCGGCTGGAACACGACGTTGGAGTGGTTCTGCAGCACTTCGAGCATGGTGCCTTCGCTGACCCTGCCCTTGTCGTAGAGGCTGTTCATGATGGTGTAGTGGACGAAGGTGGCGCAGCCCTCGTTCATCACCTTGGTCTGCCGCTGCGGGTAGAAATACTGGGCGATCACGCGGACGATGCGCAGGATCTCGCGCTGCCAGGGCTTCAGAACAGGGCTGTATTTCTCCAGGAAGTAGAGCAGGTTCTCTTCCGGATATTCGATCGCCTGCTGCCGTTCGGCAGGATCGGACTCGGGCTCCTTCGGCGCGCTGGCCTCCGCCGTGGCGGGCAGGGTCCGCCACAGGTCGCTGAAGGTGCGCTCCTCATGCTCGAGCCGTTCGCGGATGCGCGCCTGTTCCTTCTCGACCGAGAGTCGCGGCCGGCGGCGATAGCGGAACACCGCCTGCGGCATCAGCGAATGGGCCGCGTCCAGAACTGCTTCCACGGCGGCCGGGCCATAGCGCTCCTCGCAGCGGGCGATGTAGCTCTTGGCGAACTCCATATAGGCAAGGATGGCGCCCGCATCGGTCCATTGCTGGAACAGGTAGTTGTTCTTGAAGAAGTGATTGTGGCCGAAGGAAGCATGGGCGATCACCAGCGCCTGCAGCGCCATGGTGTTCTCTTCCATCAGGTAGGTGATGCATGGATTGGAATTGATCACCAGCTCGTAGGCGAGCCCCATCCGTCCCCTCCGGTAGAGGTTCGACTCGTGGACGAAATGCTTGCCGAAGGACCAGTGCTGGTACATCAGCGGCATGCCGATCGACGAATAGGCATCGAGCATCTGCTCGGACGAGATGACCTCGATCTGGTTGGGGTAGAAGTCGAGGCGCAACTCGTCGACGGCGATCTGCCTGATCGCGTCATAGACGCGGGAGAGGTCCGAGAAACTCCAGTCGGAACCTGTGAAAAGAAGCGGCGAGGTCTTCGGGCGCTTTTCCAACTTGCTTCCTCAACTGCGCTTGCCGGATGGCGGCTGCTTGGCGAACAGTTCGTGAAAGACGGGATAGATGTCGGACGGCTTGGCGATGCGCGTCATCTCGAAATTGGGCCAGTCCTCGCTCACCGTGCGATAGGCGTTCCACAGCGACGTGCCGTTGTCGGCATGGCGGAACATCTCGCTTTCGCGCTCATCGATGATCTCGACATAGGCGTAGTACTGGCAGAGCTTCATCAGCGTGTCGTTGAGCAGCGACACGCACTTGTCGGAGTCGTTGGGGATGTTGTCGCCGTCCGACGCCTGGGCGGCGTAGATGTTCCATTCGTTGCTGGGATAGCGCTCGCGGATGACGCGCAGCATCTCCTCCAGCGCGGTCGACACCACCGTGCCGCCGCTCTGGGTGCTGTAGAAGAACGTGTCCTCGTCGACCTCCGATGCCTCGTGGGTGTGGCGGATGAAGACGATGTCGGTCTTCTCGTAGCGCCGCTTGAGGAACAGGTGCAGCAGCACGAAGAAGCGCTTGGCGAGATCCTTCTCACGCTCGCCCATCGAGCCCGACACGTCCATCAGGCAGAACATGACCGCATTGGCGTTGGGCACCGGCTGCGGCTCGAAGCGCTTGAATCGGATATCGATCGGATCGACAAAGGGAATGAAGGCGCGCCGGCGCACCAGCGTGGCAAGCTTCTCGCGCAGTTCCCCCAGGCGTTGCAACGTGGCCGCATTGGGCCGCTTGTCCTCCTCGAGCTTCCTGATCTCCTCGGCGACCTCGTCGAGCTCCTCCTGCTTCGGACGTCGCAGCGCGATGCGTCGACCGAAGCTGTTGAACATGGTCCGCGCCACCGCGATGCTGGTCGGGTTGCCGCTCACCGTATAGCCGGCCCGGCGGGGCCGGAACGTCACCACTTCCTTGAGGTTGAGCTTCACCAGGTCCGGCAGTTCGAGATCCTCGAAGAACAGGTCGAGCACCTCTTCGCGGGTGAGCACGAACTGGAAATCGTCTTCGCCCTCGCCGGAGGCGGACGGCTCCGACCCCTTGCCGCCGCCGGCGGCCGGCCTCGGAATGCGGTCGCCGGTGCCGAACACCTTGTTGCCGGGCAGCACCTCCTCGCGCCTTCCGGTGTGCGGCGCGCGCTGGAAGGTCGGCTCGCCGATCCCCTTCGTCGGGATCCTGATCGTCTGGTCGGAATCGGCGGTGGTGATCTTGCCGGATTTCACCCGTTCGTTGATCGCCCGTTTCAGCTCGTCCCTGGCACGTCTCAGGAAACGCTGCCTGTTGCCGAGGCTCTTGTCCTTGGGGTTGAGGCGCCGATCGATGAAATTCGGCATTTGGGGTCCCCGTCTCCTCGCTCGCTCAGCCCGCCTTGTTGACGCGCATGTACCAGTCGACCAGGCGCCGCACCTGGCGCTGCGTGTAGCCGCGCTCGGTCATGCGCTGGACGAACTCGGCATGCTGCTTTTCGGTCGTACTGTCGCGCTTGGCCCCGAAGCTGATGACCGGCAGGAGGTCCTCGACCTGGCCGAACATGCGCTTCTCGATGACTTCGCGCAGCTTCTCGTAGCTGGTCCAGGACGGGTTGCGGCCACTGTTCTTGGCGCGCGCCCTGAGCGTGAACTTCACCACCTCGTTGCGGAAGTCCTTCGGATTGGCGATGCCTGCCGGCTTCTCGATCTGCGACAGTTCAGAATCGAGGATGCCGCGGTTGAGGATCTGGCCGGTGTCGGGATCCTTGTAGTCCTGATCCTCGATCCAGGCGTCGGCATAGGCGATGTAGCGGTCGAACAGGTTCTGGCCGTATTCGCTGTAGGATTCGAGATAGGCCTTCTGGATCTCGTGGCCGATGAACTCGGCATAACGCGCCGCCAGTTCCGACTTGATGAAGTCGAGATAGGACTGCTCGATCTCGTTGGGGAACTGCTCGCGCTTGATCGCCTGTTCCATCACATACATCAGGTGCACCGGGTCTGCCGCGATCTCCTTGGTGTCGTAGTTGAAGGTCTCCGACAGCACCTTGAAGGCGAAGCGGGTGCTGATGCCGGTCATGCCTTCGTCGACGCCGGCGGCGTCGCGATATTCCTGCATCGACTTGGCCTTGGGGTCGACGTCCTTCAGGTTCTCGCCGTCATAGACGCGCATCTTGGTGTAGAGCGGCGAGTTCTCGTGCTCGGTAAGGCGTGTCGAGACGGTGAAGCGGCTGAGGATGTCGAGCACTTCCGGGGCGCAGGGATTGTTGACCAGCTCGCTCTCGCGCAATAGCTTCTCGTAGATCTGCCGCTCCTCGGTGACGCGCAGGCAGTAGGGCACCTTGACCACCAGGATGCGGTCGAGGAACGCCTCGTTGTTGCGGTTGCTCTTGAACTGCAGCCATTCCGACTCGTTCGAGTGCGCCAGCACGATGCCCTGGTAGGGGAAGGCGCCGAAGCTTTCAGTGCCGTTGTAGTTGCCCTCCTGGGTCGCCGTCAGCAGCGGATGCAGCACCTTGATCGGCGCCTTGAACATCTCGACGAATTCGAGCAGCCCCTGCGTCGTGCGGTTGAGGCCACCGGTAAAGGAGTAGGCGTCGGGGTCCGACTGGCTGAAGTTCTCCAGCTTGCGGATGTCGACCTTGCCGACGAGCGCCGACACGTCCTGATTGTTCTCGTCGCCGGGCTCGGTCTTGGCGATGCAGATCTGGCGCAGCCGCGATGGCATCAGCCTGACCACGCTGAACTTGGAGACGTCGCCGCCGATTTCCTCGAGCCGCTTGGCCGCCCAGGGCGAGATCAGCCCGTTCAGCCGGCGCTTGGCGATGCCGTACTTGTCTTCGAGCAGGTCGGCCATGCGTTCGGGATGAAACAGGCCGAGCGGCGATTCGAAGATCGGGCTGGTCTGTCCGCCCACCTTCAGCGTGTAGATCGGCCGTTCCTCCATCAGCTTCTTCAGCCGCTCGGCGAGCGACGACTTGCCACCGCCGACGGGGCCGAGCAAATAGAGGATCTGCTTGCGCTCCTCGAGCCCCTGCGCGGCGTAGCGGAAGTAACCGACGATGCGTTCGATGGTGTCTTCCATGCCGTAGAATTCGGGGAAGGCCGGGTAGATCTTGATGGTCCTGTTGGCAAATATGCGCCCCAGCCGTGGGTCCACGCTGGTATCGACCAGCTTGGGTTCGCCTATCGCATCCACCATGCGCTCGGCTGCCGTCGCATACATCGACGGCTGATCGCGGCAAGCGAGGAGATATTGCTGCAAGCTCATCTCCTCGGTCGTCTGACTGCCGTAGATTTCCGAGAACAGGTTGAAGACGTCGGTATCGCGTGTTTGCATGGCACCCTCACATCGCCGAAGTCGATAGCGAGTGTATCACCACTTCGACTCTTTGCCTTCATCTCAAACTTCCCGGATCAGCCAAAGTTCCCTTGAGGAAGGACCTGACCGAACAATTAGTTGTGGATCGGCGGCGATGCGTCGCAATCGGGGCGCGCACAACCTTCCCATTGGGTAACCCTGTGGTTGGAATCACCCGGCCGGGGTCACGGAGCCGCTTTGAAAAGCTGAGTCGGCTTGTTGGACGCGGACGCTGCCTGCCCGCAAATGATGTGCGTCGCACAATATTTGGAGTTGCACCCCGGCCATCGCGAAAATAGGCTTTCTCGTCCCTCCGCGAGCCCGCAGGCCGCAGGGCGTCGAAACAGCAGAGGCTAAAAATGAACCGACTTCACACCCTTCTCGCAGCGGGCGTCGCCTCGGCTGCGGCGGTGCTCGCCGCCGCTCCGGCATTCGCGCAGGGCAAGACGCTGACCATCTCCTGGTGGGGCTTCAACGGCGACAAGCTCGACGAATTCATCATCAAGCCGTTCAAGGAAAAATGCGGCTGCGAGATCGTGTTCGAGACCGGCAACAATGCCGACCGCCTCAACAAGATCAAGATCCGCAACGGCGAGGGCGTCGACGTCGCCTACTTCACCGATGCCTATTCGCAGATCGGCATCAAGGAAGGCCTGTTCCAGCCGATCGACAAATCCAAGATCCCGAACCTCGATGGCCTCTACGACATCGCCAAGGCGCCGCAGGGCGAGTACGGCCCGGCCTACACCATCGGCCGCGTCGGCGTCATCTACGACAGCGCCAAGGTGAAGGCACCGGTCACCTCGTGGAACGACCTGTGGAAGGAAGACTTCAAGAGCTCGCTGTCGCTGCCGGGCATCACCACCACCGCCGGCCCGATGGCCGTGATGGTCGCCGGCACGCATGCCGGCGTCGACGCCTTTGCCGATGCCGACGCCGCCTTCAAGGCCGTCGAGGAGCTGAAGCCGAACGTGGTCAAGAACTACAACACCGGCTCGGAGCTGGTGAACCTGTTCTCGACCGGCGAGATCTCCGCGGCAATCGCGCAGGACTTCACGCTGGCCCAGATCCAGGCCGCCGTGCCGACCGCCGCCTGGGCCAACCTGTCGGACGGGGCGATTGCCACGCTGAACACCATCAACATTCCCAAGGGCGCGGCCAATGTCGAACTCGCCCACGAGTTCATCAACTTCGTGCTCTCCAAGGAAGTCCAGCAGAAGACCGCCGAGAACGGCGTCGATGCGCCGGTCGTCAAGGCCGTCGAGCTGACGCCCGACCAGGCCAAGCTGTGGACCTACGGCCCCGACATGATCGCCTCGCTCAAGCAGGTCGACTACGAGAAGATGAATTCGGCCAAGACCGAGTGGGTCGACCGCTGGAACGAAGTCTTCGGCATGTAAGACCAAGACGGGGGAAGGCGTTCGCCTTCCCCCGCATCTGTGCATTTCGGGCGACGAGCGCCCCATTTTCCGCCTTGCATCTGCCTTTGCGCCAATCTGCACCTTTCGCGATCGCGCAATGAAGGCTAGCAAGCCTCGCAAGTGCCGCAGCTGGAAGGCTGTGCGATCGAGGCAACTGGAAGAGATCGGACTTCATGCTGAAACGCTTTGCCGGATGGTGGCTCGCCGGGCCCGCTACGCTGGCCGTCGTGGTTTTTCTGATGCTGCCGGTGGCCGCCACCATCGCCACGACCTTCGGTGAGGACGGCGGCGTGCTTGCACCATACCTCGCCTTCTTCAACAGTGGCTTCCGCCGCACGGTTCTGTGGCGCACCATCGAGATTTCGCTGGCCACCACCGCGATCTCGCTCGTCGTCGGCTTCCTCACCGCCTATGTCGTGTCGAAGTCGCCCGCCAAGCTGAAGAGCCTTTTGATCATCGCCGCGGTGTTCCCATTGCTCACCGGCGTCGTCGTGCGTTCCTTCGCCTGGCTGATCATCCTCGGCAAGAACGGCATCCTGAACAACTTCCTGCTCGGCATCGGCGCGATCAGCGAGCCGCTGTCGATGCTCTACACGCAAGGGTCGGTCATCGTCGCGATGGTCTACCTGTTCGTGCCGCTGATGATCCTGACGCTCGTCGGCGTGCTCGAAAACATCCCCGACGACGTCGTCCAGGCCTCGGCTTCTCTGGGCGCGACGCCGGGGGCCACCTTCCGGCAGGTCATCCTGCCGCTCGCCGTGCCCGGCCTCATCGTCGGCGCCGTTCTCGTCTTCACCGGCTCGTTTACCGCCTACGCCACGCCGCAGCTGCTCGGCGGCGAACGCCAGATGGTCATGGGCACGCTGATGTACCAGCGCGCCATGGTGTCCTTCGACTGGGTCGGCGCTTCGACAATCGCAGCGATCATGGTGGTGATCACCGTCACCGTCGTGCTCGCCATGAGCCGCATCGCGCGGCGTCTCAACCCGATGGCGACCTGATGACCAGCCGTATCAATCCCCTGCTGATCCTGTTCGCCGTCCTGGTCTACATCTTCCTGACCGGGCCGCTGATCATCGTGCTCGGCGCCTCGGTCAGCGACACCACCTACCTGACCTTCCCGCCACAGGGCTTCTCGCTGCGCTGGTTCGAGAACATCTTCGCCATCAGCGCCTTCAAGCGCACCATCATCACCAGCCTCGAGCTCGCCTTCCTGGCGACCGGCCTGGCGCTGCTGGTCGGCATTCCCGCCGCCTATGCGCTCAACCGCTACCGCATCAAGCTGCCGACCTGGCTTTCGACGGTCTTCGTGCTGCCGATCCTGGTGCCCGAGATCGTGCTCGGCTTCTCGCTGTTGAAGTCGGTCGCGGTCGGCATGCAAACGCCGATCTTCCTGACGCTGCTCGTCGGCCACATGCTCTTGGTGCTGCCCTATTGCGTGCGTGTCGTCTCGGCCAGCCTCGCCTCTTTCGACTTCTCGATCGAGGAAGCCGCCGTCAGCCTCGGCAGCCCGCCGCTGAAGACCTTCTTCACCATCGTGCTGCCCAACGTCCGTTCCGGCGTGATCGCGGCCTTCATCCTGGCCTTCATCACCTCGATCAACGACGTGTCGACGTCGCTGTTCCTCACCGGCCCCGGCATCTCGACCCTGCCGATCCAGATCCTCGCCCATGTCGAGCAGTTCTTCGATCCGACGATCGCGTCGGTGTCGGTGCTGCTGATGCTGCTGACCGTCGCAGTCATGGCCATCGTCGAGCGCACGCTCGGCCTCACCTTCCTTGCGAAATAGACCAATGACCCAGTCACTCACAGTCCAGAATCTCACCGCCCACTACGGCGCCACCAAGGTGCTGGAGGACCTGTCGCTGTCGGTCGGCAAAGGCGAACTCGTCTCGCTGCTCGGCGCTTCGGGCTGCGGCAAGACCACGACCTTGCGCCTCATCGCCGGCTTCCTCGAACCGACTTCCGGCTCGATCCGCCTCGGCGACAAGGACCTGACCCGGCTGCCCGCCTACAAGCGCGACATCGGTCTGGTATTCCAGAACTACGCACTGTTCCCGCATCTCTCCGTGCTCGACAATGTCGGCTTCGGCCTCAAGCAGCGCGGCGTGACCGGCGCCGAGCGCGAGAAGCGCGCCAGGGCGATGCTCGAACGCGTCGGCCTGTCGCAGCTCGCCGACCGCCTGCCGGGCGCGCTGTCGGGCGGCCAGAAGCAGCGCGTGGCGCTCGCCCGCGCACTCGTCATCGAGCCGCCGCTTTTGATGTTCGACGAGCCGCTGTCCAACCTCGACGCCAAGCTGCGCGTCGACATGCGCGTCGAGATCCGGCAGCTGCAGCGCGCCAACGGCACGACGTCGGTCTACGTCACCCACGACCAGGAAGAGGCGTTCTCGATCTCCGACCGCGTCGCCATCATGAATGCCGGCCGCATCATGCAGTTCGATACGCCCGAGACGCTCTACCAGCGCCCGGCCAATGCGTTCGTCGCCCGCTTCGTCGGCTTCGAGAACCTGATCCCGATGACGGTCGTGAGCCGCGACGGTGCGACCGTCACGGCCGAGGCAGCTGGCGGTGCCAAGCTCAAGCTGTCGCAGGAGCGCTTCGGCGAGATCGCCGACAGCTTCTTGCTCGCCACCCGCGCCGACGGCCTCGCGGTTTCGACCGAGGCCGGCGCCGAAGGCATCCCGGCAACGCTCGGCCTGCGCACCTATCTCGGCCGCGCCTATCAGTACCAGGCTGACTCGGCTGCCGGCCGGCTGATCGCCAATGGCTCGCTGTCGGCGCCGCTGGAACCGGGCGCTGAGGCCAAGCTGGTGCCCGTGCCCGACCAGTGCTGCGTGCTGAAGCCGGAATAGTTATGCCGTGCCATGTGGTACCCCCCTCTGCCCTGCCGGGCATCTCCCCCTCAAGTGGGGAGATTGGCAGTGGCAAGGAGGGCGACGATCGCCTGCGTTGCAGGATGGGCGGGGCGTATGAACTGCTGATCTCCCCCCTTGAGGGGGAGATGGCCGGCCCTTCGACCAACTCAGGACCAGAGAGGGGCGTTCGTCCATGACCTTGATCATCACCAACGCCACCGTCCTGCCTTGCACCGAGGACATGCCCGTCATCGACAGGGGCTGGATCCATGTCGAGGGCGACGTCATCAAGGCCGTTGGCTCCGGCGATGCGCCCGCTATCGTTGGCGCTGAAACGCTTGATGCCGGCGGCGACCTCGTCATGCCGGGCATGGTCAACCCGCATTGCCACATGGCGATGACGCTGTTCCGTGGCTTGGGCGAAGACGTCGACAACCGGCTCTACCGCTACATCCTGCCCTTGGAGCGCAAGTTCGTGCGGCCCGAGGCGGTGCGCGCCGGCACCGCACTTGCAGCGCTCGAACTGATCGAGGGCGGCGTCACCTCGGTCGCCGACATGTATTATTTCGAGGCCGAAGTTGCCCGCGTCGTCGCCACCTCAGGCATCCGCGGCGTGCTCGGCCAGACCATCGCCGACTTCGATCCGCCGGATCACAAGAACGCCGACGAGGGCTTCGCGCTGACCGAGGCGCTGGTGGCGGAATTCGCCGGCCACGACCGCGTCATCCCGTCGATCGCGCCGCACGCGCCCTATTCCACCGGCATGGCTGTCATGGAGCGCATCGCGCGCTGGGCCGACGATCATCCCGATGTCCCCGTGCAGATGCACCTGGCCGAGAGCGACCAGGAGATGGAATGGGCGCAGAAGACCCACGGCATGCGCCCGGTCGAGGTGGTCGAGAAGGCGGGGCTGCTGCGCAAGGGCCTGATCTGCGCCCACTGCCTGCATGTCGACGCTTCGGACATCGAGCGCATGGCCCATGCCCAGGTCTGCGTCGCCCACAACGCCCGCTCCAACGGCAAGGCCGGGCGCGGCATCGCCCCCGTCGAGGCGATGCGCAAGGCCGGCATTCCCGTCGGCATCTCGACCGATGGGGCGATGAGCGGCAACACGCTCGACCTGTTTTCGCAGTTCGCGCCGGCGTCGATGTTTGCCAAGCTGCTCGGCCACAGCCGCAAGCCGATGGCCTCGATCGACGTCGTGCGCATGGCCACGCGTGACGGTGCCAAGGTGCTCGGGCTGGACGCAAAAGTCGGTTCGCTCGAACCGGGCAAGCAGGCCGACCTCATCCGTGTCAGCCTGGCCTCGCCGCGCCAGCAGCCGATCTACGACGTCTATTCGACGCTGGTCTTCGCCACCATGCCGACCGACGTGCGCGACGTCATGGTCGGCGGCGACTGGCTGATGCGCGACCGCGAGGTGCTGAGCCTCGAACGCAAGAAGGTGCTGCGCGACGCGCTGCAGGTGGCGCAGAGCTTCAAGGCCGAGATGGCCCGCATCGACGCCGCCGGATAGGCGGCTCGGCAAGGTGTCAGGCTGATACAGGGAAGGACAAAAGCCATGAACAAATCGGAAGCCACGGCGCGCCTCGACGAGGTGCTCGCCAATGTCGACGCCAACATCGACGGCAGCCTGGGGCGCCTGTTCGACCTGATCCGCATCCCGTCGGTCTCGACCGATCCGGCCCACGCCGCCGACTGCAAGCGCGCCGCCGAATGGCTGACGAAAGAACTCGGCCAGCTCGGCTTCGACGCCTCGGTGCGCCCGACCGCGCGCCACCCGATGGTCGTCGGCCACGACCGCACCGGGCAGGGGCCGCACGTGCTGTTCTACGGCCACTACGATGTCCAGCCGGTCGATCCGCTCAATCTGTGGCACTCCGACCCGTTCGAGCCCAAGCTCGTGCCGCAGCCCGACGGCGAGACCCACATCGTTGCCCGTGGCGCATCCGACGACAAGGGCCAGCTCTTGACCTTCGTCGAGGCGTGCCGCGCCTGGAAGGCCGTCACTGGCAGCCTGCCGATCCAGATCTCGGTGCTGTTCGAGGGCGAGGAGGAGATTTCGAGCCCTAGCCTGCCGCCCTTCCTCGACAGCACCGGCGCCGAGCTCAAGGCCGACGTCGTGCTGGTCTGCGACACCGACATGTGGGACGCCGAGACGCCCGCCGTCACCACCATGCTGCGCGGCGTGCTGAAGGAGGAGATCGTCATCTCCTGCTCCAACCGCGACCTGCATTCGGGCATCTACGGCAACGCCGCGCGCAACCCGCTGCAGGTGCTGTCCGACATCGTCTCCTGCGCACGCCCGACGGCGGTGTTGCCGTCGCCGGCTTCTATGACGGCGTCACCGAGCTGCCCGACGCCATCAAGGCGCAGTGGCAGCGGCTGCCTTTCGACGACAAGGGCTTTTTGGGCGACATCGGCCTTTCGATTCCTGCCGGCGAAAAGGGCCGTTCGGTGCTCGAGCAGGTCTGGGCCCGCCCGAGCTGTGAAATCCACGGCATCATCGGCGGCTACACCGAAGAGGGCTTCAAGACCGTCATCCCGGCCAAGGCGCAGTCGAAGATCTCGTTCCGCCTCGTCGCCGGCCAGGATCCCAAGAAGATCCGCGAGGCCTTCCGCGCCCATGTCCGCGCCCGCATCCCTGCGGACTGCTCGGTGGAGTTCATCGACCATGGCGCCAGTGCCGCGACCGTGATGCCGATCGACGGTGTATTCCTGACCAAGGCGCTGGGTGCACTGACCGAGGAATGGGAGCGCGAGGCGGCCGTCGCCGGCAGCGGCGGCTCGATCCCGATCGTCTCCGCCTTCAAGGAGAAGCTCGGCATGGATTCGCTGCTGATCGGCTTCGCCCGCTTCGACAACCGCATCCACAGCCCGAACGAAAAATACGACCTCTCCAGCTTCCGCAAAGGCATCCGCTCCTGGGCGCGTATCCTCGCGGCATTCGCCGAAGACAAGGGCTGAGGCAGCTGGCGGGCACGTCCTTCGAGGCTCGCCCGCCGAGGTTTTCGCGACCTGGATAACAGCGTTGCCGGCTCGCACCTCATGATGAGGACCTACGGCGCTCGCTATTCCCTAACGATTGCCGTTTCGCCCGGCGAATACCCCCTCACCGTCACGGCTTCGCCGTGCCACCTCTCCCCCACTTCGTGGGGGAGAGGAATTGCCAATCGCGGGGTGTCTCGCCAGGCCAATGCTGGAGGCGCGCCCCACTGCGGCCCTGCAGAACCTGAATTCCTCGCCCCAGGAAGTTGGGGGGAGGAATCGCCAATCTTGCAGGTCGGGGCCTCTCCGAACTCGGGTTCCTCGCCCCCACGGAGTGTGGGAGAGGTGGCACGGCGAAGCCGTGACGGTGAGGGGGCTTTTGAGCCAAGCCGCCTCAGTAGCCCTCATTGGTGAGTCGTGAGCTTGTCGAATGATCGAACCACGAGGGCGCTAGGCGCCATCTCGGTCGTGCCAAGACCCCTCCTGCTTCGATCATTCGACAAGCTCACGACTCACCATGAGGGTGTCGTGTGCCCCTACCAGACCACCTTGTGGCTCTCGCCCGTCTGCACGTTAACGAAGCCCTCGGGCACAGCATCCGTCGGCGCCACCAGCACCCAGCGCCACGGCGCGCAGGTCAGCGTCGCGAACTGCAGGCGCTCGGGGAAGCCGGGGAACCAGCGCGGCGAGAACGTCGGCTCGTATAGCCAGTCGATCTTGTTGGCCTCGGCGTAGAGCTTTTCCATCTCGGCATCGAGCGCCTCGGCGGGCCGGTTGGTCATCAGCCCGCCGACCTCGTAGTGCACGTCGGCCACCACCTTGCCGCCTGTGACCAGCGCCCAGCCGCCCTGGTTCTCCGAGATGCGGTTGACGACCTCGGCCATCGCCGCGTCGGACGAGCCGACGACCCAGATGTTGTGCTGGTCGTGTGCCACCGTGCAGCCCACGGCCGTATCGGGCGTCTTCGGGCCGCAGCCGAGCCAGAACATTTTTGCCACTCGGCCCTTGCCCGAATAGCGGTCGACGATGGCGAACTTGGTGATGTTGCGCTCATCGTCGCGCTGCACCTCGCCATCGGTCACGGGCAGTTCGGTGGTGATGAAGTTATCGTCCCAGTGGAACGGGCGCAGCAGTGCGGCCTGCATCGTCGCGCGGCCCGGCTCGGCCGATATCGCGAAGTCTTGGGCGGTCAGCTTGCGGCCGACATTGACCGTCTTCGTCGCCCAGTCGGGCCAGTCGATGCGCGGCAGGTGGCCGGTGAAGCTCTTGCCCTCGGACACCTGCTCGCCGTCGGCCCAGACCTCCGCGATCGACACGGTCGCCGTCTTGTCGAGCAGCACCATGTCGGCGAAGCGGCCGGGGGCGATGGAGCCGACGAAGGGCGTCAGCCGCATGTGCCGCGCCGGGTTGATCGACACGCACTGGTAGGCGATCTCGGGCGCCATCCCGCTCTCGATGGCGAGGCGGACATTGTGGTCGGTGGCACCCAGCTTCAGCGTGTCGGAGGCGCTGCGGTCGTCGGTGGCGAATGCCACCTGGCTCCAGTCGCGCAGGCCGCGCTCGAGCAGGCCCTTGATGATGTCGGGCATCGAATGCGGGCGGATCTCGACGAAGATGCCGCGCCGGAGCTTGTCCCACGCCTCCTCGGGCGTCCACGCCTCGTGGTCGGACGACAGGCCGGCGGCGGCAAAGGCGTTGATAGAGGGCAGGTCGCGCAGGCCGGCGCCATGGCCCTCGACCACGCCGCGCTTTTCGAAGGTCGCCTGGATCATGCCCCAGAGCCGGCTGTACGACGGATTGTCCGGGTTCCACACGGCCGGCCAGTCCATCACCTCGTCGAGGCCGGCGACCATCGCGCTTTCGCCGAGGAATCCGATCTGCTCGGCATAACCGAAATGGCCGCCGCCACCCTCATAGGCCGTCGGCGGCACGGCCGAGCCGGGCAGCGGGAAAATCTTCATCGGCGAGCCGGCGCGGCGCGCCGTCAGCCAGAATTCGAGGTTGTTCGGGCCGTTGACGTTGGAGAATTCGTGGCTCGCCTCGCAGGTCCAGGTGTTGCCGCGCGGCATGACCAGCGCCGCCTCATGCTCCGGCGTCAGGTGCGAGCTTTCGATGTGCTTGTGCACCTCGCCGAAGCCGGGCACGGCGGCCAAATGGGTGCGGTCGACGGTCTCGCGCGCGGTGCCCGCGAAGCTGCCGGCGTGGCCGACATAGGCAATGCGCCGGCCGCGGATCGCCACCTCGCAATCGTCCATCCAGGTGCCGGTGTGCACGTCGAGCACGCGGCCGAACTGGACGAGGCGATCGGCCTGGCGCTTGCCGAGGGCCACGAGCACCAGGTCCTGACGGATCACGATTTCGTCGGCTGGGTCGATGAGCAGGTCGGCGGGCAAGGGGGCTGTCTTGGTCATGGGCTCGCCTCTACTGCATCGCCCTTAAAATCGGAACCGGTTTCCGCTGTGCCAGCCCGGTTCGCCCAGGCGCTGGCGCAAGCATTTCGGCTTGATTCACCCGAGCCGATGATGTGAAGCCAGGCCGGACTTGATTTGAGACAGGCATGAAAGGTCGCACCATGCAGCAGAAACCCACCCGCAAGGTGATCATCGACACCGATCCCGGCATCGACGACGCGGTGGCGATCCTCCTGGCGCTGAAGTCGGCCGAGTTCGATGTCATCGGCATCACCACGGTGGCGGGCAATATCGGCATCGCCACCACCACGCGCAACGCCGGCCGCATCTTGGCTCTCGAAGGCCGCGTCGACGTGCCGGTGATTGCGGGCGCTGCCGGGCCGCTGTCGCGAAAAGGCTTCGACACTGCCGACATCCACGGCAATGACGGCCTCGGCGGCGTGGCCTTCCCCGATCCGCTGGCGCAGCCCCAAGGCGGAGACGCGGTGACCTGGCTGCGCGACACGCTCCTGACCGCTGACGCCGGCACCGTCGACATCCTGGCGCTCGGCCCGCTCACCAACATCGCCCGCCTCGTCACCGAACATCCGGAAGCTGCGCGCCGTATCGGCCGCGTCATTGCCATGGGCGGCGCGGTCTATGAGCCGGGGAACATCGGTCCGCGCGCCGAGTTCAACATCGCCGCCGACCCCGAGGCCGCCGGGATCGTCTTCGCCGCCGGGCTCGACATGACGCTGATCCCGCTCGACGTCACCCGCAAGGTCCGCGCCACGCGCGACGACACCGCCATGCTGCAAGCTTCCGCCGTGCCGGCGGCGGTCGCCTCGGGCGCGCTGATCGACGCCTATTTCCAGTCGACCATGGGCGGCGAGAGCCGGCCGCTGCACGACCCCTGCGTCATGCTGCTGGCCCTCGACGAGGCGCTGTTCACCCGCGAGACGCTGAAGCTCACTGTTGACACCGGCACGACGCGCGACGCCGGCGCGCTCACCGTATCGGAAGATGGCTCGCCCGTGTCGGTGGCGCTGAAGGTCGAGAGCGCTGCGGTGCTGAAGCTGCTCTATGACAGGCTGCAGGCGGAGTAGCGGGTGAAGAGCTGCTGGCCGCGGACGGAATAGCACTCCGCCATCCCTGAAGCCGGAGCGAGGCACCGGCGATCATTTATTGGGCGGCGGGCAGCGCGGGCACTCGTCGCCTCGCCAGTCGTTTCACGACAAGTCCCCCTCACCGTCACGGCTTCGCCGTGCCACCTCTCCCCCACTCCATGGGGGCGAGGAACTCCAAGTTCTGTGCAGACTGCGCCTCAGGCTCGGTTTCCTGAAATCTTACTGCTGAAAGGGTTTGGTTTGTTCGGACGAACCGCCGGACCCTAGGCGATTGGCGATTCCTCTCCCTCACGAAGTGGGGGAGAGGTGGCACGGCGAAGCCGTGACGGTGAGGGGGCTTTGAGCCAGCCCGAAGTGTCGATCCAGCAAAAAGTTCGCTGGTGCGCGTCGGAAGACCAGCCTCTACGCCGCCAGTTCCTGCTCCACCAGCGTCGTCCAGAACTTCACCCCGCTCGCCAGCGCGTCGTCGTTGAAGTCGTAGCGGCTGTTGTGGTGCAGGGCGCCGTCGACGGCGGGGCCGTTGCCGAGCCAGACATAGGCGCCAGGCACCTCCTGGCTGAACATGGCGAAGTCGTCGCCGGCGGTCGATGGCGGGAACTCGGTCATCACCTTGTCGACGCCGAGTGCGGCCTGCGCCGCCGCCAGCGCCCGGCGCGTCGCGTCGCGGTCGTTCACCACGGGCGGCATCTGCCTGAAATAGCGATACTCCGCCTCGATGCCGTAGAGCCGCGCCGAGCCTTCGGCCAGCGCACCGATCTCTTCTTCCAGCTGGTCGCGCACGGCGGCCGAATACGCGCGCGACGTGCCGCCGATCTTGACGAGGTCCGGGATGACGTTGAGCGCCTCGAAGCTGCCGGCCTCCATCGCGCAGGCGCTGACCACGGCCGGCTGCAGCGGGTCGACGCGGCGCGCGACGATGGTGTGGAGCGCGGTCAGGAACTGGCCGGCTGCGGTCATCGCGTCGCGGCCGAGATGCGGCTTGGCACCGTGGGTGCCGATGCCCTTGAACGTGACGGTCCAGCGGTCGGACGAGGCGAGCTGCGGCCCGGCCACCACTGCCATGCTGTCGGGCGCGATGCCCGGCATGTTGTGCAGTCCATAGACCGCATCGACGGGAAACTGCTTGAAGAAGCCGTCGGCGATCATCGCCTTGGCGCCGCCCCGGCCTTCCTCGGCCGGTTGGAAGATGAAATGCACGGTGCCGGAGAAATTCTTGCGACGGGCGAGCTCGCGTGCGGCACCCAGGAGCATCACCGTGTGGCCGTCATGGCCGCAGGCGTGCATCTTGCCCTCGACGGTCGACTTGTAGGACCGCTCCTCGGCCATTTCGGGCATGGCCAGCGCGTCCATGTCGGCGCGCAGCGCGATCCGTCGCGAACCGTCGCCGACCTTGAGCGTGCCGACGACGCCGGTCTTGCCGAGGCCCGTCTGTATGGCGATGCCGGCGTCAATCAGCATCTTCTGCACGATGCCTGACGTCCGCACCTCCTCGAAGCCGAGCTCCGGATGGGCGTGGATGTCGCGGCGCAGCGCCGTCAGCATCTCGATTTCGCCCTTGTCGTGCCTGGCCGTCGATGTCATCACGCAAGCTCCGTTCGGCCCGTCTCTTCGTCCGGCAGCGCCCAGGGCCATCGGCGCCGCATGTCCCCTTCTGCATCAGAAAGGCCCATTGTGCCACTCGCTCCGCATCAATTCTGGCAGACGGTTTTTCCCGCAGGCACGTTCGACGCGGCGCCTGCCGGCGGCTTCAGCGACCTCTACCCGGCATCGCTGGCCGACGGGCGCCAGATCGCGCTGCCGATCAGGGTCCTGCCGGGCGACGGCAGCCGGGCAGTCGCCTCGATGATCGTCAACCAGGCGAGCTTTGCCGTCGAGGATGCCTTGTCGGATGCCATGGCCTCCTATGCCCGGGCCTACGACCCCGAGGTCGTGATCGGCGTGCCGACGCTTGGCCTGCCGCTCGCAAACGGCGTGGCCCGGCGGCTCGGTCACGACAGGATGGTGGCGCTCGGGACGTCCAGAAAGTTCTGGTACAGCGAGGAGCTGTCCGAGCCGATGAGCTCGATCACCAGCCCCGAGCACGCCAAGCGGCTCTACCTCGACCCGCGCATGCTGCCGCTGCTCGAAGGCCGGCGCGTGCTGGTCGTCGACGACGTCATCAGTTCCGGCACCTCGATGCTGGCGGTGCTGAAGCTCCTGGCCAAGGCCGGCATCAGGCCCGTTGCGTCCATCTTCGCCATGCTGCAGGGCGATGTCTGGCGCCAGGCCATCGGCGAACACGACGCTTCGCTGGTTGAGCGCATCCACGGCGCCGTTGCCTCGCCGCGTCTGATCCGCACCGATGCCGGCGGCTGGGTTCCCGTTCGGTCCTGACGATTTTGCCCGGTCGGCCTGCGACGAGCCGGAGCACCGAGGGCGGCCGCCCACGCCGGGCAGCCTTCGCTAGGCATGCGCGAAAATCGCTAGATCAGCTCATTCTTATACTTGACTCAAAAAGTCATAATAAATAGGAAAAAACAGACCCGATCGCCTCCGCCCAAAGTGGTGCGCCGGGTCAGAATTCGCCAACGTCGCAGTTCAGGCAGGCCGGGCGCGTCCTCGTTTCGGGGATGCGGAGGCGTTGCCATGTCTTTCCCGGAGCGCAAATTTGCACGGTCTGGATCTCGCCTCGCCCCACATCGCCGCCCATCTGCGCACCGCGCTCAGGCTGATCCATTTCGGCGGCCTGGTGCTGGGCTTCGGCGGCGCGCTCTTCCTCGACCTGTTGCTGTCGCGCTACCGTCGCTCGCCACTGACGGCGGAACTCGTCGGCAATGTCGAATGGATCAGCCGTTTCGTCGCCCTGGGGCTCGCCCTGCTGTGGTTCTCCGGCGTCGGTTTCCTGCTGCTCTACCAGGCCACCGAGCCGGAAAAGCTGCTCAATCCGAAGATTTGGGCAAAGGTGACGATCGTGTCGATCCTGACCCTCAACGGCATCGCCATCCATCGGCTCGTCCTACCCTTCCTGAACCAGCGGATCGGCAGCCGTCTGCTGGACGGCATAACACCCGGAAGGAAGGCTGCGCTGATCGGCTGCGGCGTGGTCTCGGCCGTATCCTGGACGATGCCGGTGATCCTCGGTGCGGCGCCACAGCTCAACTTCGTCGTCCCCTGTGCGATCATCCTCGCGGCCTATGCCGCAGTCATGCTGCAGGCGTTCCTGATCGCATCCTATGCCATGCGCGCACCGAAGGTCCGCGCGGAAAGTCTCTTGGGAGAGCCGTCCCGGCACCAGGCCGCGCGCTGACCTTGCCGGCACGCGCGCATCCCCGCTGAACGGGGCGTCATTGCCTCCCGGACCCGGACGGCAATGCGATTGCGGCCGTTCGTTGGACCGCTCGGGCGACGCGCCCGGCGTGTCCAGAGGCCGCAGGCGCGGGCGATTGAGGGTATGCCGGCTCCTCGCTAGGATGAGGCCATCGCGTCTGTGCTTGGCAGGCGAGGGTGGGGACCATGCGGACAAGATACGTCGTTCTGGGTGCGGGCGTGCTCGCCGCGGCCGCGGTGCTGGCCTATGCATTGCTTCCCGGAAAATCCGGAGGACTTCTCCGGCCGGGCGACGCGCAGGTCGTCGCCCGCGGCAAGGCGGTCTATCTCGGCACGTGCGCCGTCTGCCATGGCGCCAACCTGCAGGGCCAGGCCGACTGGCAGACGCCCGACAAGGACGGATACCTGCCGGCCCCGCCGCACGACGCGGACGGCCATACCTGGCACCACGCCGACCAGCTGCTGTTCGACATCACCAAGCTCGGGGTGACGGAAGGCGCCAAGCTGAAGGACTACAAGTCCAGGATGCCGGCGTTCGAAGGGACATTGCCGGACGAGGACATCATCGCCGTGCTGTCCTACATCAAGTCGACCTGGCCCGCGGATATCCAGAAGGCGCATGCCGAATTCGAGCGCGCCTACGAAATCCAGTCGCAAGCCAAGCAGTGACCGGCCGCAGCGAAGCTGCGCGGTGGTGCCTCTTCCGGGGGAACAAGGTCGGCTATCCGCCCAAGGCTGCCTAACCCTCGTCATCCCGCCACGATCTCGTCATGCGTGCTCGGCGATCACCACGAGGAAGGCGGGGCCGTAGCGCTCGAGCTTGGCTTCGCCGACGCCGGGCACGTTGGCCATCTCCGCGCGTGACGCGGGTCGCGCCGCAGCCAGTTCGATCAAGGTCTTGTCATGGAAAATCACATACGGCGGCACGTTCTGCAGGCGTGCGATCTCCGTACGCTTCCGCCGCAGCGCCTGGAACAGGTCGTGGTCCGCATCGGAGACGGCGGACTGCGCTGAGCTCCGCGCGACCTTGCCGCGCCTGGCGCGCGGCGAGGCCGGCACACGCAGCATGAGTTCTGGCTTGTCGCGCAGGAAGTCGCGGCCGGCGGGCGCGATCGACAGGCCGCCATGGCCGGTGAGATCGACGTCGATGAGGCGCAGCGCGATCAGCTGGCGCAGGATCGCCCGCCATGTACGGTTGTCGTGCTCCCTGCCGATGCCATAGGTCGAGATGCGGTCATGGCCGAACTGGGCGATGCGCTCGTTTTCCAGGCCGAGCAGCACGTCGACGATGTAGGCCTGCCCGAAACGCTCGCCGGTGCGGTAGATGCACGACAGCGCCTTTTGCGCGGCAATGGCGCCGTCGAACAATTTGGGTGGCTCGGCAAAGGTGTCGCAATTGCCGCACGGTTCGCACTGGTCGCCGAAATAGGACAACAGCACCTGCCGGCGGCAGCTTGCCGTCTCGGCCAACCCCAGGAGCGCGTCGAGCTTCTGCCGCTCCATGCGCTTGCGTTGGTCGGGCGCCTCCGATTCCTCGATGAAACGGCTGCGCAGCGCGATGTCGTCGTAGCCGTAGAGCATCAGCGTGTCGGACGGCAGCCCGTCGCGCCCGGCGCGGCCGGTCTCCTGGTAGTACGCCTCGATGCTGCCGGGCAGGTCGATATGGGCGACGAAGCGCACGTCGGGCTTGTCGATGCCCATGCCGAAGGCGACGGTGGCGACCATGATCACCGCCTCGCCATGCTGGAAGCGCATCTGGTTGGCCTCGCGCGCCGCCTTGTCCATGCCGGCGTGGTAGGCGAGCGCCTCGTAGCCAAGGCCCTGCAGCCAGGCGGCGGTTTCCTCGGTCCGTCGTTTCGACAGGCAGTAGACGATGCCGCTCTCGCCCTCGTAGCGCTTGAGGAACTCCTTGAGCTGGGCGCGCGGATTGTCCTTTTCCTCGATGGCGTAGCGGATGTTGGGGCGGTCGAAGCCGGCGATGAAGGCATCGGTTTCGTCAATGGCGAGATGCGAAAGGATTTCCGCCCGCGTCGGCTCGTCGGCCGTGGCCGTCAGGGCCATGCGCGGAACCCCGGCAAAGCGCGCCACGACCGCGTCGAGCTGGCGATAGGAGGGACGGAAATCGTGCCCCCATTGCGACAGGCAGTGCGCCTCGTCGATGGCGATCAGCGACAGCTTCACGCCTTCGAGCAATTCCAGCACGTCCGGCCTGAGCAGCGTTTCGGGCGCGACATAGAGGAGGTCGAGCTCGCCGGAGCGGATGTCGCGCCACAGGGCGCGGCGATCCTCGGGCGCAAGGTCGGAGTTGAGCCCGGCCGCGCGCACGCCGGCTTGCCGCAGCGCCGCCACCTGATCGGCCATCAGCGCCAGCAGCGGCGACACGACGAGCCCCATGCCGGGGCGGACGATCGCGGGGATCTGGTAGCACAGCGACTTGCCGCCGCCCGTCGGCATCAGCACGAAGGCGTTGCTGCCGGCGATCACATGCTCGACGATGCGCGCCTGCGGTCCCCTGAACGCATCATAGCCATAAACGGTCTTGAGGATTTCGAGGGCGGTGGCGGTCATCGGCGGCGCGGAGAATCATGGAAAGATCCTTCATAGCAGCTTCGCCGCGGTAGCGATCATCGATGCACCTTTTGTCCCTTACAACAATTTCGCCTGAGGAGCGAGCTGGGCTGAATCCAGCTTTGCTTTGCAAGCGCCTGTCGAAGAATTCAGGCTGTGCATTTGGGGCGGCACTGCAGACTGGCTGGCGGAGAGAGCGGGATTCGAACCCGCGATACGGTTCCCCGTATACACACTTTCCAGGCGTGCGCCTTCAACCACTCGGCCACCTCTCCGCGTCGCGCGCCTTGCGCCGGCCGGTTTCGCCGGGCTGGTTGGGAGTGCGTGCATCTCCTGGGGCGTGGCTTGCGGCCGCTCGGGCCGGCAAATCGGGCGCAGTCAACCTGCCTGACGCCTTCGCCTGCAGCCGAACGCGATCGCTTGCGTGCCGCTGCGGGGCTCATCTAGTCGATCCGGCGCCGCTTGCCAAGCGGTCGCGTCGCAAATCTTGCCGGCGAATTGGCCTTGCCGGCAAAATGGCGTGCATTGCGCCAGAGCATGGGGCGGGAACGAAGGCCGGCCGCCGCCTGGGCGCGTCCGCTGGCCAGGCTGCTGTCGAGCGTTCGGGGCGCGGTCGGACCGGCTGGCTTCGCTCCCCATCTTGCCAGCGGCGACGCTCGTGAGCAGACTGGCCACGGAGCGGAGAAGCGTGCGGGGGAGAAAAAATGTCCACACAGGGCGGCGAAGGCGGCGCGGGCGACAGGAGCATGCTGGGCTGGCTGCCGGTGGCCTGGGTCTGCATAGTCATGGCCCTTGCCGCGCGCGGCGTCGACGGCAGCCTGGCAAGCATCTGGAGCTATTCGTACCCCGGCTCCGTACTCGCCTTCATCTATGGTTCGATGGCCGTCGGTGCGGTCACCATCGCCTGGGGGCTCTATTTGCTCTGGCTCGTCTACCAGCGCTCGCCATGGTTCGCCCGCCAGTTCACGCGCTGGCAGTGGGCGGTCATCGCGGCCCTCGTCGTCAAGCAGCTCTATGTGCTCGCCGCGCCCGACTTCGCCTTCAGCCTGACCGCGCTTGCCTGGAGCCTGGGCGAGATCGTCGTAGGCGTCGCGATGATCGTGCTCGTCAAGCGCGAGCGCCAGGACCGGCCGGCGGCTCTCGCTGCCCCGGGCGCGCCGCGGCCGGCGTTGTCGGTCGTGGCTTCGATCGGGCTCGTCCTGCTCGGCATCGTCCTCGGCGGCGCGCTCGGTCTGGCAGCGGGGCTCGGCGGCGGCCAGCTTTATGCCTCGGCAACCGACATGAGCTGCTTCGAAGGCGGCTGCGGCTACTTCGTCATCTTCATGGGCCTTGCCGGCATCATCGTCGGCGCGCTCGCCGGCGGCATCTTCGCCCTCTGGCGCGTCCTCGGCCGCCGCTCCGGCCAGCCGGCATAGGCCATTTGCCTGTCAATTCGCCCTGTCCGCGATTGCGCGCGCTGCCCGCACACCTTATCTCTGATGGCGAAACCGATACTTCAGGACCTCTCATGATCCGCTTCGTGTTCCGTCTCGCTGCGGCGATCGCGCTTTCGGTGGCCGTCATCATGGCCGTGCTCGACGCGACGCGGACCGTTGCGGTGTCCAGGCTGGTCATGACGCCGCTCGATACCAGCTGGTCGACCGCCTCGCCGAGCACGTTTGCCGCCACGGAGGGCTTCGTCCGCGACAAGGCCGGGCCAGCGGCCTGGGAAGCGGTCGTCGTCCCGCTGCTCGACCTGCCGGGCTTCGCGATCTTCGCCGCGATCGCCTTCCTGCTCTATGCGGTGGGCCACCGCCGGCGCCCCGGACGTTTCACCGGCGAGGTCTGAAACCATTCGCCTGCGGCGACCGTATCGGCAAACGATGAAGGGAGAATGCCCATGTTTTTCCTGAGCGACATGCTGAACAAGAAGCTCAAGATGCCGGCGCCCGCCGAGGCGCTGCCCGGCCGCGACCGGCCGATCCCGACGGCCTCCAAGCACTACGTCTCCAAGCGCCCGCTCAAGGGGCCATATCCGGAAGGGCTGGAACAGGCCATGTTCGGCCTTGGCTGCTTCTGGGGTGCGGAGCGGCTGTTCTGGCAGGCGCCCGGGGTCTGGGTGACGGCGGTCGGCTATGCCGGCGGCATCACCCCCAACCCGACCTACCAGGAAACCTGCACCGGGCTCACCGGCCACGCCGAAGTGGTGCTGGTCGTGTTCGATCCCAAGGAGGTCGCCTACGGCCAGTTGCTGAAGATCTTCTGGGAGGCCCACGACCCGACCCAGGGCATGCGCCAGGGCAATGACGTCGGCACCACCTATCGCTCGGCGATCTACACTTACGGTGAGGCGCAACAGGCCGAGGCGATCGCCTCGCGCGAAGCCTACCAGGCGGCGCTCAAGTCCGCCGGCCGCGACAAGATCACCACCGAGATCGCGCCGGCGCCCGAGTTTTACTTCGCCGAGGAGGATCACCAGCAGTATCTGGCCAAGAACCCGTATGGTTATTGCGGCCTCAAGGGCACCGGCGTGAGCTGTGCGATCCCCCAGCAGGCATAGGTCTAGCCGTTGGTTTTGCAGTGGATTTGGATGGCCACAGCATTTTTCCAAAAGGTCAAGATTCCGCGTGAATTTTGCCTTGGCCCGTGCAAGATATGGCCATGAGCGGGGGGACACGATCCTCGCCATGCGCCGGGCGGCAGCCAGAGGAACGGCACGCACGGTGATCGAAAAAGACAACCGACAGGGTGTGGATCACATGAAACGTATCGTTCTTGGCCTCCTGGCGGCCACCGCCATGTGCCTTCCGGCGTTCGCAGCTGAAGTTCAGCCGGCGCTGCTCTACGATCTCGGTGGCAAGTTCGACAAGTCGTTCAACGAAGCGTCCTTCAACGGCGCCGAGAAGTTCAAGTCCGAGACCGGCATCGCCTATGTCGAGTTCGAGGTCTCCAACGCCTCGCAGCGCGAGCAGGCGCTCCGCCGCTTCGCCGAGGATGGCCGCAACCCGATCGTCATGGCCGGCTTCGCCTGGTCGGAAGCGCTCGACAAGGTCGCGACCGACTATCCGGACATCAAGTTCGCCATCATCGACATGGTCGTCGAGAAGCCGAACATCCGCTCGCTGGTCTTCAAGGAGCATGAAGGCTCCTACCTCGTCGGCGTGATGGCGGCGCTAGCCTCCAAGTCCAAGAAGGTCGGCTTCGTCGGCGGCATGGACATTCCGCTGATCCGCAAGTTCGGCTGCGGCTATGTCGGTGGCGCCAAGGCAGCGGGTGCGACCGAGGTCATCCAGAACATGACCGGCGACACTCCTGCTGCCTGGAACGATCCGACCAAGGGTGGTGAAATCGCCAAGACCCAGATCTCGCAGGGCGCCGACGTCATCTACGCCGCGGCCGGCGGCACCGGCGTCGGCGTGCTCCAGGCTGCGGCAGATGCCGGCAAGCTCGGCATCGGCGTCGATTCCAACCAGAACGGCCTGCAGCCGGGCAAGGTGCTGACTTCGATGCTCAAGCGCGTCGACACAGCCGTCTACAACGCCTTCATGGACGCCAAGAACGACAAGTTCGAGGCCGGCATCCAGAACCTCGGACTCAAGGAAGGCGGCGTCGACTACGCCATGGACGACAACAACAAGGGCCTCGTCACCGAAGAGATGAAGGCCGCCGTCGAGAAGGCCAAGGCCGACATCATCGCCGGCACCATCCAGGTCCACGACTACACCTCAGACGACAAGTGCCCCTATTGAGCGCTGGCTGAATGAAATACGCCGCCGGGCCCTGGTCCGGCGGCGTTTTTCATAGCCGGTCGGCTACCAGTGCGGAGGCTTGGTAACCGGCGTGTCGGGCGCGGCACTTTCTTCGAGGGCAAGGAAACGCTCGGTCAGCGCGTCGAGCTTCTTCTGCATGCGGTCGATGACCGTCCACTGCTCGGCGATCTGGCCGGAAAGCTCCTCGATCATGTGCTCCTGTTCCGCATTGCGGATTTCGAGCGTCGTCAGCCGGTCCTCGGGCGTGGTCATGGTCTTTCCTCCTCGGTCCGCAGCATGGGCAACTGGTCGAAAGTGGGCGCGGTCCGCCCGTTTGTCGAGGGCGCGTGCCCTGGTCGATTGGCAGGGCCAAGTGGGCGTGCTAGCTCTTCCGGCAAGCCATAACAAGAACATAAGAAACGTGAGTGGGACAGGCGTATGGCGGAAGCTGCTATCGAGCTGATCGGCATCAACAAGAGTTTCGGCGCCGTGCGCGCCAACCGCGACATCGCGCTCGAGGTGCCGCGCGGCACCATCCACGGCATCATCGGCGAGAACGGTGCCGGCAAGTCGACGCTGATGTCGATCCTCTACGGCTTCTACCAGGCCGACAGCGGCGAGATCCGCGTCAACGGCAAGCCGACCGCGATCAAGACGCCCAACGACGCCATCGCCGCCGGCATCGGCATGGTCCACCAGCACTTCATGCTGGTCGAGAATTTCTCGGTGCTGGAAAACGTCATCCTCGGCGCCGAAGGCGAGGCCCTGCTCAACAAGTCGATTTCCAAGGCGCGCTCCGAGCTGCGCCGGCTGGAGCAGGAATATGGCCTCGAGGTCGATCCCGATGCCGTCATCGAGGAACTCCCCGTCGGCCTGCAGCAGCGCGTCGAGATCCTCAAGGCGCTCTATCGCGGCGCCGAGATCCTGATCCTCGACGAGCCGACCGGCGTGCTCACCCCGGCCGAGGCCGATCACCTGTTCCGCATCCTCAAGCAGCTCAAGGACCAGGGCAAGACGGTGGTGCTGATCACCCATAAGCTGCGGGAGATCATGGCCATCACCGACAACGTCTCGGTCATGCGCCAGGGCACCATGGTTGCCACCCGCAAGACCAGCGAGACCACCGTCGAGGAACTGGCCGAGCTGATGGTCGGCCGCCGCGTGCTCTTGCGCGTCGAGAAGGGCGAGGCCAATCCCGGCGACGTCAAGCTCTCGGTCAAGAACCTGACCGTCAAGGATTCGCGTGGCGTCACCATGGTCGACGACGTCTCCTTCGACGTCCGCGCCGGCGAGATCGTCGGCATTGCCGGCGTCGCCGGCAACGGCCAGTCCGAGCTGATGGAGGCGATCTCGGGCATCCGCAAGGCGGTGTCGGGCACCGTGCTGCTGGACGGCAAGCCGATCGAGGTGACCGGCAATGCCGACCCGGCCGAGCTGCGCGACCGCGGTCTCGCGCACGTGCCGGAGGACCGCCACCATGTCGGCCTGGTGCTCGCCTTCGAGGAGAACGAGAACTCGATCCTCGGCTATCACGACAAGCCGCAATATCTGAAGGGCCCGTTCCTCAACCTCGACGCGATCCAGAAGGACGCGCAGGACAAGATCGCCAAATACGATATCCGCCCAGCCAGCCCTCGGCTCAAGACCGCCAACTTCTCCGGCGGCAACCAGCAGAAGATCGTGCTCGCGCGTGAAATCGAACAGGACCCCGGCGTGCTGATCGTCGGCCAGCCGACGCGCGGCGTCGATGTCGGCGCCATCGAATTCATCCACAAGCGCCTGATCGCCATGCGCGACCAGGGCAAGGCGGTGCTTCTGGTGTCGGTCGAGCTCGACGAGATCCGCTCGCTCTCCGACCGCATCCTGGTGATGTTTGCCGGCCGCGTCGTCGGCGAGCGCGGGCCCGAGGCCGGCGAAGGCGAACTCGGGCTTCTCATGGCAGGCGTCGAACACAAGGAGGCCGCCGAATGAGCACGCCTTACGCAAAACTTCCGGCCTGGGCCGACTATGGCCTCATCCCGCTCATCAACCTGCTGGTCGCCTTCATCGTCGCCGGCCTGGTCGTGCTGCTCGTCGGTGAAAATCCGTTCCGCGCCGCCGTCATCCTCGTCGAAGGCGCCTTCGGCAGCGGCCAGGGCCTCGCCTACACGCTCTACTACGCCACCAACTTCATCTTCACCGGCCTTGCGGTGGCGGTCGCGTTCCACTGCGGCCTGTTCAACATCGGCGGCGAGGGCCAGGCCTACATCGCCGGTCTCGGCATCGGCATCGTCGCCCTTGCCTTCGACAGCGTGCTGCCGTGGTGGCTGACCTTCCCGCTGGCGATCATCGCCTCGGCGCTCGTCGGCGCGCTGTGGGCGCTGATCCCGGCCTATCTGCAGGCCAAGCGCGGCTCGCACATCGTCATCACCACCATCATGTTCAACTTCATCGCCGCCTCGGTGATGGTCTACATGCTGGTCAACGTGCTGAAGCCGGTCGGCGCCATGGCGCCGCAGACCCGCCAGTTCCTTGAAGGCGCGCAGCTGCCCAAGCTCGGCTGGCTGCTGGCCGAATTCGGCCTCAAGGTCCGCCCGTCGGCGCCGCTCAACATCTCGTTCCTGCTGGCGCTGGTCATGGCCTTCCTGGTCTGGGTGCTGATCTGGCGCACTAAGCTCGGCTACGAGATCCGAACCATGGGCTTCAGCCCGAAGGCGGCGCGCTACGCCGGCATCTCGGCCTCCCGCATCACCATCATCACCATGCTGATCTCGGGCGCGCTCGCCGGCATGATGGCGCTCAACCCCATCCTCGGCGACCAGCACAACGTGCCGCTCGACTTCGTCAGCGGCGCCGGCTTCGTCGGCATCGCGGTGGCGCTCATGGGCCGCTCGCATCCTGCCGGCATCGTGCCCGCGGCGATCCTGTTCGGCATGCTCTACCAGGGCGGCGCCGAGCTGTCCTTCGAGATGCCCGACATCAGCCGCGACATGATCGTCATCATCCAGGGCCTGGTGATCCTCTTCGCCGGCGCGCTCGAACACATGTTCCGCCCGGCCATCCAGGGCATCTTCGCCAGCGTCAGTCCGAGATCCGTCGGCATCGCCGCCGCAAAAGGGGAGCGTGTCTGAGATGGAATTCATCGACACGCTCATCAACGTCCTGAACTCGACCATCCGCGTCTCGGTGCCGCTGCTGCTCGCCTGCCTCGCCGGCCTTTATTCCGAACGCGCCGGCGTGTTCGACATCGGCCTCGAGGGCAAGATGCTCGCCGGCGCCTTTGCCGGGGCTGCGGCCGCCGCGGTGTTCGCCTCGGCCTGGATCGGGCTTCTCGTCGCCATCCTGGTGTCGATCGGCATGGCGCTGGTCCACGGCTTCGCCTCGATCACCCATCGCGGCAACCAGATCGTCTCGGGCGTCGCCATCAACTTCATCGCCGCCGGCTCCACCATCATCCTCGGCCAGGCCTGGTTCCAGCAGGGCGGCCGCACGCCGTCGCTGCCCCCCGAGGCCCGCTTCGGCGCGATCAACCTGCCCGGAGCCGACGCCCTGCGCGACGTGCCCGTCATCGGCCAGCTCTATTCGGGCCTGCTGTCGGGGCATTCGCTGCTGACCTACGTCGCCTTCCTCGCCGTGCCGTTCACCTGGTGGGTGCTGTTCCGCACGCGCTTCGGGCTGCGCCTGCGCGCCGTCGGCGAAAACCCGGCCGCGGTCGACACCGCCGGCATCTCGGTCGCCTGGCTGCGCTACCGCGCCGTCATCTGCACCGGCATCCTCACCGGCATGGCCGGCAGCTACATGGCGCTCGCCCAGAACGCCGGCTTCGTCAAGGACATGACCGCCGGCCGTGGCTACATCGCGCTGGCCGCGCTGATCTTCGCCAAGTGGCGCCCGGTGCCGGCGATGTTTGCCTGCCTGCTGTTCGGCTTCCTCGACGCGCTGTCGATCCGCCTGCAGGGCACGCCCTTGCCGGTCATCGGCAAGGTGCCGGTGCAGTTCATGCAGGCGCTGCCCTATGTGCTCACCGTCATCCTGCTCGCCGGCTTCATCGGCAAGGCCATCCCGCCGCGCGCCGGCGGCGTGCCCTATGTGAAGGAGCGGTGAGCGCCGGATGATCGAATTTCCAAAACGCCCCTCATCCGCCTGCCGGCACCTTCTCCCCGTGAATGACGGGGAGAAGGGGGCAGTTGCGACGCTGACGCCTCCCTCTCCCCGTTCTTCACGGGGAGAGGGTAAGGGTGAGGGGCAGACTTCAGGATGCCGCAATGTCCCATGATCTCTTCCAGGCGGCGCAGACCGCCATGGCCAAGGCTTACGCGCCCTATTCGAAATTCCCCGTGGGCGCGGCGCTGCGCACCGAGGACGGCCGCGTCTTTTCCGGCGCCAACATCGAGGTGGCGTCCTATCCGGAAGGCTGGTGCGCCGAAACCACGGCGCTCGGCCACTACATCATGGGCGGCGGCGGCAAGATCACCGAGATCGCCGTGGTGGCGGCGCGCATGGCCCGCATCACGCCCTGCGGCGGCTGTCGCCAGCGCCTCGCCGAGTTCGCCAGCGCCGACACCAAGCTCTATCTTTGCGACGAAACCGGCGTGGTTGAGACCGTGACCATGGGCCAGATGCTGCCCTACGGGTTCCAGGGAGAGATCCTGAAATGAAGGAAGCCGTCGATCGTCTCGTCGAAAGCCTCGGCGGGCTCGCGCCGTCGACCGCGCTGGTGCTCGGCTCCGGCCTCGGCAACCTCGTCGACGAGGTCGAGAATGCCGTCCGCATTCCCTATGCCGAGCTGCCGGATTTTCCGCGCAGCGGCGTGACCGGCCATGCCGGGGAGATCGTCGCCGGCCTGTTCGGCGGTCGCCCGATCATCATGATGGCCGGACGGGCCCATTACTACGAGCACGGCGACGCCTCGGTCATGCGCCCTGCGATCGAGACGCTGGCCGGCATCGGAGTGACCCGGCTGCTGCTCACCAACGCGGCGGGCTCGCTCAGGCCCGGGATGCTGCCCGGCTCGATCATGCTGATCGAGGACCACATCAATTTCTCCGGCACCAACCCGCTGTTCGGCGAGCCGACCGACCGCCGCTTCGTCGGCATGACCGAGGCCTATGACGCGGGCCTGCGCAAGGCTTTCGAAGCCGCCGCCACCGACGCCGGCATCGAGCTGCACAAGGGCGTCTACATGTGGTTCTCCGGCCCGTCCTTCGAGACCCCGGCCGAAATCCGCATGGCGCGCCTGTTCGGCGCCGATGCGGTCGGCATGTCGACCGTGCCCGAGGTCATCGTCGCCCGCTTCCTCGGCCTCAAGGTGCTCGCCTGCTCGGTCGTCACCAATCTCGCCGCCGGCATGACCGGCGCCGAGCTGTCGCACAGCGAGACCAAGGACATGGCCCCCATCGGCGGCGCGCGCCTCGCCTCGGTCCTGCGCAAGGCCTTCGAGAAGGGCTCGTTCGATGCGTGAGCCGGGGGCGGGGCAATTGGAGAGCTTTGCATTCCTTCGCGCCCCCCTCTGGCCTGCCGGCCATCTCCCCCACAAGGGGGGAGATTGGCTGTCATCGCTGATTTCGCCAATCGCCAACGCCGCTGGACGAGCGGCGAGGGTGCCACTGCCAATCTCCCCCCTTGTGGGGGAGATGGCCGGCCCTTCGACCAACTCAGGACCAGAGGGGGGCAACGTAGAGCGCCACCCTGTCCGGTCCGCGAGCGCCCACTGATGCTCCCCCAGGAAATCATCCGCCGCAAGCGTGACGGCAAGGCACTCACCTCCGACGAGATTCGCGCCTTCGTCGCCGGCATCACCTCAGGGGCGGTGTCCGAGGGCCAGATCGCCGCCTTCGGCATGGCCGTCTTCTTCAACGGCATGGGCCGCGGCGAGGCGGTGGCGCTGACCACCTCGATGCGCGATTCCGGCGACGTGCTCGACTGGTCCGACCTGCCGGGCCCGGCCACCGACAAGCATTCCACCGGCGGCGTCGGCGACAACGTCTCGCTGATGCTCGCGCCCATCGTGGCGGCCTGCGGCGCCTATGTGCCGATGATCTCCGGCCGCGGCCTCGGCCACACCGGCGGCACGCTCGACAAGATGGATTCGATCCCGGGCTATGCCAGCCAGCCCGACCTCGCTCTCTTCCGTCGCACCGTGCGCGAGGCCGGCTGCGCCATCATCGGCCAGACCGCCGACCTTGCCCCCGCCGACAAACGTTTCTACGGCGTGCGCGACGTCACCGCGACGGTGGAATCGGTGCCGCTCATCACGGCTTCGATCCTGTCCAAGAAGCTCGCCGCCGGCCTGGGTTCCCTCGTGCTGGACGTCAAGCTCGGCAACGGCGCCTTCATGGAAAGGACGCGCGATGCCTCGACGCTGGCCACCAGCTTGGTCGAGGTGGCGAACGGCGCCGGCCTCAAGACCACCGCGCTCATCACCGACATGAACCAGCCGCTGGCGTCCGCCGCCGGCAACGCCGTCGAGGTGCGGAACGCGGTCGATTTCCTCACCGGCCGCTTCCGCGACCCGCGCCTGGAAGAGGTCACGCTGGCGCTCGCTGCCGAGATGCTGTTGTCCGCGGGCCGGGCCAGCTCGCAACGCGAAGGGCTGGAGCGGGTGCGGCTCGCATTGGAGGACGGCACCGCCGCCGACATCTTCGGCCGCATGGTGTCGATCCTCGGCGGGCCGGCCGACTTCGTGTCGAATGCGGGCAAGCACCTGCCCAAAGCGGACGTGCAGCTTGCCGTGAAAGCCCCGCGCGCGGGCTATGTGAGGGCCATCGCTACCCGCGACATTGGTCTGGCCGTGGTCGCGCTCGGCGGTGGCCGCACGCGACCGCAGGACAAGGTCGATCACGCCGTCGGCATCACTGGGCTCTTGCCCGTCGGTGCGCAGGTGCGGACGGGCGATGTGCTCGCCGTCATCCACGCCCGCAGCCAGGCTCAGGCCGAGGCGGCCGCCGCGGCCGTGCTTGCGGCCTATGCGATAGGCGAGGTTAGGCCCGCCGCCGCCAAGGCGATTGTCCGGCGGATCGCGCCGCAGGATTGAGGTGCGAGCCCGCACAACGGCAATGGGTCACCTCCAAGTAGAACGGGCGAGCCTCGAAAGGCGCGCTACCGTGCTACTGCACCAGCAGCAGCGCGCCGTTCTCGACCTGGTACTTCTTCAGCCGCGACAGGAAGCTCATGCCGATCAGCGTGCCTTCCAGCGCCTTGTCCTCGAGCACCACGGCCGGCACGTCCTCGACGCTGATGCGGCCGATCTGCAACCTGTCGATGCGCGCCACCGCGGCCTTGGCGACGCCGTTGGCGGTGTTGACCTCCTGGGTGAAGTCGGCCGCCGCCACCTTCACGCCGGCCTTGCGCGCGGTCGAGAGGTTGATCGCAACCACCGTCGCCCCGGTGTCCACCATGGCGTCGACGGAGCGCCCGTTGAGCTTGAAGGTCGCGGTGAAATGGCCGCGCAGATCCTGGTCGATCACCACCCGCCGCGCGCCCGTCGACGTGGCCGCCACATTGGCCTGGACCGGATTCTCGGCCGCCGTCTCGCTTCCTGAAGAAGCCGTCAGCAGCGCCCTGAACGTGTCGCCATTCTTCTCGTACAGCGTCGGCAACGACGCCGACGTACCGGCGGCGACGCCGAATATGATCAGTTTACGCAGCATTGTGACGCCTCTTGTTTTGGCGTCATCCTAGGCGGCACAAGGTGATCGGGGCTTTAACGGCGGCGGCCGGGCGGACGCCGTTGCGAAAGGCGGTGAACAGCCGGTTAAGCCGGCTATTTGGTGCCGTACATGCGGTCGCCGGCGTCGCCGAGGCCAGGCACGATGTAGCCCTTCTCGTTGAGCGAGCGATCGATCGAGGCGGTGAACACCGGCACGTCGGGATGCGCCTTGGTGAAGCGCTCGATGCCCTCCGGCGAGGCGAGCAGGCAGAGGAAGCGCAGATTGGTGGCGCCGCGGCCCTTGAGCTTGTCGATTGCCGCGATGGCCGAATTGGCCGTCGCCAGCATCGGGTCGACGACGATGACGAGGCGGTCGCCGAGGTCGCTCGGGGCCTTGAAGAAATATTCGACCGCCTCCAGCGTCTCGTGGTCGCGGTAGAGCCCGACATGGGCGACGCGCGCCGCCGGCACGAGGTCCAGCAGACCTTCGAGCAGGCCGTTGCCGGCGCGCAGCACCGAGGCGAACACCAGCTTCTTGCCCTCGAGCGTCGGCGCTTCCGTCGTCTCGATCGGCGTCTCGATGGTCTTGGTGGTCAGTTCGAGGTCGCGGGTGACCTCGTAGCCGAGCAGCAGCGAGATCTCGCGCAGCAGGCGCCGGAACCCGGCCGTCGAGGTTTCCTTGTCGCGCATGATGGTCAGCTTGTGCTGGACAAGCGGATGGTCGACGACGGTCACGGTCATGGCTTACGCTCCTGGAAACTCGGAAATTGCCGCCATTCTATCGGCAGGTACGTCGCCTACCAACGACCTGCCTGCCTCGAACCACAGTTTTGTCGGTGAAAATCAGCGTTTCTGGCCGTCCAGCTTGGCCAGCAGGACGGATTTCGTCTTCCTGTCGACGAACGCCGCCTCGATCGCGGTGCGGGTCGTCGCCGCCAGCGCCTTTTCGTCCATGCCGAAATGCTCGGCGGCGATGTCGTATTCGCGCTTCAGGCTGGTCCAGAAATAGGGCGGGTCGTCCGAGTTCAGCGTCACCTTGCAGCCGGCGCCGCGCAGCCGCGTGAAGGGATGCTCGGCGAAGCTGCCGAACACCTTGAGCGCCACGTTCGAGCCCGGGCAGATCTCGAGCACGATGCCCTCGTCGGCGATGCGCCGGACCAGGTCGGGGTTCTCGATGGCGCGCACGCCGTGGCCGATGCGCGAGGGGCGGATGTGGTCGAGCGCTGCCTGAACGCTCTCCCAGCCCAAGAGTTCCCCGGCATGGATGGTGATGCCGAGCCCCGCCTCACGGGCGATCTCGAAGGCGCGCACATAGTCCTCGAAGTCGCCCATGCGCTCGTCGCCGGCGACGCCGAAGCCGGTCACCAGCGGATGGTCGCATTTGGCGGCAAAACGCGCCGCCGCCTCGATCGAATCGACCCCGACATGGCGCACGCCGGTGACGATCATGCGGCCCTCGATGCCGGTCTTGGCCTTGGCTCGCTCCATGCCTTCGCCAAGTGCGTCGGTATAGGCCTTGGGCGTGAGCCCTGCCTTGATCGCATGGTCCGGCGAGGTGAAGACCTCGGAATAGATCGCACCGTCGCGGGCAAGGCTGGTCAGGTAGTGCTCGGAAAGCCGGGCATAATCCTCTTCGGTGCGGAACAGGTCGGCCGAGAAGTCATAGGCGGCGAGGAACGAGGTGAAATCGTTCCATACGAAAGAGCCGTTCTGGATGAAGGGGGAGTGATCCTTGCCGTATTTCTGCGCCTGGCGGATTACGAGTTCGGGAGCGGCAGCGCCTTCTATGTGGCAGTGCAGCTCGGCTTTCAATGGCATATGTTTTTCCTCGTCCTCTCGGCGCGGGCGCGGCTGAAAACCGCGCCTCAGACAATAGCGCCGGCTGGTGTGATCGGCTATGGTCCCGCCGGATTTGATTGGACAAGAAAATGTCAGAACAACGGACGACGGCCGCCGGCGGCATGGAAACTTCGTATGGTTTCCGCAATGTCGGCGCGGCCGAGAAGCAGGGCCTGGTCAACGAGGTCTTTCACAAGGTCGCCAACCGCTACGACCTGATGAACGACCTGATGTCGGGCGGCCTGCACCGGGTCTGGAAGGATGGCATGGTGGCCTGGCTCAATCCGCCGCGTCGCCCCGGCTGGAAGGTCCTCGACGTGGCCGGCGGCACCGGCGACGTCGCCTTCCGCATCATCGATGCCTCGCACGGCAACGCGCACGCCACGGTCCTCGACATCAACGGCTCGATGCTGGCCGTGGGCCGCGAGCGGGCCGAAAAGCGCGGCCTTGCCAAGCAGACCGACTTCGTCGAGGCCAATGCCGAGGAACTGCCATTCGCCGACGAGACCTTCGACGCCTACACCGTCGCCTTCGGCATCCGCAACGTGCCGCGCATCGACGTGGCGCTGGCCGAAGCCTGGCGCGTGCTCAAGCCGGGCGGTCGCATCATGGTCCTCGAATTCTCCGAGGTCGACATGCCGCTGCTCGACCGCGTCTACGAGGCCTGGTCGTTCAACGCCATTCCGCGCATCGGCCAGGCCGTCACCGGCGAAGCCGAGCCCTATTCCTATCTGGTCGAATCGATCCGCAAGTTCCCCAACCAGCAGAATTTTGCCGCGATGATGACCCGCGCCGGATTCGATCGCGTCTCCTTCCGCAACTACACCGGCGGCATCGCGGCCCTGCATTCGGGCTGGAAGCTTTGACGGACGGCGCACGATGAGCAGTATCGGGGCGTCTTTCCGGCTCGCCCGCGCCGGCTGGATCATGGTGCGCGAGGGCGTGGTCGCGGCATTGCCGGGCGACCAGCTCGACGGCCTGCCCAGGTTCGGCTGGCGGGTGGCGAAGCTGTTGACCCGTCGCCGCGCCCGCACCAAGCAGCGCAGCGACCGCCTTGCCAACGCCATCGCCCGTCTCGGCCCGTCCTACGTCAAGCTCGGCCAGTTCCTGGCCACCCGTCCAGACGTCGTCGGCGACGAGATCGCGCTCGACCTGGCGCTGCTTCAGGACAGCATGGCGACCTTCCCGATGCCGGAAGCCGTTTCCGCCATCGAGGGTTCGCTCGGCCGCAAGGTCGAGGACCTCTATGTCCGGATCGGCGAGCCGGTCGCCGCCGCCTCCATCGCCCAGGTCCATCCGGCCGAGGTGGCGACCGCCGACGGCGTGCGCAAGGTTGCGGTCAAGGTCATCCGGCCCGGCGTGCGCAAGCGCTTCTTCCAGGATCTCGAAAGCTACTTCCTCGCCGCCAGGCTGCAGGAACGCTACATCCCGTCGAGCCGCCGCCTGCGCCCGGTCCAGGTCACCGAGACGCTGGCCCAGACCACCAAGGTCGAGATGGATTTCCGCCTCGAGGCCGCCGCCTATTCCGAGCTTGGCGAGAACACCAAGGAGGATCCGGGCTTCCGCGTGCCGTCGATCGACTGGGAGCGCACCGGCCGCGACGTGCTCACCATGGAGTGGATCGACGGGATCAAGCTCAACGACATCGAAGGCCTGCGCGCCGCCAACCACGACCTGAAGGCGATTGCCGCGACGCTGGTCCAGTCCTTCCTCCGGCACACCCTGCGCGACGGCTTCTTCCATGCCGACATGCACCCGGGCAACATGTTCGTCGACGCCAAGGGCGACATCGTGGCCGTCGACCTCGGCATTTCCGGCCGCCTCGGCAAGAAGGAGCGCCGCTTCCTCGCCGAGATCCTCTACGGCTTCATCACCCGCGACTATACCCGCGTCGCCGAAGTGCATTTCGAGGCCGGCTACGTGCCGCGCCGGCACGATGTCGCCGCCTTCGCCCAGGCCATCCGCGCCATCGGCGAGCCGATCCACGGCCAGCCGGCCGAGACCATCTCCATGGCCAAGCTCTTGACCCTTTTGTTCGAGGTCACCGAGCTGTTCGACATGGAGACGCGGCCGGAACTGGTGCTGCTGCAGAAGACCATGGTCGTGGTCGAGGGCGTCGCCCGCTCGCTCGATCCCGCCTTCAACATGTGGAAGACCGCCGAGCCGGTGGTCGGCCACTGGATCGCCGGCAATCTCGGCCCGCGCGGCCTGCTGATCGACGCCCGCGACGGCCTTGGCGCGCTCTTGTCGCTGGCCCGCCAGGCACCCGATCTGTCTGCCCGCGCAGAGCGCCTGTCGCGCGAGATCGACGCCATGGCCGAGAACGGCCTGCGCTTCGACCAGGCCACCGCCCACGCCATCGGCAAGGCCGAGGCCCGCCACACCCGCTCCGGCCGCATAGCGCTCTGGGTGATCGCGCTGACCCTGCTCTACATCGCCTGGAAGCTGCTCTGACGCGACATGACAGCATTGCTAGCAATGCTGTCATTGAATGCATTGCCTGCCCGCGCTATCTTTGGGTGAGACAGGAGCCATGCCGTGGGCACGCTGACCATCCGCAACCTCGACGACGACGTGAAGCAGGAACTGCGCGAACGCGCTGCGGCTCGCGGCGTGTCGATGGAGCAGGAGGCGCGCGACCTCATCACCCGCGATGTCAGGAACGGCAATCGCCGGCTGCTCAAGGTCTCCTTCGACGACATCATGAGCCTGTCCCGCAAGCCCGACACGCCCGTCGATTCCAGAAAGGCGCAGGACGAGGTCTGGGACTATCTCTACGAGGCTGATCGGCCCAAATGATCGCCGTCGACACTTCGGCCTTGTTTGCATTCCTTGCCGCGGAGCCTGAGGCGGCGGACATGGCGCGCCTCATGTACGGTTCGCCGGTCCTGGTGTGCGCCCCGACCTGGGCCGAGACGGGTATCGTCGTGTCGAACAAGCTCGGATCGGATGGATTGTCCCGGCTGCAGCGGCTTGCGCAGGTCCTGCAGTTCGACGTCGTCGCCTTCGATCGCGACCTCGCCGACGCAGCCGTAAGTGCACATCGCCGCTTCGGCCGCGGCTCCGGCCACGCAGCTGATCTCAATTTCGGCGACTGCTTCGCCTATGCGCTTGCGAAAACCCGCAACGTCCCGCTGCTTTTCAAGGGCGACGATTTCATCCATACCGACATCGAGCCGGCATTCAAGCCGGCCTGAGACCACGGCGGACCTGGCATGTTCCTTTCCGGCAAGCGCATCCTGCTCATCATCGGCGGCGGCATCGCGGCCTACAAGTCGCTCGACCTGATCCGCCGGCTGCGCGAGCGCGGTGCCTCGGTGCGGGCGATCATGACCTCAGCCGCCCAGGAATTCATCACGCCGCTGTCGGTCGGCGCGCTCACCGCCGACCACGTCTTCACCGATCTCTTCGACCGTCAGGACGAGCAGGATGTCGGCCACATCAGGCTGGCGCGCGAGGCCGACCTGATCGTCGTTGCCCCCGCCACCGCCGACCTGATGGCCAAGCTCGCCAACGGCCATGCCTCCGATCTCGCCTCCGCCGTGCTGCTCGCCACCGACAAGAAGGTGCTCTTGGCGCCGGCCATGAACCCGAAGATGTGGTCGCACCCGGCGACGCGCCGCAACCGCGCCACCCTCGAAAAGGATGGCGTCGCGTTCATCGGCCCGATGAAGGGCGAGATGGCCGAGAGCAACGAGGCCGGCGAGGGCCGCATGGCCGAGCCGCTGCAGATCGTCGGCGCCGTCGAGGAGTTGCTGGATGCCCGGCCCAAGCCGCTGTCGGGCCGCAAGATCATCGTCACCTCGGGTCCGACGCACGAGCCCATCGATCCCGTGCGCTACATCGCCAACCGCTCCTCGGGCAAGCAGGGCCATGCGCTCGCTGCTTCGCTCGCCCGGCTCGGTGCCGACGTCCGCCTCGTCTCCGGCCCGGTCACTATTGCAGATCCCGCCGGCGTCAAGACCGTGCATGTCGAGAGCGCGCGAGAGATGCGCGACGCCGTCGAGCAACTGCTGCCGGCCGACGCTGCCATCTTCGTCGCCGCCGTCGCCGACTGGCGCACCGCCGCCTCCGCCGGCGAGAAGATCAAGAAGGTGGCGGGCGAGGGGCCGCCTGCGCTGCAGATGGTCGAGAACCCCGACATCCTTGCCGGCGTCGGCCATCATGCCAAGCGGCCCTATCTGGTCGTCGGCTTCGCCGCCGAGACCCAGGACGTGCTCAGGAACGCCCAGGCCAAGCTCGCCAGGAAGGGTGCCGACTTCATCGTTGCCAATGACGTCAGCCACGAGGGCGGCGTCATGGGCGGTGATCGCAACCGGGTGAAGATCGTCAGCAAATCAGGCGTCGACGAATGGCCCGATTTGCCCAAGGAAGAAGTGGCCGAGCGGCTTGCCCAGCTGATCGCCGAGAAGCTCAGGACGATCACTGTCTGAGCGGTGTTTCGCCTGTGAAAACATAGTGTTCACCGGATGGTGTCTTGGCCGCTTCGCGCGTGCGTGCGAAACCAAAACCCCACCCATCCGGAGTTCCCTCGGAAATGAAGCTTTTCTACATGCCCGGCGCGTGCTCGCTGGCCCCGCACATCGTCGCCAACGAAGCCGGCATCGACCTCGAACTCGTCAAGGTCGACGGCAAGACCAAGACCACCGAAACCCAGCAGGACTTCCTCGCCACCAACCCCAACGGCTACGTGCCGGCGCTGGTCCTCGGCGACGGCGAGCTGATGACCGAATCCTCGGTCCTGGTGCAGTACCTGGCCGACCAGAAGCCCGAGACGGGCCTGATGCCGAAGGCCGGCGACATGGCGCGCTACCGTGTCCAGCAGTGGCTGGCCTTCGTCGCCACCGAGCTGCACAAGGTCTTCGGCGCCTTCTTCAAGCCCAACACGCCCGAGGCCACCAAGGAGATCAACCGCGAGCTGCTCGCCAGGCGCCTCGCCTATGTCGACGGCAAGCTCGAAGGCCGCTCCTACCTGATGGGCGACGTCTTCACCGCGGCCGACGCCTATCTCTGGACGATCCTCGGCTGGGCCAGGCATGTCGGCATCGACCTGACTTCCTTCGCCAATATCCAGCGCTATCTCGGCACCGTGGCCGCCCGCCCGGCCGTGCAGAAGGCGCTGCGCGCCGAAGGCCTGGCCTGATCCCTGCGATCTCTGCGGCTGACGCGGCGGTTCCGAACCTGACGACAAGACGGCCCTCAGGCATCCGCCCGAGGGCCGTTTTCTTTATGCAATTCCTATTTCTTTCAGGGCGCCGCTCTCTCGAACCTTAATGCGGTTCGGCCCCAGATTCCTCCCTGACATCGACAGCTCTGCCGACGACGCCCGCACCGCAGGCGTCGTCGTGTCGTGCATCGATCTAACGCCCGCCTGCCGGGATGAAATTCAGGAAAGGACCACGGAGATGGACATCTTCGTACTCGCCATAGGCGTCGTCTTCTTCGCCATGTGCTTCGCCTACGTCAAAGCCTGCGACATCCTCTGAGGAAGCGCCCGATGTTGTTCGACTATATCCTCGGCGGCGGCGTGACCGTGTTCCTGCTCGCCTACCTGACCTACGCGCTCATCCGCCCTGAACGGTTCTGAAGACCGTCCCGCGCATGTTCGGAAAGCTTTTCTCATGACCATCAATGGCTGGCTACAGATCCTCTTCTTCTGCGGGGTCATCATTCTGCTCGTGAAGCCGCTCGGCGGCTACATGTACCGCGTCTTCAACGGCGACCGCACCTTCCTCACCCCCGTCCTCGGTCCGGTCGAGCGCCTGCTCTACGGCCTCGCCGGCACCAGCGAACGCGAGGACCAGCACTGGACCGGCTATGCCGCGGCCATGCTCGCCTTCAACGTGGCGGGTTTCCTGCTGCTCTACCTGTTGCAGCGCGTCCAGGGTTCGCTGCCCTTCAACCCGGCCGGCATGACCGCTGTGCCACCGGAGCTGTCCTTCAACACTGCCGTCAGCTTCATGACCAATACCAACTGGCAGAACTATGGTGGCGAAAGCACCATGTCCTACCTGGTGCAGATGGCCGGCCTGACGGTGCAGAACTTCGTCTCCGCCGCCACCGGCATCGCCATCGGCATGGCGCTGATCCGCGGCTTCGCCCGCGCCTCGGGCAAGTCGATCGGCAATTTCTGGGTCGATCTCACCCGCGCCACGCTCTACGTGCTCTTGCCGCTCTGCATCGCACTCACGCTCGCCTATGTCTGGCTCGGCGTGCCGCAGACGATCGGCGCCTATGTCACCGCCACCACTGTCGAGGGCGCTGAGCAGACCATCGCGCTCGGGCCGGTCGCCTCGCAGCTCGCCATCAAGATGCTCGGCACCAATGGCGGCGGTTTCTTCAACGCCAACTCGGCGCACCCGTTCGAAAACCCCGACGCGATCTCGAACTTCCTCCAGATGGTGTCGATCTTCGCCATCGGTGCCGCATTCACCAACGTCTTCGGCCGTATGGTCGGCAACCAGCGCCAAGGCTGGGCGATCTTCGCCACCATGGGCATCCTGTTCGTCGCGGGCGTCGCCTTCACCTACTGGGCCGAGGCCGCCGGCAACCCGCTCATCCAGGCGCTTGGCATCGACGGCGGCAACATGGAGGGCAAGGAAGTCCGCTTCGGCGTGGTCCTGTCGTCGCTCTTCGCCGTCGTCACCACGGCTGCCTCCTGCGGCGCGGTCAATGCCATGCACGGCTCGTTCACGGCATTGGGCGGCCTGATCCCATTGATCAACATGGAGCTCGGCGAAGTCATCGTCGGCGGCGTCGGCGCCGGCTTCTACGGCATCCTCATGTTCGTCGTCATCGCCATCTTCGTCGCCGGTCTCATGGTCGGCCGCACGCCCGAATATCTCGGCAAGAAGATCGAGGCCAAGGAGGTCAAGATGGCCGTCCTCGCCATCCTGTGCCTGCCGCTCGCCATGCTCGGGTTCACGGCGATTGCCGTGCTGCTGCCCAATGCGGTGGCGTCCGTCGGCACGCCGGGACCGCACGGCTTCTCCGAGATTCTCTATGCCTACACCTCGGGCGCGGCCAACAACGGCTCGGCCTTCGGCGGCCTCACGGGCAATACGCCCTGGTACAACGTCACCATCGGCCTCGCCATGCTGATGGGCCGCTTCCTGGTCATCATCCCGGCACTCGCCATTGCCGGCTCGCTGGTCACCAAGAAGACGGTTCCCGCATCCGCCGGCACCTTCCCGACCGACACGACCCTGTTCGTCGGCCTGCTGGCAGGCGTCATCGTCATCGTCGGCGGGCTCACCTTCTTCCCGGCGCTCGCCGTCGGTCCGATTGTAGAGCACCTCGCCATGTTCGCTGGCCAGGTCTTCTGACGCCACGCCGCTAGAAAGAAATTCGGAGTCTCGACATGAGCACCCACAAATCAGCGAGCCTGCTCGACTCGCGTATCATCTTCCCGGCGATCGGCGACGCCTTCAAGAAGCTCGACCCGCGCAGCCTGGCCCGCAACCCGGTCATGTTCGTCGTCGCGGTCGTCTCGGCGCTCACCACCGTCCTGTTCGTCAAGGACCTCGTGACCGGCGCCGGCGGTCTCGGCTTCTCGTTCCAGATCATCCTCTGGCTCTGGTTCACCGTGCTGTTCGCCAACTTCGCCGAGGCCGTCGCCGAAGGCCGCGGCAAGGCGCAGGCCGACTCGCTGCGCAAGGCGCGCACCGAAACTCAGGCCAAGTTGCTGGACGGCGACGGCGTCACCTCGTGGAAGATGGTCCCCGGCACCAGCCTCAAGGTCGGCCAGGTCGTGCTGGTCGAGGCCGGCGACATCATCCCCTCCGACGGCGAGGTGATCGAGGGCGTCGCCTCGGTCAACGAGGCCGCGATCACGGGTGAATCCGCCCCCGTCATCCGCGAATCCGGCGGCGACCGCTCGGCGGTGACCGGCGGCACGCAGGTGCTGTCGGACTGGATCCGCGTGCGCATCACCGCCGCCCCCGGCTCCACCTTCCTCGACCGCATGATCGCGCTGGTCGAGGGCGCCGAGCGCCAGAAGACGCCCAACGAGATCGCGCTCAACATCCTGCTCGCCGGCATGACCCTCATCTTCGTGCTGGCAGTCGCCACCATCCCGAGCTTTGCCACCTATGCCGGCGGCTACATCCCGGTCATCGTGCTGGTCGCGCTGTTCGTGACGCTGATCCCCACCACCATCGGCGCGCTGCTGTCGGCCATCGGCATCGCCGGCATGGACCGTCTCGTCCGCTTCAACGTGCTCGCCATGTCCGGCCGCGCCGTCGAAGCCGCCGGCGACGTCGACACGCTCTTGCTCGACAAGACCGGCACCATCACGCTCGGCAACCGCCAGGCCACCGAGTTCCGCGCCGTGAAGGGCGTTTCCGAGCAGGAACTGGCCGACGCCGCCCAGCTCGCCTCGCTTGCCGACGAGACGCCGGAAGGCCGTTCCATCGTCGTGCTCGCCAAGGAACGCTATGGCATCCGTGCCCGCGACATGGGCTCGCTGCACGCCCATTTCGTGCCCTTCACCGCACAGAGCCGGATGAGCGGCGTCGATTTCGACGGCTCCTCCATCCGCAAGGGCGCGGTGGATTCGGTGCTCGCCCATGTGAAGTCGATCGCTGCGTCCGCCTCGGGCGCGCCAGCCGACAGCGAGGCCGTGCGCAACATCCAGGCAATCTCCGACGAGATCGCCAAGCTCGGCGGCACGCCGCTGGCCGTGGCGCGCGACGGCCGCCTGCTCGGCGTCGTCTACCTCAAGGACATCGTCAAGGGCGGCATTCGCGAGCGCTTCGCCGAACTGCGCCGCATGGGCATCCGCACCGTCATGATCACGGGCGACAACCCGATGACGGCAGCGGCCATCGCCGCCGAGGCCGGCGTCGACGACTTTCTCGCCCAGGCGACGCCCGAGAACAAGCTGACCCTGATCCGCGAGGAACAGGCCAAGGGCAAGCTGGTGGCCATGTGCGGCGACGGCACCAACGATGCCCCGGCGCTCGCCCAGGCCGATGTCGGCGTGGCGATGAACACCGGCACGGTGGCCGCCCGCGAGGCCGGCAACATGGTCGATCTCGACTCGGACCCCACCAAGCTCATCGAGATCGTCGAGATCGGCAAGCAGCTGCTGATGACCCGCGGCGCGCTCACCACCTTCTCCATCGCCAACGACATCGCCAAGTATTTCGCCATCATCCCGGCGATGTTCCTGGCCTTCTACCCGCAGCTCGGCGCGCTCAACGTCATGGGGCTTTCCACCCCTGAGAGCGCCATCCTGTCGGCCATCATCTTCAACGCGCTGATCATCGTGGCGCTCATCCCGCTGTCGCTGCGCGGCGTGAAGTACCGCGCCGTAGGTGCCGCCTCGCTGCTCCGCCGCAACATGCTGGTCTACGGCCTCGGCGGCATCGTCGTGCCCTTCATCGGCATCAAGGCCATCGACATGGCCATCACCGCCATCGGCCTCGCATAAGGACGTCTTCCCATGCTGAAGCAATTGAGACCCGCGCTCGTCATGATCGTAGCGCTCACCGCCATCACCGGCCTTGCCTATCCGCTCGGCATGACCGGCATCGCCCAGGTGCTGTTTCCCAGGCAGGCCAATGGCAGCCTGATCGAGAAGGACGGCAAGGTCATCGGCTCCGAGCTGATCGGCCAGGCCTTCACCAGCGACCGCTACTTCCACGGCCGCCCCTCGGCCGCCGGCGACGGCTACAATGCCGCCGCCTCCTCCGGCTCCAACCTCGGCCCGACCAGCGCCAAGCTGATCGACCGCATCAAGGCCGATGCCGACAAGCTGAAGCAGACCGATCCCGGCGCGCCCATCCCCGTCGAGATGGTCACCACCTCGGGCAGCGGCCTCGACCCGCACGTCTCGCCCGAGGCGGCCTATTTCCAGGTCGCCCGCGTCGCCAAGGCGCGCGGCATGGACGAGGCGGCACTGCGCAAGCTGGTCGACAGCCACGTCGAGGATCGCGAGCTCGGCTTCATGGGCGAGCCCGTGGTCAACGTGTTGAAGCTCAACCTGGCGCTCGACGCCGCGATTGCGCGCTGACAAGTTCGCGCCGGGGTTCTAACACTGTTGCGAACTCCGGCGCACCGACACATGCAGGCATAGATGCCAGACGACGTAAGAGACAAGGACACCAGGCCTTCGCCGGACGCGCTGCTCGAGACAGCCGCCCGCGAGGGCCGTGGCCGTCTCAAGATCTTCCTCGGCGCCGCTCCGGGCGTCGGCAAGACCTACGAGATGCTGATGTCGGGCCGCGCCCGGCTTGGCGACGGCACCGACGTCGTCATCGGCGTGGTCGAGACCCATGGCCGCCGCGAGACCCAGGCGCTTGTCGAGGGCTTCGAGGTCATCCCGCGCAAGGCGGTCGACTACAAGGGTCGCAAGCTCGAGGAAATGGACCTCGACGCCATCATCGCCCGCCGACCGAAGCTGGTGCTGGTCGACGAGCTCGCCCATACCAATGCCCCCGGCAGCCGCCATCCCAAGCGCTATCTCGACGTCCAGGAGCTGCTCGGCCAGGGCATCGACGTCTACACCACCCTCAACATCCAGCATGTCGAGAGCCTCAACGACATCGTCGCCCAGATCACGCGCATCACCGTGCGCGAGACGGTGCCGGACCTCATCATCGACCGCGCCGACGACGTCGAGATCATCGACCTCACCCCTGACGACTTGATCAAGCGCCTGCATGAGGGCAAGGTCTACGTGCCGACCACGGCGCGCCGCGCCATCGAGAACTATTTTTCGCCCGGCAACCTGACGGCGCTGCGCGAGCTGGCGCTGCGCCGCACGGCCCAGCGCGTCGACGAGCAGCTGCTCACCCACATGCAGGCCCATGCCATCGAGGGCCCGTGGGCCGCCGGCGACCGTGTGCTGGTCGCCGTCGACGAGCATCCGCGCAGCGCCTCGCTCGTGCGCTTCGCCCGCCGTCAGGCCGACCGGCTGCGCTGCCCCTGGGCGGCCCTCCACGTCGAGACCTCGCGCTCGGCCAACCTCGCCGATGTCGACAAGGACCGGCTCGCCGCCACCATGCGGCTCGCCGAGCAGCTCGGCGGCGAGGCGGTCACCATCCCCGGCCAGTCGGTGGCCGAGGACATCGTCCGCCACGCCGGCACGCACAATTTCACCCACATCGTCATTGGCAAGCCGTCCAAGCCGCGCTGGCGCGAGCTGTTCGAGGGCTCGGTCACCCATGATCTGATCCGCCAGGCCGGCAATATCTCCGTCCATGTCACCTCCGGCACCGAGCAGGACGCGGCGCTTGCCGCGCGCGGCATCAGGACCGCCGCCCAGCGGCGCGGCCTCGACCCCCGGCCCTATCTGGTGGCGACGTTGCATGTGACCGGTGCGCTCGCCTTCGGCTTCGCCCTCGACACCTTCCTCGACGTCCGCTCGATCGCGCTCGTCTTCCTGATGGCGGTGCTCACCTCGGCGGTCACGCTCGGCCTGTGGCCGGCGCTCTACGCCTCGGTGCTGAGTTCGCTCGCCTACAACTTCTTCTTCCTGCCGCCGGTCTACACGCTGACCATCGCCGACCCCGAAAGCGTGGTGGCGCTCTTGTTCTTCCTGGTCGTGGCGGTGATTGCGTCGAACCTCACCGGCCGCGTCCAGCGCCAGGCCGCCGCCGCCCGCGAGCGGGCGCGCATGACGGAAGACCTCTATCTGTTTTCGAAGAAGCTCGCCGGCACCGGCACGCTCGACGACGTGCTCTGGGCCACGGCCTTCCAGATCGCCTCGATGCTCAAGGTGCGCGTCGTGCTGCTGTTGCCCGAGGAAGGCACGATCGCCGTCAAGGCCGGCTATCCGCCCGACGACACGCTGGTCGACGCCGACATCGCCGCCGCCAAATGGGCCTGGGAGCACAACCGCGCCGCCGGCCGTGGCGCCGACACGCTGCCCGGCGCCAAGCGTCTCTATCTGCCGCTGCGCACGGGCCGCATGGCGGTGGGCGTCGTCGGCCTCGACAACGACCGCCAGGGCCCAATCCTCACGCCTGAGCAGCAGCGCCTGTTCGACGCGCTCGCCGACCAGGCGGCGGTCGCCATCGAGCGCATCCAGCTCGTCGCCGACGTCGACCGCGCCCGCCTCGCCGTCGAGGCCGACCGGCTGCGCTCGGCGCTGCTCACCTCGATCTCGCACGACCTCAAGACGCCGCTTGCCGGCATCATGGGCGCGGCGGGCGCATTGCGCGACTTCGGCGGTTCGCTGCCGGAGGAGGGCAGGGCGGAGCTGGTCTCCACCGTCGTCGACGAATCCGAGCGGCTCAACCGCTTCATCGCCAACTTGCTCGACATGACCAAGATCGAGTCGGGTGCGATGGAACCCAACTATGCGCTGCATTATCCGGGTGACATCGTCGGCTCGGCGCTCCGCCGCGCCGCCAAGATCACCGCCCAGCACAGGACCGAGGTCGACATGCCGGCCGACCTGCCGATGCTCAAGGTCGATCCCGTGCTGTTCGAACAGGTGTTGTTCAACCTGCTCGACAATGCCTCCAAATACGCGCCCGAGGGTTCGCTGATCCGCATTCGCGGCTGGTCCGACCATGGCTCGGTGGCGCTTCAGATCATGGACGAGGGCCCCGGCATCTCGCAGGCCGATCTGGAACGGATCTTCGATACGTTCTATCGGGTGCGCAAGGGCGACCATGTCCGCGCCGGCACTGGCCTCGGCCTGTCGATCTGCCGCGGCTTCGTCGAGGCGATGGGCGGCACCATCGTCGCCTCCAACCGGGGCGATCGGCCGGGCGCGGTCTTCACCATCACCATGCCGGTGCCGCCCGAGGCATCGAAGCTCGAAGGAATGGCATGAGTACCACCGGGGTGAAGATACTCGTCGTCGACGACGAGCCGCCGATCCGCAAGCTCCTGCGCGTCGGGCTCGGCACGCAGGACTACACCGTCATCGAGGCGCCGGCGGCCAAGCCGGCGCTTGCCATCGCAAGGGCGGAGCAGCCGGATCTCGTCCTGCTCGATCTCGGTCTGCCCGACATGGCCGGGCATGACCTGCTCGCCGAATGGCGGGCGGAGGGCATGCAGGCCCCGGTCATCATCCTGTCGAGCCGCACCGACGAAGCCGGCATCGTCAAGGCGCTGGAACTCGGCGCCGACGACTACGTGACAAAACCCTTCGGCATGAACGAACTCATCGCCCGCATCCGCACGGCACTGCGCCACCGGCTGCAGCAACAGGGCGAAAAGCCGGTGTTCCAGACCGGCGAGCTGTCGGTCGACCTGGTCAAGCGCATCGTCCGGCTCGCCGGTCAGGAGGTGAAGCTGTCGCCCAAGGAATACGACATCCTGCGCGCCTTGGTGCAGCACGCCGGCAAGGTGCTCACCCACCGCTTCCTGTTGGAGCATGTCTGGGGCGGATCGGCCGACGTGCAATATCTCCGCGTCTATGTCCGCCAGCTCAGGCAGAAGATCGAGAAGACCCCCGACGAGCCGCAATACATCACCACCGAAACCGGCGTCGGCTACCGCCTGCGCGAGGCGGACTGATTCTTCTCCCCGCTGTGGGGCGAGGAGTTTCGCGACTTCCCCTTCTCCCCTGGTGGGGTGAGGAGTGGTGGCCGCAGGCCAGAAAGCCAACGATTGGCTTTTCCCAACGACGAACGCCCGGGGCCATAGCGGAGGGCAGGGGCAAGCGCGACTTCTCCTTCGCCCCTTGTGGGAGAAGGTGGATTGGCGCGCAGCGCCAGGACGGATGAGGGGTGCTGGAAGAAACGAACGGCTGAAGGAGGGAACGCAGTCATTGAGATGCCGCACCGTCCTTCCTTCTACAATCTAAGGGGACGGTGGGCCTTCGCCGCTCACAGCGAAGCGTATCGCTGCACTTCGTCGGGACGCAGCGTCAGCACCGACACGCTGGAAGCCGTCACCGCAACCGTGTGCTCGAACTGTGCCGAAAGCGAGCCGTCCCGCGTCACTACGGTCCAGCCGTCGGCCTCGGTGCGCACGCTACGGCGGCCGCGATTGAGCATCGGCTCGATGGTGAACACCATGCCCTCGCGCAGCGTGAGCCCGGTGCCCGGCTTGCCGTAGTGCAGGACGTCGGGCTTCTCGTGCATCTCGCGGCCGATGCCATGGCCGCAGAAGTCGCGCACCACCGAATAGCCGTTGCGCTTGGCATGGCGCTCGATCGCCCAGCCGATGTCGCCGAGCGTAGCGCCGGGGCGAACCGCTCGGATGCCCTGCCACAAGGCCTCGTGCGTGGCCTCTACCAGTCTCCTGGCGGCTTGGTGCACCTCGCCGACGAGATAGGTCTTGCTGGAATCGGCGATGTAGCCGTTCTTCTCCAGTGTGATGTCGAGATTGACGATGTCTCCAGCCTTCAGCACGTCCGATTGCGATGGAATGCCGTGGCAGACCACCTCGTTGATTGACGAGTTCAGCACGAAGCCATAGCCGTACTGCCCCTTGCTTGCCGGTCGGGCCTGGAGGTCGTCGACGATGAACCGCTCGGCCATGTCGTTGATCTCGAGCGTCGACTTGCCTTCGAGCGGGATGCGATCCAGGAGCGCGAACACTTGCGCCAGCAGCCTGCCGGACTCGGTCAGCAGCAGCAGCTCCTCGGGCTGCTTGATCATGCCTGGATCGCGGCCAGCGACTGGGCCGAAACGCCGGCGGAGCTCAGCTCGCGCTCCATGATCTCGTTGAAGCTCAGCGTCGGATTGGTCTCGCACAGCATGCCGACCTTGATCCAGAAGGCGGCCTGCGCGTTGATCGAGCGGCACGACACCTTGCTCGCCCTGCGCAGCTGCTCGTGCAACTCATCGTCTATGTTCACAATGCCCATCGGAGTTCTCCATATATGTTTCATATATAGAACGTATATGGAATTGCCAAGAGCCGTGCTGAAGACACGTCTGTTCGAGCCGCCCGCCGATGGTCCATGGGAAGCGTGCTGCCGCCTCGAGCGCGAACCCCACCGCACCCCCGGAAACACAATCGCCCCCTTCGCGGCGCGAAGGAGGCGAGGTGCAACAAGTCGATCTGTTGCGATCAGACGTCGAGGTTGGCGACGCTCAGCGCGTTCTCCTGGATGAAGTCGCGGCGCGGCTCCACCTCGTCGCCCATCAGGCGGGCAAACAGCGAGTCGGCGTCGGTCGCGTCCGTCACCTGCACCTTCAGCAGCGAGCGCACGTTCGGGTCGAGCGTGGTCTCCCACAGCTGCTCGGCGTTCATCTCGCCGAGGCCCTTGTAGCGCTGCATGGTCAGGCCCTTGCGGCCCGAGGCGAACACCGCGTCGAGCAGGGCGAGCGGCCCGGCGATTGACTCCGAATTCTCCTTGCGACGCAGCACCGGCGGCTGGCTGTAGACCTCGCCGAGCCGCGCTGCGAAGCGGTCGAGCGCGCGCGCGTCGGCCGAGTTGATCAGCGCCATGTCGAGCTGCACATGCTCGGTCACGCCACGCAGCGTGCGCTTGAAGACATAGCCGCCGGGGCCTTCGTTGGAGGTCGACACCTCGCCGCTCCAGCCGCGCTCGATGTCCTCGGAGATCAGGTCGAGACGCTTGGCGATGGCCTCGGCCATGTCCTTGGCGCGGCCGAGATCGCCGAAGATGTCGGGGTTGAGCGCGCCGGCGATTGCCGCCTGCTCTACCACGGCGCGCGAATAGCGCGTGTGCAGCCCGTCCATCAGCGTGCGCACGCCGAGCGCGTCGGTCACCGCCGCGCGCAGGTCCTGGCCGACGCGCACCTCGCCGTTGGCGAGCGTCAGCGACGCCTCGTCCAGGCCGACGTCGACCAAATACTCCTCTAAGGCGCCCTCGTCCTTGAGGTACTGCGAGCTCTTGCCGCGCGTCACCTTGTAGAGCGGCGGCTGGGCGATATAGAGGTGCCCGCGCTCGATCAGCTCCGGCATCTGGCGGAAGAAGAACGTCAAAAGCAGCGTACGGATGTGGGCGCCGTCGACGTCGGCGTCGGTCATGATGATGATCTTATGGTAGCGCAGCTTGTCGGCGCTGAACTCGTCCTTGCCGATCGAGGTGCCGAGCGCGGTGATCAGCGTGCCGATCATGTCCGACGACAGCATGCGGTCGAAGCGGGCGCGCTCGACGTTCAGGATCTTGCCGCGCAGCGGCAGGATCGCCTGGTTCTGGCGCGACCGGCCGCTCTTGGCCGAACCGCCTGCCGAGTCACCCTCGACGATGAAGATTTCGGATTTTGCCGGATCGCGCTCCTGGCAGTCGGCCAGCTTGCCGGGCAGCGAGGTGATGTCGAGCACGCCCTTGCGGCGGGTGAGTTCCCGCGCCTTGCGCGCGGCCTCGCGGGCGGCGGCGGCTTCCACCACCTTGCCGACCAGCGTCTTGCCTTCGGCCGGATGCTCTTCCAGCCAGGTGCCGAGCGCCTCGTTGACCAGGCTTTCGACCACCGGGCGTACTTCCGACGACACCAGCTTGTCCTTGGTCTGCGACGAGAACTTGGGGTCCGGCACCTTGACCGACAAAACGGCGGTCAGGCCTTCGCGGCAGTCGTCGCCGGTCAGCGTCACCTTTTCCTTCTTGGTCAGGCCCGAGCTTTCGGCATAGCCCGTCACCTGCCTGGTCAAGGCTCCGCGGAAGCCGGCGAGGTGCGTGCCGCCGTCGCGCTGCGGGATGTTGTTGGTGAAGGCCAGCACGTTCTCGTGGTAGCTGTCGTTCCACCACATCGCCACTTCGACGGTGATGCCGTCGCGCTCCGCCTTGATGGCGATCGGCTTTTCGATCAGCGGCTTCTTGGCGCGGTCGAGATACTTCACGAATTCGATCAGGCCGCCGTCATAGAGCAGTTCCTGGCTCTTGATGTCGGCGTGGCGCTTGTCGGTCAGCACGATGCGCACGCCCGAGTTCAGGAACGCGAGCTCGCGCAGCCGGTGTTCCAGCGTGCCGTAGTCGAACTCCACCATGGTGAAGGTGTCGGACGAGGGCAGGAAGGTCACTTCCGTGCCGGTCTCGTCGCCGGCCTCGCCAACGACCTTCAGCGGAGCCACCGCGTTGCCGTGGCTGAAGGTCATTTCGTGGATCTGGCCCTTGCGGCGGATCTTGAGCTTCAGCCACACCGACAGCGCGTTGACCACCGACACGCCGACGCCGTGCAGACCGCCGGAAACCTTGTAGGAGTTCTGGTCGAACTTACCGCCGGCGTGCAGCTGCGTCATGATCACCTCGGCGGCGGAAACGCCTTCCGAGGGATGGATGTCGGTCGGAATGCCGCGGCCGTTGTCGGTCACCGTGCACGAGCCGTCGGGGTTCAGCGTCACGGTCACCAGCGTCGCATGGCCGGCCAGCGCCTCGTCGATGGCGTTGTCGACCACCTCATAGACCATGTGATGCAGGCCCGAGCCGTCGTCGGTGTCGCCGATATACATGCCGGGGCGCTTGCGGACGGCATCCAAGCCCTTCAAAACCTTGATGGAATCTGCGCCGTACTCGGCCTGGGCGCCGGGAAGGTTCTCGGACTGGTCGCTCATGAAGATCTTTCGTCTGACTGCCGCGGAAGGACGCGGCAGAATCGGCCCCGAATCGCACGCCCACTAGTCCTCGAGATATAGGGGTTAAGTGTGACTTTTCCAAGTTTTACGGGGGTTTTGGGCGGGGATAACGGGCTTTGGCGAGCAGTCACCGCCGCCGTGCGGGCGGCGGTTGCGAGCCTTCGAAATGTGCCCTTCGCCACTCGGGACTGTCGGCAGCCCAGATCTGTGCGGGGCGGCCTGTCGCCACCCCGTTGTCATGCAGAGAGTCAGGCAGCCCTGAGCGGCCTCAGCGCCTCGCTCCAGCGATGCAGTTCGTCCAGCATCGTCCTGGCGCTGTCCTTGACCAGGTCGTTGGCCTTGAACTCGCCCTCCTCGTCGAGGTGCTGTGCGAAGGCGGGAATCGCGATCGCCTCGGGGATCGGCATGATCTTCAGCGTCGTCAGAAGCATCTTTTCCGACTGCACGGCGCGCAGGCCGGCGGAGACGCCGCCATAGCTCAGGAAGCCGGCGGGCTTGTAGTTCCACTCGCGCGCCAGGTAGTTGACGGCGTTGACCAGTGCGGGGGCGGCGAAGAAGTTGTATTCCGGCGTCACGAACACGAAGGCGTCGCCGGCCTTGATCGCCTCGGACCATTTCTTCGTGTGTTCGTTCTCATACTGGCCGAGCCTCGGGTGCTTGGGCTCGTCGAACATCGGCAGGCCGAAGGCTTCGATGTCGGTGATGACGGGTTCGAACTTGCCGTGCTCGCGCGCATAGGCATCGAGCCAGCGGGCGAAAACGGGTCCGACGCGGCCGGGGCGGGTGCTGGCCACGACGATATTGAGCTGGTGTTTCAAGATTTCAGTCCTTGGTGGGCAGGTATCCAATGGTGACCGGCCAGACATAGTCGCCGGAGCCCTCCAGTTGCAAGAAGGCACCTTTCGGTAACCGAATCACATTCCGGTAATCGGGCCGGTAATCGGGCCGATGACCTAGCCGTCAATCAGGCCGGTTATCAGCGCCTTCTTCCCGACGATCTCGGTCGCGAGAAAATCGGCCACGCTGCGGATCAGCGGGTCGTTGCGCCTGCTCTCGTGCCAGCACAGCCAGAACGGGCTCGGAAAGCTACCCAGCGCGTCGCACCGCACCAGCTGCGTCGAGCCATGCGCGGCAATCGCGGGCAGGGCGGCGAGCCCAAGCCCCGCTTCGGCCGCGGCCAGCAGTCCCGGCAGCGAGTTGGAGCGCAGCGCGATCCGCGCCGGATCGGCTCGCTCCTCCAGCAGCGCCACCGGCCAGGCGGCGGCAAGGGTGCCTTCGCCGGCGATGACGGGGAAGCGGGCGATATCCGCCTCGCTTTCGGGTATTCCGGCGGTTTCGGCCAGCGACCGCGCCATGTAGATCGCCCACACCGAATCCGGCAGCCTGCGCCGCACGATGTCGTCGCGCTCGCCGGCACCGCCGGCGCGCAGGGCGATGTCGGCTTCGCCCTTGCCGAGGTCCAGCCTGTCGTCCGTGGAGATGACATCGGTGGCGATCTCGGGAAAGGCCGCGCGCAGCCTGGAGATGGCGGGCGCGAGCAGCAGGCGGGCGGTCAGTTCCGTTCCCGTGATCCTGATCTTGCCCGAGAGTGCCCGCTTGCGCGCCGCGACCTTTTCCTCGAGCCGCGCCGCAGCCTCCTCCGTCGCCCTGGCGAGGTCGAGCACCGCGCGCCCTTCCTCCGTCACCACGTAGCCAGATTGTCGGCGATGGAACAGCTCGATGCCGAGCGCGTCCTCCAGTGCCTTGATGCGCCGGGCGACGGTCGTCTGGTTGACGCCGAGCGCGCCCGCCGCCTTCAGCGTCGAGCCGTGGCGGGCGGTGGCGATCAGGTAGCGCAGGTCGTTCCAGTCGAACATCGCCCATTCTGCACTTTCGCAGAACCGTTCTGCAAGTGGCGCGGCTCCCGGTGGGCGGACGGCCGCGATAGACCGGCGCCGAACCGCACGATCTCAGGCGCCGAGGCGCCCGTGCCATCCTCCCCTGGAGCCCGTCATGCTGAACCAGACACCCGCCAAGACCGTCGTCCGCGCCTATGTCGAGGCGATGAACTCGGGCGATTTCGCTGCCCTGACCTCCCTGTTCGCGCCCGACGCCGTCATCCATGGCGTACTCGGGCACGGCACGCTCGACTTCGCCCTGCCGATCTGGCGCGAGCTGCACGAGGCTCTCGCCATGCGCCTCGAAATCCTCGACATGGCCGAGGAGGGCGACAACGTCGTCGTCCGCTTCCGCGAGACCGGCAAGGCGGTCGCCCCGTTCCGCGGCATGCCGGCCACCGGCAAGAGCTTCGAGCTGACGGCCATCGAATGGTTCACCGTCGCCGACGGCCGCATCACCCAGCGCTGGGGCATCCGCGACAGCGGCCATCAGGCCCGCCAGCTCGGCTGGAGCGCCTGAGCGCCGTTCGGCCGCATGGACGCCCGCATGTCCGGTTACTACATTGTAGGAACCAGCGGAGCCGTTCATGGACACCAATCCAGCCCCCTTCGTGCCGCCCGCGCCCGTGCCGCGCACCACGCCGCCGTCGACGCTGGAGATGATGCGGATCGTCTACCGCAATCCGCTCGAGCTGTGGGGCGAGCCCTCCTACAACGAACCGTGGATCTCGGTGTCGGGCATCGGCGGCCCGCTGGTCATCGCCAACGATCCCGGCCTCATCCGCCACGTGCTGGTCGACAACGCCAAGAACTACAAGATGGCGACCGTCCGCCAGATGATCCTGCGCCCCATCCTGCGCGACGGGCTCCTGACTGCCGAGGGCGACGTCTGGAAGCGCTCGCGCAAGGCCATGGCGCCGGTCTTCACCCCGCGCAACATCTTCGGCTTCGCCCAGCCGATGCTGGCCCGCACGCTCGACTTCGTCAAACGCTACGACGATGCCGCCGGCCCGGTCGATGTCGCCCAGGACATGACCATGCTCACCTACGAGATCCTCGCCGAGACGCTGTTCTCCGGCGAGATCGCCGGCGAGGCCGGCAGCTTCGGCCACGAGATCGACCGGCTGTTCGAGACCATGGGCCGCGTCGACCCGCTCGACCTGCTGCGCGCGCCCGAATGGCTGCCGCGCATCACCCGCATCCGCGGCCGCAAGACCATGGCCTATTTCCGCAAGATCGTCACCGACACGGTGGCGATGCGCAGCGACAGGCTGGCCCGCGACCCTGCCGGCGCGCCGCAGGACTTCTTGACCCTCCTGCTCCGCGCTGAAGGCCCCGACGGCCTCTCGCGCCAGGAGATCGAGGACAACATCATCACCTTCATCGGCGCCGGCCACGAGACCACGGCGCGCGCTCTGGGCTGGACCATCTACTGCCTCGCCGAGGCCACCTGGGAGCGCGATCGCATCGAGCGCGAGATCGACGCGGTTCTGGCGCAGGAGCCCGACCCGGTGAAATGGCTCGACGCCATGCCGCTCACCCGCGCCGCCTTCGAGGAGGCGCTCCGGCTCTATCCGCCGGCGCCCTCGATCAACCGCGAGCCCGTCGCCGACGACGAATACAAGGGGCTGAAAATCCCGCGCAAGGCGCAGGTGCTGGTCATGCCCTGGACTGTCCACCGCCACCGCAAGCTCTGGGACAATCCGGAAGCCTTTTTGCCCGAGCGCTTCCATCCCGAAAACAGGGACAGGATCGACCGCTACCAGTATCTGCCTTTCGGTGCCGGCCCGCGCGTCTGCATCGGCGCGAGCTTCGCCATGCAGGAGGCGATCATCGCGCTCGCTATCATGCTGTCGCGCTACCGTTTCGACGTGCTGCCCGAGACCAGGCCCTGGCCGGTGCAGAAGCTCACCACCCAGCCGCAGGGCGGCCTGCCGATGCGCGTGACGCGGCGCTGAGCCTGCAAGGTGGCAGCCGCAGCCCGAAAACTCACCCGCCCGGCCGTCCCTGCGCCAGCGCTTCGCGCCTCTTTTCCAGGAAGCGGCGCACGGCGGGGTCGGTCTCGAGCCCGATGGCGACCAGATAGGCCTTGTGGGCCTGTTCGGCGTCGCCGGTGAGCGACAAAAGCTCGGCCCGCGCCGCCCAGTAGGGCTGGTAGGCGTCGAGCCTCGTGTCGCCGATCGCGTCGAGCAGCCGCAGGCCCTCGGCCGGCCGTCCCGCATAGGCGACCGCGACGGCATGGTTGACCGCGGCGACCGGCGATGCCGAGATCGCCAGGAGCGCGGCATGGAGGGTGGCGATCGCCGGCCAGTCGGTACAGCCGGTGAAGCGCCGCGCCGCGTGCGCCGACTGGATCGCCGCCTCGATCTGGTAGCGGCCAAGCGCGGCGAAGGGGCCGGTACGGATGATGAGGGCGTCGGCCTCGCCGGCAAGGCCGGCATCCCACAGGCGCGTGTCCTGCTCGCTCAGCGGCACGAATTCGCCGGCGCTGTCGCGCCTGGCCCCACGGCGTGCCTCGGCGTGCAGCATCAGCGCAAGCAGGCCCAGGGCCTCCGGCTCGTCCGGCATCAGCCGCGCCACCAGCCGGCCCAGCCAGATCGCCTCGGAGGCGAGGTTGCGCCGACGCGATTCGGAGCCGGCGGCGTCGCCCCAGCCTTCGGAGAAGGCGGCATAGATCGCCTCCAGCACCGCCTGCAGCCGCTCGCCGAGTTCCGCCTTGTCGGGAATGCGGAAGGGAATGCCGGTCTGGCGGATGCGCGCCTTGGCGCGCACCAGCCGCTGCCCCATGGCGGCCGGCGAGACCAGGAAGGCGGAGGCGATGGTGGCTGCGTCGAAGCCGAGCAGGGTCTGCAGGATCAGCGGCGCGCGCACGCCCGGGTCCAGGGCGGGATGAGCGCAGGCAAAGATCAGGCCGAGGCGCTCGTCGGGCAGGTCGTCATGCACGGTCTCGGCCTCCGTTTCCTCGCTCATCAGCCTGAGGTGCGGCAGGGCCGCCTGGCGCGTGGCGCGGCGGCGGTGCTGGTCGGCGGCGCGGCGGCGCGCGACGCTGAGCAGCCACGCTTCCGGACGGGCGGGGACGCCCGTCTCAGGCCACCTGGCAAGCGCCGCGGCAAAGGCGTCGGCCAGCGCATCCTCGGCGCCTGCCACGTCGCGCGAGCGGGCGGCAAGGAAGGCGACCAGCTTGCCGTAGCTCTGGCGGGCGGCCGCTTCCGCCGCCGCCCGGGCCTTGTCCGCCGCCTCCGGCATGGTTAGCGGGTCGGCCAGACCGGCCGGACTTCGATGGTGCCGTTGCTGGCGGTCGGGCAGCGCGCCGCCCAGTTGAGCGCGGCGTCGAGGTCCGGCGCCTCGATGACGTAGAAGCCGCCGAGCTGTTCCTTGGTCGCGGCGAAGGGGCCGTCGAGCACCTGCGTCCTGCCGTCGCGCACGCGCACGATGGTCGCGTTGGACGTCGGCTGCAGCCGCTCGCCGGACAGGAGCGCGCCGGCCTTGATCAGCGCCTCGTTGTAGGCGGCGTAGGGGGCGCTCATCTGCTTCACCGCTTCGGCGGAGGGAACGTCGCCGGGCACCTCTTCTGCATGGATGAGAAGCACGTACTGCATGGTGGTCTCCTGTGTTTGCCAGGGCCGCGTCGTCGCGGGCCGAACGAATGTCGTCCGCGCCCGGGGGATTTCGACATGCGGACGGAGATTTTTTCAAGAGGCCGTGGAAGGGCGCGGCTGGTCCGGCGAAATTCCCGTGCTGGCGCGACCGAGATGCTTGAGAAGCCGGCTCGGCGCATGTCAAATCCCCCGCTTCAAATTCAGGGGGACGAACATGTACAAGCTCTACACCCGCGCCGGCAGCGGCGGGTTCGTGGTCGAGGCGGCGCTGGAACTGGCGGGCGCGCCGTTCGAACGCATCGATGTCGCCAAGGGCGTCGACCCCGACGAGCGTTTTGCCGAGGTGAGCCCGCTCCGCCAGGTGCCGGCGCTGGTGCTGCCGGAAGGCGAGGCGATGACGGAGTCGGCCGCCATCTGCCAGCTGATCGCCGAACGCTATCCCTACGCGCGGCTGGCGCCTGCGTCCGACGGCATCGGGCGCGCCGATTTCCTGCGCTGGATGGCGTTCATGACCTCTGTGGTCTACCCGGCGATCCTGCGCATCTACTACGCGTCGCGCTATACCGCCGACGCGGCGGGCGCCGGCGCGGTCAAGGCCGCGGCCATCGCGGAACTGGACCGCGGCTTCGGTATCGTCGAACGGGCGCTTGCGGGCCGCCGCTGGCTCGCCGGCGAGCGCATGTCGGTCGCCGACGTCTATCTCTTGATGCTGGTCTTCTGGCACCCCGAAGCCGGCAAGGCGGATGCCGCCTGGCCCAACATCGCCCGGCTGTGCGCGATGCTGAAGGACGTGCCGGTGATCAAGGACCTGAACGTCCGTCACGAATTGTGGTGAGGTCGGGCACCGCCCGACCGGGCGCGCCCGACGAGGCGCGCCAATGCGTTGCCCGGCCGAAGGCGGTTAGGTCCTCGGCGTGTTGATGCGGCTGCTTGCGGAGGGCGTGGAGTTGCCGGGCATGCGCCGCCTGGCAGGCGTTTGCCTTACAGGCGGGAGGCAGCAGCCCGGCGTTCGCCACGCAGGGTGGTGCTGCGGTGGTCGCTGGCCGGCCGCGCGATGCGGCTGTCGTGACGTCCGGTAACGGTCATGATCAGTGGATCGTCACGCGGGTCTTGAGCTGGTGGGCGCGGCGTGCGCAGGCCGGTCCCGGACCGCGCATGTAGTGGCGTTCGGGGCGGTAGGTTGGAGCGATGAATTCGCGAAACGCCACGGCGGCGTGAGAGAGTTGGTTCCAGATAGCCATTGTTCTTATCCCTGTCCCTTCGGAAGCCCGTTCCGAATGTGGAAGCGATCATAGCCGTCGGTCGTGAATCTTCGGTGAACGCGATGTTAATCTTCGTGTGAAAATGCGCCCGATCGGGGCTGAATTGCGTTCTTTTCTGGGCATTTAGGCCGGATCGGGCGGCAATGGTTAAGATGTGCCATTTCGACCACACAAGTAACCGCCGATTGCCGCGAAACTATCCACAGGTTTCGCGCGGCGGTTACCAATAGAGGCGTGTTCGCGGCCCTTCCGGCCAGGCTCGGCGCGGTGGCGGGAGGTTCTAGCCGAGGAAGGTCCTCTCGAACGCCTTGCGGCCGGGCGGCGTGAATTCGACGACCCGGCTGCCGGCAGGCCGGCGCGCCCATTTCTCGGCGACGATCTTGTCGAGGATGGCGGCACCCAGCGAGCCGGCCAGATGCGAGCGGCGCACGCTCCAGTCGAGGCAGGCGCGGCACATCGGCCGGCGCGAGGCGCCGAGGTTGGAAGTGTCGATGCCGATGGCGGCGAAGAACGCCGGCCCGGCCGGCCCGAGGCGGACCTCGCCGTCGTGCACGATGATCTCTTCGGCGACGAAGCGATCGAACATCGCAACCGCGTGCTCGCCGGCAAGGTGGTCGTAGCAGACGCGTGCCTCGCGCATCGACTTGTCGCGCGGTCCCGGTCGGGCGCGTTGCGGCCCTGAACCGGCGGCCACGCCGCTGATCGCCTCGATCATCGTCGCGACCTCGGTGCCGGCAAGCGCGTAGTAGCGGTGCCGCCCCTGGCTCGCCACCTTGAGCAGCCTGCCGTCCATCAGCTTTACCAGGTGCGAGCTCGCCGTCGGCAGGCCGACGCCGGCCTCGAGCGCCAGCTCGCTGGCAGTGAGCGCGCCGCCGTCCATCAGCGCCATCAGCATGTTGGCACGGGCGGGATCGCCGACCAGGCTGGCGATGCGGGCGATATCGGGACCTTCCTTCATGGTGACCTCCGTCTCATAGCGGCCTCTGGTAGGCCGCTCGCATCATTCGATGTTAGTCGAAGCATTCTCGTCGGGCAATCCGTATTCTGGCGGCAGAAAGGAGATCGCCATGACCACCGACTTCGACATCGTGGCAGAGGAACGGCCTGCCGGCCGGAGGTTCCCGGTCCTGCGGTTGCTGATGCGTTGCTACGACCGGCAGCTGCAGCGGCTCCACCTTTCCGACCTCGACGACAAGGCGCTCGAAGACATCGGGCTCACCCGCCGCGACGTGGAGCGCGAATGCGCGCGGCCGTTTTGGCGCTGAACCTGCTTCAGCCTGACATGTCGCCGGCGGCGGATGCTTCGATGCCGGCCGAATTGTGTCAATACACCGCCCCTCCGGCCTGCCGGCCATCTCCCCCATCGAGGGGGAGATCAGCTGTCATTGGCGTCAAAGCCGATCATCCGGCGTCGCTCCAGAGTTGTCAGAGCGCGGGAGCTGCCAATCTCCCCCCTTGAGGGGGAGATGGCCGGCAGGCCAGAGGGGGGCCTGCTGCCATGCACGTCACGCGTTGCCGATCAGCACGCCCGCCGCAAGGACCAGCCCGCCGCCGAGCACCACCTGGAAGGCGGCGCGCAGGAACGGCGTCTCCATGTAGCGGTTCTGGATGAAGGCGATCGCCCAGAGTTCCACGAACACCACGGCCGCCGCCACGGTCGTCGCCGTCCAGAAATGCGGGATGAGGTAGGGCAGGGCGTGGCCGAGACCGCCGATAGCCGTCATGATGCCGGAGGCGAGGCCGCGCTTTATCGGCGAGCCGCGCCCGGACAGCTTGCCGTCGTCGTGGGCGGCTTCGGTGAAGCCCATCGAGATGCCGGCGCCGACGGAAGCCGACAGGCCGACCAGGAAGGTCTGCCAGGTGTCCTGCGTGGCGAAGGCTGCGGCGAAGATCGGCGCCAGCGTCGACACCGAGCCGTCCATCAGGCCCGCGAGGCCGGGCTGCACATAGGTCAGGATGAACTGGCGCCGCTCGCCGGTCCGCTCCTCTTCCCTGACGTCCTCGGGCACGTGCTTGAGGCCGAGGCGGTGGGCGAGCGATTCATGGCCTTGCTCGGCGGCCGCCAGGTCGCCGAGCAGCTTGCGGGTGGAGGCATCCGACGTGCGCTTCGCCGCCTCGATGTAGAAGCGGTGGGCCTGCCGCTCCATCTCCTCGGCCTGGTCGCGCACCTTGTCGATGCCGAGCGGGCGCACCAGCCAGTCGGGCTTGCGCTCGTAGTAGCCGCGCACATGCTCGCGCCGGATCAGCGGGATGCGCTCGCCGAAGCGCTTGCGGTGCAGCTCGATCAGCGAGGCGCGGTGGCCGTCCTCCTCCTCGGCCATGGCGTCGAACATCTTGGCCGATTGCGCAAACTCGTCGCGCAGGCCGTCGGCATAGGCACGGTAGATGCGGGCGTCGTCCTCCTCCGACGAGATGGCGAGCGCCAGGATCTCCTGCTCGGAAAGGGAATCGAAGGCGCGGCGGCCGAAGCCGAAGACACGGGAAAGCATGCTGATTCCTTAGTTTAGAATTGTTCTAAACTAGGTCGAGCAAGACCGGCGGTCAATGCGCCAGCGGCGCAACAATTTTCCGCTTCATGGTCCAGCCGGGCAACGCAAAAGCTTGTTATAGCCTCACTTGCGCCTATATAGGCTAACCTTACTATATGGAGAGAGGTTTCCCATGGCGGCCAGGCAGCAAGCCCATCGCATCGACCCCAAGCCCGTGCTCGAGCTGATCGCCAGCCTCGAGGCCGACCTGCAGCGCCTCAGGAAGATGCTGGAGCCGGCGCCCGAGAAATTCGATCCGGACAACCCGCTCAACAAGGCCACCGACGGCAAGCTGACCGAGCAGGGGGTCGAGTGCTGCTACCGCATGTTCGACGAGGGCAAGTCGCGCTATTCGGTGTCGCGCGCCATGAAGATCTCGTTTGCCGCCGCCACCCATCGCTTCAACGCCTGGCGCAAGGCCGGCGGCGAGAAGCGGCAGCGGGCGTTGCTGGGCTGATTTGCCTTCACGACGGCTTCGACAGCGAAAAGACGTCGAGGCCGTCGACATCCCTCTCGATGCGCCGCCAGCCGAGCCCTTCATAGAAGCTGGCCTTGGTCGGCTCGGCGCAGAGATAGACTGTCTCGAAGCCTTGCCCGAAGGCGGCTTCGGCTGCGGCCCGGACCAGGGCCGAACCGATGCCGGCCTTGCGCGCCGCCTCGTCGACCCAGACGGCCGCCACCCAGGGCGCGTATTGCGGGCGGGCCTCGAGGTCGTCGTCGATCAAATGCGCGGTGCCGAGGAAAGTGTCGCCATGATGGGCGACGAGCGCCATCGGGCGGCCGGTGGGCGCCAAGCTCTCGTCGACCAGCCCTTGCAGGTAATCGAGCCCGACCCCCTGGTCGCGCCACCAGGCGTTCCAGACACGCTCGGCCACCGTGGAAGCAAATTCCGGCCTGTCGCGAAGATCGGATATGGAATAATTCTGGCTGCGGCGATCCGTCATGCTTGTTTTCGTCCGGCTGGTCTTTCGGCTGGTGGAATAGGGATGACCGGGCAGCAATCCAATGGCCAGCTAGACCATTCCACGGAGCCAGACATGACCCTCGAATCCTGGCAGTTCTGGGCGGTGCTGTCCGCCGTCTTCGCGGCCCTGACAGCGATCTTCGCCAAGGTCGGCGTCGAGAACGTCAATTCCGATTTCGCCACGCTGATCAGGACCGTGGTCATCCTTCTGGTCCTGGCGGGGATCGTGACCGCGACCGGGCAGGCGCAGGCGCTGGGCGCGATTTCGGGGAAGACCTATGCCTTCCTGGCTCTCTCGGGTCTCGCCACGGGGGCTTCGTGGCTATGCTATTTCCGCGCCCTGAAGCTGGGCAACGCCGCGCAGGTGGCGCCGATCGACAAGCTAAGCGTCGTTCTTGTCGCGGTGTTTGGCGCCGTCTTTCTGGGCGAGCGTCTTGGCCCGGCGAACTGGCTCGGCGTCGCGCTGATCGCGGCGGGAGCGGTGCTGGTCGCCTACAAGGCCTGAGGGGGGAACCGCCTTGGTGGCGGCGTCGATGCGGGAGATGAAGGCGTCGAAGCGATGGGGCATGGCTGGTGCTTTTGCCTTTGTTAGCGAATCGCTATGCCGATCCGCGGTCGCGATTACCGTCCCGCACTGTGGCAAAGCCATGGCGGAACCGATCACAACCTTTTGCAAGCCGGCGCTCGCCGTGCCAAACAGGACCCAAGGGCCGTCACCCTGAATCGGACGGCAAGCGGGGCTCGGTGCAGACAGGCGAAAACAGGCGGGTTTATGTGGTCGGCCAGACCGAGATCGCGGCGCGGCCGCTCGATCCGGCGCTCTATCTGGTCGCCACCCCGATCGGCAATCTCGGCGACATCACGCTGCGCGCCCTGGAGACGCTCGCCGGCGCCGATCACGTCGCCTGCGAGGACACGCGCGTCACCCGCGTGCTGCTCGACCGCTACGGCATCCGCCAGCGGCCGACCGCCTATCACGAGCACAATGCGGCCGAGGCCGGGCCGCGGCTGATCGAGGCGCTGGAGAGCGGCCGCAGCGTGGCGCTGGTGTCGGACGCCGGCACGCCGCTGGTCTCCGACCCCGGCTTCCGGCTGGTCGAGCAGGCGCAGGCGCACGGCATCCGCGTCGTCCCCATCCCCGGCGCGTCCGCCGTGCTCGCCGCGCTGACCGCTTCGGGCCTGCCGTCGGACGCGTTCTTCTTCGCCGGCTTCCCGCCGGTCAAGGACGGGCAGAAGCGGTCGCGGCTCGAAGAGCTCAAGGCCGTGCCCGGCACGCTGATCCTGTTCGAATCGCCGCGTCGGCTCGCCGACACGCTCGCCGCCATGGCCGACGTCCTGGGCGACCGGGGGGCGGCGATCGGCCGCGAGCTCACCAAGGCCTTCGAGGAGATCCGCACCGGCACGCTTGCCGAACTGGCCGCGCACTATGCCGCAGCCGACACGCCGAAGGGCGAGGTCGTCATCTGCGTCGCCCCGCCCGCGGCGCGCACCGAAACGGTCGAGGACATCGACAAGCTGCTGGTGTCGCTGGCCAGGGAGATGCCGGCATCGAAGGCCGCGGCGGAAGCCGCGCGCATGACCGGCCGGCAGAAGCCTGTGCTCTACCGCCGCCTGCTCGAACTCAAGGAAGGGGCGGGTGACTGACCGGCTCGCCCGGCAGAAGGCGCACAGCCGCGGCCACCGCGGCGAATGGCTCGCCGCCCTTGCCCTGATGCTCAAGGGTTTTCGGATCGTCGCCCGGCGCTACAAGACGAAGCTCGGCGAGATCGACCTGATCGCCAGGCGCGGCAACCTGGTGCTGATCGTCGAGGTCAAGTCGCGGAAAACGCTGCTCGAGGCCATGGATGCGCTGGCCTACGGCTCCGAGCGGCGCATCGAGGCGGCGGCCGATCTCTGGCTGGCGCGCCAGCCCGACTATGGCAAGCTCTCGGTGCGCTTCGACATGGTGGCGGTGCTGCCCCGGCGCTGGCCGGTGCATGTCGAGAACGCATTCCAGGGGCGCAACTGAGCATGGCGCGCCGCGCGTCTGATTGGACGCGCAAAGCCGCTCCAACGCCTTGAACCTGCGCTTCGTGCTTTCCGAAAATCGATCCCGATTTTCGGGCCGATGCGGCAGGGTCTTTACGCTGGACGCCAATGCCCTTAACAGGCCTCGCAACGCCCGCGGCGCGGGCAATCGCGTTTCGCGTCCCGCAGGGACGTCTGAATTCCTGGAGAGAGCAATGACCCTTCCCGACCGGCTGAGCATCGACCCGCGCAGCCCCTTCTTCGACGGTGAGGCGCTGGAACGCGGCGTCGGCATCCTGTTCAACGGACGTGAGCGCGAGGATGTCAGCGAATATTGCGTCAGCGAGGGCTGGATCCGCGTGCCGGCCGGCAAGTCCAAGGACCGCTTCGGCCAGCCGATCACCATCAAGCTCAAGGGCACCGTCGAGCCTTTCCCGAAGCCGTGAGGTAGCGGACCGGCGCGCCTCACCATGCGGCCGGCCGTCAGCCGATAATGTCGAAGCCCGGCGGCACGTCCCGCTGCTCGGCCGCTTCGGCCACGACATTCGTCACCGCCGCGCCGCGCGGCCCGTCCCAGAGCGCCTTCAGCATCGCCTCGACCGCCTTGTTCGGACCGCAGATCAGCGCCCGCACCGAGCCGTCGCGCTCGTTGCGCACCCAGCCGCGCAGGCCGAGCCGCTGCGCTTCCCGCAGCGTCCAGACCCTGAAGCTGACGCCCTGGACGCGCCCGGTGACGCTCACCAGCAGGGTGCGGTAGGTGTCGTTCATCGCTGCCTCCTGCCAGGCTATGACATCGGGGTAGCGGCAGGTTGCGGCGTTGGCCTACCCGCCGAGCCCCTCGAACAGCACCGTCGACAGATAGCGCTCGGCGAAGGAGGGGATCACCACCACGATGTTCTTGCCGGCATTCTCCGGCCGCGAGCCGACGACCACCGCCGCCTGCAGCGCCGCACCCGAGGAGATGCCGACCGGCACGCCTTCCAACCGCGCCACCAGCCGGGCGTTTGCCACGGCCTCCTCGTTCGAGACCTTGACGATCTCGTCGTAGATGGTGGTGTCCAGCACCTTGGGCGCGAAGCCCGCGCCGATGCCCTGGATCTTGTGCGGGCCCGGCTGGCCGCCCGAAAGCACCGGCGAGCCCTCCGGCTCCACCGCCACCACACGCAGCGACGGCTTGCGGCCCTTGATCACCTGGCCGACGCCGGTGATGGTGCCGCCGGTGCCGATGCCTGCGACGAGGATGTCGATCTCGCCCTGGGTGTCGTTCCAGATCTCCTCGGCCGTGGTCTGGCGGTGGATCTCCGGGTTGGCCGGGTTCTCGAACTGCTGCGGGATGACGGCGTTGGGGATGGTCTGCACCAGCTCCTCCGCCTTGGCTATGGCGCCCTTCATGCCCTTGGCGCCTTCGGTCAGCACCAGTTCGGCGCCGAGCAGCGCCAGCATCTTGCGGCGCTCGATCGACATGGTCTCCGGCATGGTCAGGATCAGCTTGTAGCCCTTGGCGGCCGCGGCGAAGGCGAGCGCGATGCCGGTATTGCCCGAGGTCGGCTCGATCAGCGTGCTCTTGCCGGGCGTGATCCGGCCCGATGCTTCCAGCGCCTCGACCATCGCCACGCCGATGCGGTCCTTGACGCTGGCGATCGGGTTGAAGAACTCGAGCTTGGCAAGCAGGTTCGCCGCCACGCCCCGTTCCTTGGCGAACTTGTCGAGCCTGACCAGCGGCGTGTCGCCGATCGTCTCGGTGATCGAACCGTAGATGCGCCCGCGGCCGGGTACGCGCGTGGGGGTGACGGGCTTGTTCATACGGTTCGCTCCCTGCCTGGATGACGCATTGCCGGCGACGAAGATAGGGTGTCGCCGGGCAGATTCCGAGTGGGTCGCATCCTGATTAGCGGCATCGCACGGAAATGCGTTTCCGCCAATGCGCCGGCATTGGAATGAGATTCTCGGAACAGCCTTACTGGCGGGCGGCGATCGCTGCCGCCGCACCCACCATGAAGGCGGCCGCGGTGCGGTTGAGCGCCTTCAGCGCCCTGGGCGTCTTCAGGAACCAGCGCGCCTGCGAGGCCAGTGCCAGATAGGGCACCAGCACCAGCAGCAGCACCGCGACGGTGATCGCCACGAGGACGCCGTAGTCGGCCAGCGTCACCGATCTCAGGTCGATCACCGTCGGCGTGATCGCCAGGTAGAAGATCATCGTCTTGGGGTTGCCGAGCGTCAGCGTCAGCCCGGCCAGCAGGCTGGGGAGGAAACCGTCCTTGCCCTTCTTCGCCTCGATCGTCTCGGGCGTGATGCCGCTGTTCCAGAAGCTCCAGGCGAGCCAGGCGAGATAGGCGACGCCGAGCCACTTGATCGCCAGGAATACCATGCCGAAGGTCTGCGCCACCATGGCGAGCCCCAGCACCACGGCGGTGAGATAGGTCAGGTCGCCCAGCACCAGCCCGAGCGACATGGCGAGCGACGAGCGGAAGCCCGAGCCGAGCGCCCGTGCCACGAGTGCGGTCACGCCGGGGCCGGGAATGGCCGCGGCAATGGCGAGCGCGCCGCTATAGGCGAGAAATCCTGCAAGCGTCATCGGAGCAGCCTGGTTGTCGGTTGATCGCCGGCTCAATGACACAAATGCCGTTTCCAGGAAATGTCGCGTCGCTTGGGCCAGCGATCACATTTTGCAGGAATCGCCGTTTCGGTCATCGACATGTCACGCTTGCTCGTGTACGCGCACGGTCCCGCCGCGGCCCGACCTTTCGAGCGCCGCCGACCATACGCAGCAAAATTCAGGATATTCAGATGCGACCGGCTTACGGCGGCATAGACTTCGGCACTTCCAATTCCACCGTCGGCGTCATCGAGAACGGTCGGCCGCGCCTCGTCGCGCTCGAGGGCGAGAGCGTCACCCTGCCGTCGGCCATCTTCTTCAATTTCGAGGACGACAACACCGCCATGGGCCGCCGGGCCATCGGCGAGTACACCGACGGCGCCGAGGGCCGCCTGATGCGCGCACTGAAGAGCGTGCTCGGCTCGTCCCTGGTGCACGAGAAGACCCGCATCAAGGCGCGCCAGATCGCCTTCACCGACATCATCGGCATGTTCGTCGGCCACCTCAAGGACAAGCTCGAAGGCCATGTCGGCGAAGCGGTCGAGAACGTCGTGCTCGGCCGCCCCGTCCAGTTCGTCGACGAGGATGCCGAGGCCGACGCCGCGGCCCAGGGCGAGCTCGAAAAGGCCGCCCGCAAGCAGGGCTTCAAGCACATCGACTTCCAGTTCGAGCCGATCGCGGCCGCCCTCGACTACGAGCGCACCGTCACCGGCGAGGAACTGGCGCTGATCGTCGACATGGGCGGCGGCACCTCCGACTTCTCCATCGTCCGCGTCTCGCCCGAGCGCGCGGCCGCCCCTGACCGCAAGGCCGACATCCTCGCCAACCGCGGCGTCCACATCGGCGGTACCGATTTCGACCGCCTGCTCTCGATCGCCCATGTCATGCCCGAGCTCGGCTACCTGTCGCCGACCAAGGACGGCAAGCGCAACCTGCCGGCCGGCTACTTCATCGACCTGGCAACGTGGCAGCGCATCAACCTGCTCTACACGCCCAAGGCCAAGCTCGACCTGCGCCAGATCCGCTTCGAGGCGGCCAGGCCCGACCTCGTCGACCGCATGATCGAGGTGGTCGAGCAGCGTTTCGGCCACGCGCTCGCCACCCGGGTCGAAAAGGCCAAGATCGAACTCACCGACGCCGACCGCGCCACCGTCGGGGTCGATCTGCCGGGTGCTCACTTCTCCGCTTCCTTCACCCGCGGGCAGCTGGAGGACACCATCCGCGCCGAGGTCGGCCGCGTCACCGCCACCGTCGCCGACACGCTGGCCGAGGCTGGCGTGCGCGCCGAGGACATCACCGCCGTCTTCCTCACCGGCGGCTCGACCGCCATCCCGCTGGCGCGCCAGAGCATCCTCGAGTTGGTCCCCGGCGCCAAGGTCGTCCAGGGTGATGCCTTCGGCTCCGTCGGGATGGGGCTCGCGCTCGATGCCCAGCGCAAGTTCGGCTGACTGGGCTCGCGTAGAAGCTTGATCTTGCGCCGGGTTGTGGTCCGGCGCTTCGTGAAGTGAAGCTTGGGCCGCTATGAAAGGTCGGCGTCGAGACGCCGTTCGAGTTCCACCAGGTCCTGCGGCAGCGGCAGGCCTTGCGCGCGCAGCTCGGCGAGCTTCTCGCGGATCTGCTCCTGCAGTTCGTGGGCGTCCTCGGGCTGGTTGACCATCTCCTGAAACAGGACCGCGATCTGGGCCTTGATCTGTTCGAGCGCCATCTGGGTCTCCCCTGGCTGTGCGGCTATCTCAGCATGCGCGAAATAAGCTGCGCCGTATAGTCCACCATCGGCACGATTCGCGCATAGTTGAGCCGGGTCGGGCCGATGACGCCGAGCGCGCCGACGACGCGGGCGTCCTTGTCGCGGTAGGGCGCCACCACCAGCGACGAGCCCGAAAGCGAGAACAGCCGGTTCTCGGAGCCGATGAAGATGCGCACGCCCGAACCTTCCTCGGCGAGGTCGAGCAGCTGGATCAGCCCGTCCTGGGTCTCCATGTCCTCGAACAGGTGCTTGAGCAGCTCGATGTCGGCCTGGGCGGTGACGTTTTCGAGCAGGTTGGCGCGGCCGCGCACGATGAGGCGGGCCGGCAGGCCGCTGTCGGCCCCGGCCCAGACGGCGAGGCCCTTCTCGACCAGCTGCTGCGACAGCGTGTCGAGCGCCGCCTTGGTCTCGTCCTTGAGGCGGGCGATCTCGGTGCGCGCCTCGGCCAGCGTGCGGCCGCGGATATGGGCATTGAGGAAGTTGGTGGCCTCCTGGAGCTGGGACAGCGTGACGCCCAGCGGCAGCTCGACGACACGGTTCTCGACGTCGCCGTTCTGCGACACCAGCACCACGAGCGCCCGCGACGGCTCCAGCTGGATGAACTCGATGTGCTTGAGCGGCACCTCGTTCTTGGTGGCGAGCACGAGGCCCGCGCCGCGCGACAGGCCCGACAGCATCTGGCTCGCCTCGGTCAGCATGTGCTCGAGCGAGGCGCCGTCGCCCGAGGCCTTGACCTGGGCGTCGATGGTGCGGCGTTCCTCGTCGGAGAGGTCGCCCAGTTCCATGAAGGCGTCGACGAAGAACCTGAGGCCCTTCTGCGTCGGCAGGCGGCCGGCGGAGATGTGCGGCGCATAGACGAGGCCGAGATGTTCGAGGTCGCTCATGACGTTGCGCACGGTGGCCGGCGACAGCGACGAGGGCAGCATGCGCGACAGGTTGCGAGAGCCCATCGGCTCGCCGTCGCGCAGGTAGGATTCGACGATGCGCCGGAAGATGTCGCGCGAGCGCATGTCGAGGGACTGCAGGCTGGGGTCGGTAACCGCTTTGGTCATCTTCTTCTTGGTCTCCGCCTCGAATGATATAGACAGCGCCGGCCCGAACACAACCGTTGCCCGGCTTGCCTGTTTTCCTTTGCGCTCCTGTGGGCATGGGGCTACAAGCCGGCGACATCTGCCAAATTCCTGAGAAAGAACCCGCATGCGCCCCTCCAAACGCCAGTTCGACGAAATGCGCGCCATCTCCTTCGAGCGCAACGTGTCCAAGCACGCCGAAGGCTCGTGCCTGGTCAAGTTCGGCGACACGCATGTGCTGTGCACGGCGAGCCTCGAGGAAAAGGTGCCCGGCTGGATGCGCAATTCCGGCAAGGGCTGGGTGACGGCCGAATACGGCATGCTGCCGCGTTCGACCGGCGAGCGCATGCGCCGCGAGGCATCGGCCGGCAAGCAGGGCGGCCGCACGCTGGAGATCCAGCGGCTGATCGGTCGCTCCTTGCGCGCCGTGGTCGACATGCAGGCCCTGGGCGAGCGCCAGATCACCGTCGACTGCGACGTGATCCAGGCCGATGGCGGCACCCGCACGGCGTCGATCACCGGCGCCTGGATTGCCCTTCACGATTGCCTGCGCTGGATGGAAGCGCGCCAGATGGTCAGCGTCGACAAGGTGCTGAAGGACCATGTCGCGGCGATTTCCTGCGGCATCCATGACGGCCAGGCGGTGATCGACCTCGACTATCCCGAGGATTCCGCAGCCGGCACCGACGCCAACTTCGTCATGACCGGCAAGGGCGGCATCGTCGAGATCCAGGGCACCGCCGAGGGCGTGCCGTTCTCGGAAGAAGAATTCCTGCAACTGATGGGCCTCGCCCGCAAGGGCATCTCGCGGCTGGTCAGCCTGCAGCAGATGGCGGTGGCGTAAGCAACGAAGGCGATGACGTCGCACGTGGACACCCCCCTCTGGCCTGCCGGCCATCTCCCCCGCAAGGGGGGAGATCGGCAGCTCGACTGCGGGCGATCCTCTTGCGATTTCGACGTTGAGGCGGTGCGGCTGCCACAGCCAATCTCCCCCCTTGCGGGGGAGATGGCCGGCAGGCCAGAGGGGGGTGTCTAGGTGCAACCCTCCGCCATCCTCGAATCCGCCCTCTACGTCGCCGACCTCGACGCCGCGGAGAAATTCTACGGCGAGGTGATGGGGCTCGAGCGGATCGCCAGGGTGGAAGGCCGGCACGTGTTCTTCCGCTGCGGCCAGGGCGTGCTGCTGCTGTTCAACGCCGATGCCACCCGCCAGCCGCCCAGGCCGGACGCCAGGCTGCCGGTGCCGCCGCACGGCACGACCGGTCACGGGCATCTGTGCTTTGCCGGCACGGCTGAAGAGATCGAAGACTGGAAGCAGCGGCTCGAAGGCGCAGGCATCGCCATCGAAGCCGATTTCGAGTGGCCGAACGGCGGCCGCTCCATCTATTTCCGCGATCCCGACGGCAATTCGCTGGAGATCGCCGAACCGAGAATCTGGGGACTTTGATGCGTGAACTCGCCGACAGGAAGATCGTCATCGCCAGCCACAACGCCGGCAAGCTGCGCGAGTTCGCCGACCTGATGGCGCCGTTCGGCTTCGAGGCCAAGTCGGCCAGGGAGTACGGCCTGCCCGAGCCCGACGAGACCGGCACGACCTTCGAGCAGAACGCCTACATCAAGGCGCATGCCGCGGCCGAGAAGACCGGCCTGCCGGCGCTGTCCGACGATTCCGGCCTGGTGGTCGACGCGCTCGACGGCGCGCCCGGCGTCTACACCGCCAACTGGGCCGAGAAGGAAGACGGCAGCCGCGACTTCGGCATGGCCATGCGGCGCACCGAGGATGCCATGCAGGAGCGCGGCGCCACCGCACCGGACCAGCGCAGCGGTCGCTTCGTCGCCGTCATCTGCCTCGCCTGGCCCGACGGCCACGCCGAATATTTCCGCGGCGAGGCCGAGGGTACGCTGGTCTGGCCGCCGCGCGGCGAAATGGGTTTTGGCTACGACCCGGTGTTCCTGCCCGAGGGCTTCGACAAGACCTTCGGCGAGATGAGCGCCGAGGAAAAGCACGGCTGGAAGCCGGGCCAGGAGGACGCCCTGTCGCACCGCGCCCGCGCCTTCCAGAAATTCGCCCGCGCCAAGCTCGGTTCGGCCTGAGCGATGTTATTGCCTTTGGAACGCCAGCGCCGCCCCTCATCCCCCTGCCGGGACCTTCTCCCCGTGAACGGGGAGAAGGGGGCTTGCCGCGACGTTGCCGCTTCGTCCTTCTCCCCGCCCGCGGGGAGAAGGTGGCGGCAGCCGGATGAGGGGCAGCGCCAGCCTTCGAGGACCATCCGATGATCTTCGATCGCTCGCCCGGCTTCGGCGTCTACGTGCATTGGCCGTTCTGCGCGGCCAAGTGCCCCTATTGCGACTTCAACAGCCATGTCCGCCACCAGCCCGTGGACCAGGAGCGCTTTGCCCGCGCCTTCGCCACCGAGCTTACCGCCATGCGCGCCCGCACCGGGCCGCGCGAGGTGACCAGCATCTTCCTCGGCGGCGGCACGCCGTCGCTGATGCAGCCCGAGACTGTGGGCGCCGTGCTCGACGCGATCGCCGCCAACTGGACGGTGTCGGCCAACGCCGAGATCACCCTCGAAGCCAACCCCTCGTCGGTCGAGGCCGAGCGCTTCCGCGGCTACCGCGCGGCCGGCGTCAACCGCGTGTCGCTGGGCGTGCAGGCGCTGAACGATCAGGACCTGCGTTTCCTCGGCCGGCTGCACAATGTCGAGGAGGCGCTGCACGCCATCGGCCTGGCGCGCGAGATCTTCCCGCGCCTGTCATTCGACCTGATCTATGCAAGGCCGGGCCAGAGGCCCGACGCCTGGGCGGCGGAACTCACCCAGGCGATCGGCTATGCCGTCGACCACCTGTCGCTCTACCAGCTGACCATCGAGGAAGGCACGCGCTTCTTCCAGCTCCACAAGGCCGGCAAGTTCGAGATCCCCGATGGCGAGCACGCCGCCGAACTCTACGCCATCACGCAAGACGTGACGGCGGCGCATGGCCTGCCGGCCTACGAGATCTCCAACCACGCCAGGCCCGGCGCCGAGAGCCGGCACAACCTGACCTACTGGCGCTACGGCGAATATGTCGGCGTCGGCCCCGGCGCGCATGGCCGCTTCGTCGAGGACGGCCGCCGCATCGTCACCATCGCCGAGAAGCTGCCCGAGCGCTGGGCCGAGCTGGTCGAGGAGAGGGGCCACGGCATCGTCGGCGGCGAGACGCTGACCCGCTCCGAGGAGGCCGACGAGTTTTTGCTGATGGGCCTCAGGCTCGTCGAGGGCATCGACCTTGCCCGCTACGAGCAGCTTTCCGGCAAGTCGTTGTCCTCGGCGCGGCTGTCGATCCTGCAGGGCGAGGGGCTGGTGGCGCCGATCGGCAATTCGCGCCTGCGCGCCACGCCCGAGGGCATGATCGTGCTCGACGCCGTGGTGGCCGACCTCGCGCGCTGACGTCGTCAGTCCAGCGTCCGCCTGAACCTGAGCAGCGCCAGCCCCGCGAACACCACCACGAACACGCCGAGTATGCCCACCTCCTGGGCGATCGCCGGGAATTCGGCGCCCTTCAGCATCACCGCCCGGATGATGCGCAGGAAATGCGTCAGCGGCAGGATCTCGCCCAGCGCCTGGGCCCAGCCGGGCATGCCGCGATAGGGAAACATGAAGCCCGAAAGCAGGATCGACGGCAGGAAGAAGAAGAAGGTCAGCTGCATCGCCTGCATCTGCGTGCGCGCCATGGTCGAGATCGTGTAGCCGAGCAGCACCAGCGCCATCACGAACACCAGGATCGCCGACAAAAGCAGCGGCAGCGAGCCGATGAACGGGATGGCGAACAGGAGCTTCGACGCCACCAGCACCACCGTCACCTGCACCGCGCCGACCACCAGATAGGGCAGCACCTTGCCGAGCATGATCTCGGCCGGGCTCGCCGGCATCGCCAGCAGGTTCTCCATCGTGCCGCGCTCGGTCTCGCGGGTCAGCGCCATCGATGTCATCATCACCATCGTCATCTGCAGGATGACGCCGAGCAGCCCGGGCACGATGTTGTACTGCGAGATGCCCTCGGGATTGTAGCGCCTGTGGACGACCACCTGGAGCTGGCCCTTGGCGTTCTCGGCGGCCGCCGCCTCCATGCCCTGGGCCCTGAGCAGCGCCTGGTTGGCGACCGTGCCGAGCGTCGACACCGCGCCGCTGGACGCCGAGGGATCGGTGGCGTCGGCCTCGATCAGGATCTGCGGGGCGTTGCCGCCGGCCACGCGGCGGCCGAAGTCGGCCGGGATGGTGACGACGAAGGCCACCGCGCCGCTCGCCATCAGCTCCTCGGCCTCGGCGGCCGTCGCGGCGACATGGTCGAAGCGGTAGTAGTTGGTGTTCTGGAGTGCCGCCACTATGGCGCGCGTATAGGGGTCGTTGCTGGTCGCCACCAGCGCCGCCGGCAGGCTTTTCGGGTCGCTGTTGATGGCGAAGCCGAACAGCACGAGCTGCATCAGCGGCACGCCCAGCATCATGGCGAAGGTGATGCGGTCGCGCCGCATCTGGATGAACTCCTTCATCAGCAGCGCCCCCAGCCTCGCGAAGGAGAACAGCCCGTTGGCGATCGACTTCATGACATGTTGTCCCTGGAGCCGGCCATGAACTGGATGAACACGTCCTCGAGGCTGGTTTCGCCCGGCTCGACCGTCACGCCCTTGCGCTGGCCGATGTCGGCGAGTGCAGCCTCCAGACGCGCGCGGTCGGAGCCCACCACATGCAGCGTCGTGCCGAACGGCGCCACCTGGTCGACGCCCGGGCGGCCTTCGAGTGCCGCCGCCACCTGGTCGAGCCGCGGCCCCGACACGATGAAGGTCGTGAGCCCTGCGTTGCGCACCACCTCGTCCACCGTGCCGGTGGCCAGAAGCTTGCCGTAGGAGATGTAGCTGATGCGGTGGCAGCGCTCGGCCTCGTCCATGTAGTGGGTCGACACCAGCACCGTCAGCCCGTCATGCGCCAGCCTGTGGATCTCGTCCCAGAACTCGCGCCGCGCCTTGGGGTCGACGCCGGCGGTCGGCTCGTCGAGCAACAGCAGCTTCGGCTTGTGCATGATGCAGGCGGCGAGCGCCAGCCGCTGCTTCCAGCCGCCCGACAGCGTGCCCGCCAGCTGGTTGCGGCGGCTCGTCAGGCCGAGGTCCTCGAGCGTGTTGGCGACATAGTCCTCGACCGGCCGGAGCTTGTAGAGCCGGGCGACGAATTCGAGGTTCTCGCCGATCGTCAGGTCCTCGTAGAACGAGAACCTCTGCGTCATGTAGCCGACCTCGCTCTTGATCTTCAGCCCCTCGCGGCGCAGGTCGTAGCCGAGCACCTGGCCCTGGCCCTCGTCGGGGGTGAGCAGCCCGCACATGATGCGGATGGTCGTGGTTTTGCCCGAGCCGTTGGGGCCGAGGAAGCCGACGATCTCGCCCTCGGCGACCTGCATCGTCACGTGGTCGACGACGGTCTTGTCGCCGAAGCGCTTGACCAGGTTCCTGACGTCGATGGCGTTCATTGGGCGCTGCCTCCGGCAGCAAGGCGAATAGGGAATAGCGAGTAGGAAAGAGTGCCGATTGCGCCTGTCATGACCTGAACCCCTATTCGCTACTCACTACTCGCTATTCGCTCTTATCCACCGCCACATCCACGATCTGCCCCGGCTGCAACCCTGCAGCGCCTGCCTCCGGCCGGGCCTCCACGAGGTAAACCAGCTTCTGCCGGTTCTCGAGCGAGTAGATCACCGGCGGGGTGAATTCGGGATCGGGCGAGACGTAGCTCACCTTGGCCTTGAGCCCATCGGGGCAGCCGTCGCAGCGCACCGAAAGCCGGGTGCCGATCTCGACCGCAGAGAACGCGCTCTCCGGGATGAACAGGGTCAGCTTCGCCGCCCCGTCGGGCAGCACCGAGACGACCGGGGCCGACGGGCTCGCCGTGTCGCCGGCATTGCGGATCACGTCGCTGACGCGGCCCGCCGTCGGGGCCGCCAGCACTCGCTTCGACAGGCGCCAGCGGGCCTGATCGAGCTCCGCGCGCGCCTGCTCCCCCTTTTTCTCCGCCGCCTTGATCGCCTCGATGCGGGCCGGCAGGCCGGCCACTTCGAGATTGGCCCGCGCAAGCCCGATTGCCGCATCCGCCACCGCGACCTGGGTCCTGGCTTCGTCCAGCTGCGCCTGGGTGGCGATGCCGCGCTTGAACAGGTCCTCGGTGCGCACCAGCACGCGGCCCGCCTCCTCGGCCTGCGCCTTGGCCGAACGGACGCCGGCTTCGAGCGCGGCGATCTCCTCCGGCCGCTTGCCCACTTTGAGGTCGGCCAGTTCCGCCTCCGCCTGGGCGAGCGCCGCTTCCGCCTGGGTCACGGCGATCTTGGCGTCGCCGCTCTCCAGCGTGACGATCGGCTTGCCGGCTTCCACCCGGTCGCCGCGGCGCACCGCGATGCTTTCCACCTGCGCCACCTCGATTGGGGCGAGCAGCACGTAGTCGCCCTCGACATAGCCGACGGCGAGCGGCGCGGGGCCGGCGCAGGCCGAGAACAGCGACGCCGCGAAGGGTATCGAACAGAGGATGCTCATGGCTTTCCTGCCTTTCGCGCGGCGATGATGGCCGCGACGTTTTCCTTGGCAATGGCGACGACCTTGGCGGCCTCGGCCGCGCCGATGTCCGTCCAGCCCATCCGCCGCACGACGGCGGGGCGGGCGATGCGGAAATAGACGACCTGGCCGATCATCATGAACACCGTGATGCGGGTGCGCTCGCTCTCCGCCTCCTCGCCGGTGGCCGTGGCCCACAGCTGGCAGAGGCGCCGGTGCAGCGGCTCGAACACGCCGGCATAGATGCGGTCCAGCGCGTCCGTCGGCGTCGACAGTTCGCGCAGCATGAACTGCACGATCTCGCCGGCCTCGGGGCGGGCGACCATGAAGCCGACCATGCGCTCGATGGCCGCCTCGATCTGCGCCGTCGCCTCGGCGGCGGTCGCGAGCGCCGGCTGCGACAGCGTGCTGCTGCCGAAGGCCTGCATGGCGACGCCCTGGATGGTGTCGACGATGTAGTCCGCCGCGGCCAGCCGCAATCCTTCCTTGCCGCCGAAATGATAGGCGATGGAGCCGATGTTGGCATTGGCGGCCGCCGCGATCTCGCGCGTCGAGGTGCCCGCGAACCCCTGGCGGCCGAACAGCCTCAGCGCCGCCAGCACCAGCGACGTGCGGGTTGCCTCGGCCGCCGAAGCCGGCTGCGGGATGTTGCTTTGCGTCTTGCTCATGCCAATAATTTAATCAATCGATTGATTAAAGTCAAGTCACTGTTGCAAGCGCCAGCCGGCCACGCTTTACTGCCGCCATGGCCAAGGAAATCGAACGCAAGTTCCTGGTGCGCGGACAGGAGTGGCGGAGCCTTGTCGAGGACAGGATCCGCATCCGGCAGTTCTACCTCGCCTCGTCGCCCGGCCGCTCGATCCGGCTGCGTATTTCGGACGACAGGGTGGCGAAGCTGACGCTCAAGTTCGGCTCCAGGGGACGCGAGCGCGACGAGTTCGAATACGAAGTGCCGCTCGACGACGCCAGGGAGATGCAGGACCAGGCCGTCGGACGTGTCATCGAGAAGACACGTCATCATGTTAGCCATCGCGGGTATCTGTATGAGGTGGACGTTTTCGGAGGCGACCTGAGCGGGCTTGTCATCGCCGAACTGGAAACGCCCGACGACGTGCCGGCCGCCGATCTGCCGTCCTGGCTCGGCCGGGAGGTGACCGGCGACCCGCGCTACTACAACGCGTCGCTTGCTCTTGGCGACGCCCCGGAGGCGGTTGCATGAGCTTTCGCATCGATCCGCGCGCGCCCCTGACCGGGGAGGTTCGCCGCATCGCGCGCGAGGAGATCGACAGGGCCGTGGCATATCTCGATGCCGCGCGCGACAATCCGGAAAAGGCGCTCCATGCCGCCCGCCGCCGCATCAAGGCGCTGCGGGCGCTGCTGTGTCTCGTCCGGCCGGGCGACGAAGCCTTCTGCCGGGCCGAGAACGACCGTTTCCGCGATGTGGCGAGGTCGATCGCCGGCCCGCGCCAGGCGACAGCCCTGATCGAGACCGTCGACCGCCTGATTGCGGATTACCCCGACCATGCGGATTCCGCCGGCCTGGCGGGGATACGCGCCATGCTGGTCCGCTATCGCGCATCCGTCGTCTATGGCGCGATCGGGCTCGCAGCGACGCTCGACGCGGCCGTCGCCGAGTGCCGTGCCGGTGCCGCCGCCTTCGAGGCGCTGCATCTGCCCGACCACCCCGAGGATGCGGCCGACGTGCTGGCCGAGGGGGCGCTTGCCACCTTGCGGCGGGCGCGCAAGGCGTTGAAGCAGTCCAGCGAGAGCGGTCAGGCCGAGGATTTCCACGAACTGCGCAAGGCGGTGAAGACGCATGCGGCGCATCTTTCGCTGCTGCGCAGGCTCTGGCCGTCGCCGGTCAAGCCGCGCCGCGAGCAGGCCGACCTGCTCGGCGAGAGCCTCGGCGAGTTGCACGACGTCTTCATCATGCGCGCCCTCATCGATGCGCGCGAGGCGCCCTTCGACGGCCCCGAGCCCAAGCTCCTGGTCAAGCTGCTCAAGCGTTCGGAAAAGGCGCTGCGCAAACTTTGCCTCGCCGCCGCCGAGGAGCTGTTCGAGGACAAGCCCAGGCGCACAGTGCGCCGGCTTGCCAAGAAATGCCGGACCGACCTCGGCGAGGCCGTTGCGATGCCGGAACCCGAGGGCACGCCTGGCGAGTAGCGTCGGGCTGGCGCGCGTCGCCCGCGTCATGTTACTTCCCTTGGGTCATGACGCAGACGACAGATACCTTGCTCGACCGCACCGGCCGCTGGCTGGCCTCACGACTGCAGGCGGAATCCTCCGGTTACGAGCCCTATACGCCCTCCGATCCCGAAACGTTGCGCCGCACGCTGGAGCCGGGCGATGTCCTGCTCGTCGAGGGCAACCAGCGCATCTCGGCGGTGATCAAGTATCTCACCCAGTCGACCTGGTCGCATTCGGCGCTCTATGTCGGCGACGCGCTTCCCGAGCCCGCCGACGGTTCCGAGCGGCCGCGCCTGATCGAGGTCAACCTGGGCGAGGGCTGCGTTGCCGTGCCTCTGTCCAAGTACCGCACCTACAACACCCGCATCTGCCGCGCCAACGGGCTCACCCCGGAGGACCGCGAGCAGGTGGTCAAGTTCATGGTCGAGCGGCTCGGCCTGAGGTACGACCTCAAGAACATCGTCGACATGCTGCGCTATTTCTTCCCGACGCCGCCGGTGCCGGTGCGCTGGCGCCGGCGCATGATCGCCTTCGGCTCGGGCGACCCGACGCGCGCCATCTGCTCCACCATGATCGCCGAGGCTTATGGCCGGATCCGCTACCCCATCCTGCCGGAAATCACCCGTGCCCCCGGCCGCGCCTCGGCGCAGTCCAACTACATGCGGCGCGAGATCATGCAGATCCGCCACCATTCGCTCTACACGCCGCGCGACTTCGACCTGTCGCCCTATTTCCGCATCGTCAAGCCGACGCTGGAATACGGCTTCGACTACCGGCAGATCACCTGGGGCGAGCAGCGCGAGATCGATCTCACTGAGCTGCCGAAGTCGACGCTGCCCGTTCCGCCGCAAGCAGGTCGCGCGCGTCCCTGACGGTTGCCGCATAGCTGACATAGGGCCGCTTGACCCCGTGGTTGATCAGCATGCGCCGCGTCTGCGGCGAGGCTCCGGCGATGAAGAAGCGCACGCCGGCCTTCCTCGCCTTGCGCGCCGCCCCCTCCAGCACGTTGGCCGCGGTCGAATCGAGGAAGGGCACCTGCGAGCAGTCGAGGATGAAGTTCTTGCGTTGGTCGGCGATGCGGTCGAGCACGGCGCCCACCGTCGAGGCCGCGCCGAAGAAGAAGGCGCCGGAGATGCGGTAGATCACCGTGTCGGCGTCGCCGGCATCGCTCGCCTCATAGGCATGGCGGCTGCCGTTGGTGGCGTCCGCCACGTCCTCCTGCACCAGCGGCTGGTCGGTCTCGACGGCGATGCTCTTGGCCATCCGGTCGATGAACAGCACCGAACCCAAGGCAAAGCCGACCACGATGCCTTCGGTGAGGTCGCGGAAGACGACGAGCGCGAAGGTCACCAGCAGCACCAGCGCGTCGCCGCGCGAGCTGCGGATCAGCGTCGCGAAGGCCTGCTTCTCGACCATGTTCCAGGCCACCACCGCGAGGATGCCGGCCAGCGCCGACAGCGGGATGTAGGAGGCGAGCGGTGCGGCCACCAGCATGAAGCCGAGCAGGAAGGCCGAATGCAGCATGCCCGAGACCGGCCCGTGCGCGCCGGCCCTGACATTGGTCGCGGTGCGCGCGATGGTGCCGGTGGCGCAGATGCCGCCAAACAGCGCGGCACCGATATTGGCGAAGCCCTGCGCCACCAGCTCGCAGTTGGAGCGGTGCCGCCGCCCGGTCATGCCGTCGGCGACGACGGCTGAAAGCAGCGACTCGATGGCGCCGAGCAGCGCGAACGACACTGCGTCCGGCAGCACCGCCAGGGCCTTGTCGATGCTGAAGCCGGGCAGCGCCGGCCAGGGCAGGCTGCGCGGGATGCCGCCGAAGCGCGTGCCGATGGTCTCGACCGGCAGCCCAAGCAGGACCGCGGCGAGCGAGGCGACGCCGACCGCGATCAGCATGCCCGGCCAGCCAGGCCTCAGCCGCTTGAGCACCAGGATCGTGCCGATCGTCAGCACGGCCACCGCGATCGCCGCCGGGTTGGCCGTGCCGGCGGCGTCCGCCAGCGCCATCAGCTTCGGCACCAGCGGTCCGGGCTCCTTGCCGGCGAGCGTCAGGCCGAACATCTCGCTCAGCTGGCTGGCGAAGATGATGACCGCGATGCCCGCGGTGAAGCCCACCGTCACCGGATAGGGGATGAACTTGATGTAGGTGCCGAGCCGGAGATAGCCGATGGCGACCAGCATGATGCCCGCCATCATCGTCGCCAGGATCAGCCCCTCGACGCCCTCGCGCGCCACCGTCGCCGCCACCAGCACGATGAACGCGCCCGCCGGCCCGCCGATCTGGAAGCGGCTGCCGCCCAGCGCCGAGATGATGAAGCCGCCGACGATCGCTGTGAACAGGCCCCTGTCGGGCGACACGCCCGAAGCGATCGCAATTGCCATTGAAAGCGGCAGCGCCACGATCGCCACCGTCAGTCCGGCGATGGCGTCGGCCTTGAGCTGCGCCGCGCCATAGCCTTCGCGCAAAACCGTCACCAGCTTGGGCGTGAACAGTTCGGCGAATGTCGGTCGGGCGTGTCTGTTGCCTGCTGCGTCCATGCCTGCATCGTCCTGCAATGCGGCGGGATCGTCGGCATGTCTGTCGGCGGTCGCCGTCGCGACTCTCTGCGGACGGTTGACGGGCTCAGCCGGCCTTCTTCTTCAGGCGCACGCCACGGCCGCCGGCCTCGTTCTCGCCGATGAGTTCCACACCGGCGGCGTCGAGCGCTTCGATGACCTTGGTCAGCGTGTCGACCACGCCGCGCACCACGCCCTCGCTCGCTTCCATGCGCTGGATCGTCGGAACCGAAACCCCGGCCTTTTCGGCGAGCGTCTTCTGGTCGATGCCTGCCAGCGCCCGGGCGGCGCGCATCTGTGCGGCGGTGATCAATGTCGGCGTTCCCGTCTTTGTCCGCAATATGAATGTATCATACATTCATGCTGATGTTTCAAGCATTAATATCGATGTTCAGCGCATGTCGTCTTCGGTTCCTTGGCCGGGCCGCAGCAGGTAGCGGCTGACCACCCAGCACAGCGTCGCCCAGGCGAAGCCGGCGCTCCATCCGGCCAGCACGTCCGAGGGCCAGTGCACGCCGAGATAGATGCGGCTGATGCCGACCAGCAGCGCGGTCAGGATCGCGACGAAGAAGACGAAGACGGTGGTGGCGCGGCCGGGCACCACGCGGGCCAGCACCACGCCCAGCGTCAGGTAGGTCACCGCCGCGAGCATGGCGTGCCCGCTGGGGAAGCTCATGGTCTGCACCTGCGCCAGGTGCGAGACCAGGTCCGGTCGCGGCCGGTCGATGCCGAGCTTGAGCAGGCTCGACAGCACCTGTGCGCCAGCCACCGAGGCGAACACGAACAGCGCCGGTCCCCAGCGCCGGATCAGGCACAGATAGATGATGGCGATCACAGTGATGTAGATCAGCACCGCAGCACTTCCGAGCGCGGTGATGTCGCGCATCGCCTCCTCGAACCAGCCCGGCCCGATCGGGTTGTTGGGTTCGCCGGCCACGCGGAAGGCGAGCAGGATGTCGGTGTCGAAGGAGCGCGGTGCCGCGTCACGCGCGACCTCCGCCAGTTCGACGAAGGCCCACAGCCCGCCGGCGATGACGACGCCCGCCGCCAGCAGCGACAATTGGACCTTGTTCCACAGTTTCTGATGCATCGTCCTGCCGTTCCGTTCCAGCTTCGGGATGGCCGCTTCCGGGCCCGTGCGCAACAAGTGGGGAGAGGTTTCCCAAAGAAAAGGCGCGCAAGCAAAAGGTCGCAGCGTCTTCGTCGGCAGGCGCCGATCCTCGACGCTGTATAGCGGCGCCCGACTTTCGGCGAAACTGTCATGCTACTGTTATGTCGTCCGATTAGCGGTCTCGGCGAACCCCAAGCGAAGCATCAGCCAGAGGTCGAAAACATGAACCAGCACGCTCCCAACGATCAGAAATTCCGCACCAGCCTGCTTGAGGAGAATGACGGTCCCGGCCACAACCCGACCGACAACCGCACTATGGGCGACATCATCGCCACGCGCTTCTCGCGCCGTGGATTCCTCAAGGGCTCGCTCGCCGTCTCGGCGATTGCCGCCACCGTCAGCCCCATCGCCATCATCCTCGCCGACGACGCCCGCGCCGCAGCCGCCTCGGCCTTCAATTTCGACGAGGTCGAGGCCGGCATCGACGACAAGCACCACGTCGCCGCCGGCTACGATGCCGACGTCCTGCTGCGCTGGGGCGACCCGATCTTCGCCGACGCGCCCGAATTCGACCCGCTCAGCCAGTCGGCCGAGGCGCAGGCCAGGCAGTTCGGCTACAACAACGACTATGTCGGCTACGTGCCGCTCGATGGCTCGGCCGAGCACGGCCTGCTTGTCGTCAACCACGAATACACCAACGAACACCTGATGTTCCCCGGCATCGTCAAGATCGTCGAAGGCAAGATCGAGGTCGCGCCCGCCGACCAGAAGCGCGTCGACATCGAGATGGCAGCTCACGGCGGCTCCATCGTCGAGATCCGCAAGGAAGGCGGCAAGTGGCAGGTCGTGCGCGACGGCAAGCTCAACCGTCGCATCACCTCCACCACCGAGATGCAGCTCACCGGTCCGGCGGCCGGCCACGACCGCCTCAAGACCAATGCCGACGCCACCGGCACCAAGGTGTTCGGCACCGTCAACAACTGCGCCGGCGGCGTCACGCCCTGGGGCACCTACATCATGGCCGAGGAGAACTTCCACGGCTACTTCGGCGGTGAGCTGCCGGCCGACCATCCGGAGGCTGCCAACTACAAGCGCCTCGGCGTGCCGGAAGGCACCTATGAGTGGCTCAAGTTCTACGACCGCTTCGACGTCGCCAAGGAGCCGAACGAGCCCAACCGCTTCGGCTGGATCGTCGAGGTCGACGTCCAGGACCCGAACTCGCTGCCGAAGAAGCGCACCGCGCTCGGCCGCTTCAAGCACGAGGGCGCCGAATCCATCGTCGCCCCCGACGGGCGCGTCGTCTTCTACCTCGGCGACGACGAGCGCTTCGACTACGTCTACAAGTTCGTGACCAAGGGCAAGTTCAACCCGAACGATCGCTCCGCCAACCTCGACCTGCTCGACGAGGGCACGCTCTATGTCGCCAAATTCGCGGAGGACGGCTCGTTCGAGTGGCTGCCGCTGGTCCAGGGCGAGGGCCCGCTCACTGCCGACAACGGTTTCGTCAGCCAGGCCGATGTGGTCATCGAGACGCGCCGCGCCGCCGACCTGCTCGGCGCCACCAAGATGGACCGGCCGGAAGACATCCAGCCCAATGCAGTCAACGGCAAGGTCTATGTCATGCTGACCAACAACTCGAAGCGCAAGGCCGACCAGGTCGATGCCGCCAATCCGCGCGCCGAGAACGCCTTCGGCCACATCATCGAGCTGGTCGAGGACGGTGGCGATTTCACCGCCACCAAAGGCAAGTGGGAAGTGCTGCTCAAGTGTGGCGATCCGTCGATCGCCGAGGTCGGCGCTTCCTTCTCGACCTCGACCACCCAGAACGGCTGGTTCGGCATGCCCGACAACTGCGCCGTCGATTCCGCCGGCCGTCTCTGGGTCGCGACCGACGGCAACTCGCCCAAGGCCACCGGCCGCACCGACGGCCTGTGGGCCGTGGACACCGAGGGCGAGGCACGCGCCACCTCCAAGCTGTTCTTCCGCGTGCCGGTGGGCGCCGAGATGTGCGGTCCGCTGTTCGCACCGGATGACCAGACCGCCTTCGTCGCGGTCCAGCATCCGGGCGACGGCGGCGAGGACTGGGAAAGCTTCGGCCGTCCGTCCTATTACGAGGACCTGTCGACCCGTTGGCCCGACTTCAAGCCCGACATGCCGGTGCGTCCGGCAGTCGTCGCCATTACCCGCCAGGGCGGCGGCAAGATCGGCGTCTGATCCGCGATAGTTGCGGACAAAGAGTTGCCGGCGGGGTCGCCCCCGCCGGCATTTTTTGTGAACAGCGCATACCCCGGCCGCCGCCGCGCGAAAGACGGGTGCAAGAATCGCCATTGTGCCCCTATGATGCCGCGTCACGAGGAGGCAGGGTGCGCACGTTCGAACGACTTGGCCGGAGGTGGACCGGACTGTCGCTGGTCGTCCAGTTTTTGATCGCCGGCGGCGCCGTGCTGCTGGCGGCGATGTTCCTTGCCGGCTATTGGGTCACCTCCCGCATCGAGGACGGCGTCACCAGCAATGCGGCCGCCACCACGGCGCTCTATGTCGACAGCGTCATTGCCCCGATCCTGCCCGACATGCGCCGCGGCGGGGCGCTCAGCGAGTCCGTCAAGCGGGCCCTCGACGAAACGCTCGACCAGGGTGGACTGGGCGACCGCATCCTCCTGTTCCGGCTCTGGTCGCGCGACGGCACAATCCTCTACTCCAAGGACGCCACGCAGATCGGCAAGAAGCTTCCGCTCACGCCTGATCTCGAGGCCGCCTGGGGCGGCCGCGTCGTCGCCCGGTTCGACAAAGCCGACGTAGGCGACACACGCCCGGGAAAAGTCGCGGGCATGCCGCTCATGGAAATCTACAATCCGGTGCGCGAACCCTGGTCGGGGCAGGTCGTGGCGGTGTCGGAGTTTTGCGAGATCGCCTATGAATTCCAGGCGACGCTGACGGCCGCGCGCCTGTCGAGCTGGCTCTTCGTCGCCGGCACGACGCTGGCGATCTTCGGCCTGCTGTGGGGCATCGTCTATCGCGGCAGCAGGACCATCGACGACCAGCGTCAGGCGCTCCAGGAACGCGTCGCCGAGCTGCAGAGGCTGCTGGCCCAGAACTCGGCGCTGCGCCTGCGGGTCCAGGGGGCCTCGCGCCGTGCAGCCGCCCTCAACGAACGCTATCTGCGTCGCATCGCCGCCGACCTGCACGACGGGCCGGCCCAACTCCTGGCTCTCGCTTCGCTGCGCATGGACAGCCGCGCGATTTCGAGTTCCAGGGCAGGGGCGGCCGAACGCGAGGCGGAAGTGGGCGCCATCAAGGCCAGTCTCGACGAGGCGATGCGCGAGATACGCGACATCTGCAACGGTCTGGTGCTGCCGCAGATCGAAACTGCGAACCTGGCGGAAATATTGAGCCTTGCCGTCTCCACCCACGAGCAGCGCACCGGGACGGCCGTGGCGATGTCGGGCGAGGTCCCCGAACTCGGCCTTGCCTCGTCGGAAAAGATCAGCATCTTCCGCTTTGTCCAGGAGGCTCTCAACAACGCCTTCCGCCATGCTGGTGGGCAGGGGCAGGCGGTGAAGGTCGCCTCCGTCGATGGTCGCCTTGTCGTCGAGGTGATCGACGAGGGGACGGGCTTCGACGTCGAAAACGTTCGTGCCGACAGGCTCGGCCTGGCGGGTTTGCGCGAGCGCGTGGAGAGCATCGGCGGCGATTTTTCGCTGGCATCGTCGCCGGAGGGCACGCGTGTCGCCGTCACCCTCGCCGTCCGGGAGAAGGAACAGACATGACCACGCCCCTGCGTCTCGCCGTCGTCGACGATCATCCGCTGTTCAGGGAGGGGGTTGCACGCAGCCTGGTCGAGCACGGTGGCTTCGAGATCGTCGCCGAGGGCGCCAGCGCGGAGGATGCGCTGCGCATCGTCGGCGAGGTGGGGCCGGAGATCCTGCTGCTCGACATCAGCCTGCCGGGAGGAGGGCTGAACGCCGCGCAGGAAATCCTCGTCCGGCGCCCGGGACAGAAGATCGTCATGCTGACCGTCTCCGAGGCGCGCGACGACGTCACGACGGCCCTCAACCACGGCGTCCGCGGCTATGTGCTGAAGGGTGTCGGCTCCCGGATGCTGGCCGAGATCCTGCACAGCGTCGCCGCCGGCGAGATCTATGTCTCGCCCGTGGTCTCGGCGCGGCTGATCAGCGACCTTCAGGCGATCCACCTGGCCGAACCCAAGGCTGATCCGCTGCGCCAGCTTACCGATCGCGAGGCAGGCATCCTGGAACTGGTCTCGGCGGGCCTCAGCAACAAGGAAGTCGCTGGCCGCCTGGCGCTGCAGGAAAAGACGGTCAAGCATCACATGACGCGGGTTCTGGCCAAGCTCAACGTCCGCAACCGCACCGAGGCGGCGATGCTGCTGCGCGACGCGCGGGGCCGCGCGGCCGAGACCCAGTAGCGGCTTCAAATAAAAAGGCTGGAAGGTTGCCCTTCCAGCCTGTTGCCTGAGTTCCTTGCCGCGCTGCGGGGGGGTGGGGGTGGGTCAGCCCGCCATCGCCTTCAATCGGTCGATGTCGGCCTGCTTGGCGCGGCGTTTGATGATTGTCCGACCTGCGGCATCCTTCATCTCGTAGATGCCGTTGTCGATTTCTTCTTTTATTCCGTCTGGGTAGATGACCTTGATGTTGTTCCCGTCGATTTCGACGCGGGTGCCTTTCGAAGGATTCGTGCTCTTGTCGCCGCCGTTGCCGCGGCCGTTCTTGCCTTTGTCGGCCTTGTCGCTCTTGCCGCGGGGGCCGTCGTCCCGATCGTCGGCGCGGCGATTGCCATCGCTCTTGTCCTCGCCGTTGCTGCCGGCACCGGCCTCTCCGCCACTGGCCTTGCTGCTCGTGCCTGCTTCGCTGCCGGCGCCTGACTCGTTGCCGGCGTCTCCGCCTTTAGATTCATGGCCGCCGTCGCGCGAATCGCGACCGCCTCGTGAGTCCGGGCCGTCCTTCTTGCCGGCCAGCGCCACGGACGCGCTCAGCCTCACGCCGTCGAAGCCGAGCTGCAACGGCGCAAGCGTCAGCGCCAGCGCAGCAGAGGCGCGCAGCGCAAGCATTGCAAATGGCCGAAGCGACGTCCCACGCATTCCGAAACTCGTCGCAGCGCGCTGATTCTGCCGCTGCCCCCAATCGACGCGAACTTGCGCATCCGATTCAATGCGCGAAAGAGTCCTGCGACCACTGCGCCTTGGTCATGGACCAAAGCTGGCATCAAATTCGGACCTTAGTCTGATCTTCCGGCAGGTCGGTGGGGGTTATTTGCCGGCGATCGCCGGTCCGAGCGTGATCAGCGCCACCGCCACCACGGCCAGCCCCACGCCTATGCCCTGGATGCCGCTCAGCTTCTCGCCGAAATAGACGATGGCCACGAGATTGACGGCGATCAGCTGGATCACCGCCGACAGGCTGAACGACACCGACATGCCGAAGTCGCGCACCAGGCGCAGCATGATCAGGTTGCCGAGCGAATAGAGCAGCAGCGTCACCACCAGCTTGCCGATGGTCGGCTCGATCCCCCAGGTCTTGGCCACCATGGCGGCGACGAGGAAGATAACGGTCGAAAAACCGAGCAGCGAAAGGCCGATGGCGGACATGTAAGGCAAGCTCCCACGAATGCCCGGCGATTTGCTCCGAATGCCGCGCGGGCGTCAAGCAGGCCGGCGACACGCTCCGACACTATCGCGTCATGGTGCGCGAAAACCCTCCCGTCCGGAGACGGGAGGGCGCGCAGCTTGCAGTCTCGGGAGCCCCTGACGCGATCAGGGGTAGGTACACTTGCCCTTCTGCGGTTCGCCGTTCGGGCCCGGCGTGCCGGTCTCCTCCCACTCGCCGCCATGGCCGACGCAGTAGGCGATGAGCAGGTTACACGACGACTTGTTGTTGCACTTCTCGACATGGCCCTCGGCCTGGCCGCCGCCGGGTGCCGCGAGGCCGAGCTGGTGCGGCGGCGGCGCCGGCACCCGCGCCTTGAGCTGGGCGGCGGAAGCGGCACCGGCGAAGGCCGACATGGAAAGCGCGAGCGTCGCGATCAGCGACGTGCGGACGAGCGTCGTGGTCATGGTCATTGCGGTTCTCCTCTGGGACCTCTGGTCTTGCGGCTCGAAGGCCGCCACACAGGTCAGTGCCCCGGTCCCGGGAGAAGGTTCATGGCTCCGGCAAAAAAGATGGCCGGCGCTGTCAGCCGTCCTGCAGGCGCCGGCCCCGGCCGCCGTCACTCCAGCGTGTCCTGCCGCGGCTTGATCATCAGCACCCAGTCCTGGCCGGGCGTGTCCCAGCCGTCCCGGACGATCGGCCGGCGCGCCGCCTCGCGATAGCCACCGTGCTCGTAGAGCCCGCGCGCCGCGCGATTGGCGTCCGAGACGATCAGGCTGGTGCCGTTGCAGCCCGTCGCCTCGGCGATCGTGTCGGCCATGGCCAGCAGCCGCGTCCCGAACCCCTGCCGGCGCGCCTCGGGCACGGTGGCGAGCACGTTGACGTACCAGCTGCCCGTGGCCAGCGCCTCGAGCTCGTTCATCGGCGCGAAGATGGCCGGCGTGTCGGGGTCCGGCGGCGCCGGCACGATCGGATAGCCGATCAGGCAGGCCAGCACCCTGCCGCGCTCGAGCACGATGGCGTTGCGGTAGGAGAAGCTGCCCGTCTCGCGCCGCGCCCGCTGGCGCCCCACTTCCCACGGATCGCCGCCATTGGCCATCTGCGTCCACAAATGCAGCGGCAGCCCGTCGCCGGCCATGTTGACCAGTTCGGCCAGCACCGCCGCGTCCGCCTTGGTGGCGGGGCGGGCATGCGCGGCGAACGCCTCCTCGCTGGGCTGGGCTCGCTCCGGCATGGCGTGCTCCTCCATTTCAGCCGCATTGGAGCGCGCCTGCGCGCCTGCGTCAACCTGCCGCCGGCGCCTCGCCGGTCCGGAATTTAAACTTGATACTTTTACTCATGTTATGTATTCGACATGACGCGCGCCGCGGCAACCGGCGCCACCCACCCGCGACCCGCCCGGAGCCCTCCATGCCCTCCATCGAAGACCACGATCGCCGCGCAGACGAGGCCGAGGCCATCCTGCGCACCGCCGTCATGAACGGCTTCACCGATGCCATGCGCAAGTCCGGCCTGCCGCCGATGGTGGTGCTGAAATTGGCCGCCCGCGCGGTCGGTTCGGTCTACCGCGACGCGGCCGACGCGCATTGCGGCCCGCATGCCTGCGGCTGCGGCTGGTGCCCGCAGGAAGGTACCGACATCGACCTCCTGTGCTCGGCGCTGCTCTCCGCCTCTGCCCGTCGCCGCCACCGCCGCGACCTCGCCGCCATGCAGGTCGCCGGCCGCGCCTGACTTGGCGCGCCGCAAACCCTTATGCCCGCGCTTGTGAAGCCTTGCCGCCCCTGCTAAAGCGCGGCGATGACCACACCGCTCGACCATATCCGCAACTTCTCCATCGTTGCCCACATCGATCATGGCAAGTCGACGCTTGCCGACCGCCTGATCCAGTCCACCGGCGGGCTGGAAGCGCGCGAGATGACCGAGCAGGTCCTCGACAACATGGACATCGAGCGCGAGCGCGGCATCACCATCAAGGCCCAGACCGTGCGGCTCAACTACAAGGCCAACAACGGCGAGGACTACGTCCTCAACCTCATCGACACGCCCGGCCACGTCGACTTCGCCTACGAGGTGTCGCGCTCGCTGTCGGCCTGCGAGGGTTCGCTGCTCGTCGTCGACGCCAGCCAGGGCGTCGAGGCCCAGACGCTCGCCAACGTCTACCAGGCCATCGACAACAACCACGAGATCGTCGTCGTCCTCAACAAGATCGACCTGCCCGCCGCCGAGCCCGAGCGCATCAAGGAGCAGGTCGAGGAAGTCATCGGCATCGACGCCTCCCAGGCCGTGCACATCTCGGCCAAGACCGGCCTCGGCATCGAGGACGTGCTGGAGGCGATCGTCACCCAGCTGCCGCCGCCGCGCGAGGGCGATGCCACCGCACCGCTCAAGGCGATGCTGGTCGACAGCTGGTACGACACCTATCTCGGCGTCATCGTGCTCGTCCGCATCATCGATGGCAAGCTCAGGAAGGGCCAGACCATCCGCATGATGGAGACCAACGCCAAATACCTGGTCGAGCGCACCGGCGTCTTCACCCCCAAGATGGTCCAGGTCGACGAGCTCGGCCCCGGCGAGTTCGGCTTCTTCACCGGCTCGATCAAGGAAGTGGCCGACACCCGCGTCGGCGACACCATCACCGAGGACAAGCGCCCCACCGCCCAGGCCCTGCCGGGCTTCAAGCCGGCCCAGCCGGTGGTGTTCTGCGGCCTGTTCCCGGTCGACGCCGCCGACTTCGAGGACCTCCGCGCGGCCATGGGCAAGCTGCGCCTCAACGACGCCAGCTTCTCCTTCGAGATGGAAACCTCGGCCGCGCTCGGCTTCGGCTTCCGCTGCGGTTTCCTCGGCCTGCTCCACCTCGAGATCATCCAGGAGCGCCTCGAGCGCGAGTTCAACCTCGACCTCATCGCCACGGCCCCTAGCGTCGTCTACCGCATGAACCTCAACGACGGTTCGACCAAGGAGCTGCACAACCCCGCCGACATGCCCGACGTGGTCAAGATCGCCGCGATCGAGGAGCCGTGGATCCGCGCCACCATCCTCACCCCGGACGACTATCTCGGCTCGATCCTGAAACTCTGCCAGGAGCGCCGCGGCATCCAGGCCGACCTCTCCTATGTCGGCAAGCGCGCCATGCTGGTCTACGACCTGCCGCTCAACGAGGTCGTGTTCGATTTCTACGATCGCCTGAAGTCGATCTCCAAGGGCTACGCCTCCTTCGACTACCACCTCACCGACTACCGCGAGGGCGACCTCGTCAAGATGTCGATCCTGGTCAACGAGGAGCCGGTCGATGCGCTCTCGATGCTTGTCCACCGCACGGCGGCCGAAAAGCGCGGCCGCGTCATGGTCGAGAAGCTGAAGGAGCTGATCCCGCAGCACATGTTCAAGATCCCGGTCCAGGCCGCCATCGGCGGCAAGGTCATCGCCCGCGAGACCATCTCGGCGCTGCGCAAGGACGTCACCGCCAAGTGCTACGGCGGCGACGTCACCCGCAAGCGCAAGCTGCTCGAGAAGCAGAAAGAGGGCAAGAAGCGCATGCGCCAGTTCGGCAAGGTCGACATCCCACAGGAAGCCTTCATCCAGGCGCTCAAGATGGGCGACAACTGACGTCTTCTTTTTCCTTCTCCCCTCCTGAGCTTGTCGAAGGGACGGGGAGAAGGCGGCCCGCAGGGCCGGATGAGGGGTAGTGCAGCAAGACTATGCTGCGTACTTTATTTCCGTTTTCTCGTACAGTTCATCCATCAACTGGCGCATTCCGCTGTAGCCTTTCAAGATTGCCATCAAGCGCAATCTATCTATCGTGACCACATCAGACACGAGGTCGCTGTTTACCCAGTCACCGTCCGGTTGCCTATAGCAGCCTGGAATAAATAATATCCCCTGCGGCTCGACTAAGTAATCGAACGAACCGCTGCGCGATGAAAATTTGGCTTCTAGGCGCTTCTTTTGCCACTGCTGTTCGTCCTCAATAGACGCGCACTGTCCAAGAAATACAGGCAATCCAAGAGCTCTATTGTCAAAATTGTAGACACCAATCAGGTCAATCTTTCCATCGCCTGAGCTTGTATAATTGCGTTCCCATCCATGTTTTAATCGCATTCCAATCTTGCTTGCAAGTATTGGTATTGCCTTGCGAAGGTTTGATGAAAATTTCTTCTTTCGATCTGATGAATTAGGGCCAAACATGTATACATCGCCATGGGAAGAGACTATGCGCCTAAGGCATTCAGCGCATATTTTCTCAAACGCATCTGCTAGTCTCTGGGGAGTGCCTTTTATCTTAAATGAGCGGGTTCTGGCGCATGCAAGAAGAAATAAATATACCCTGTTGTCTGAGCTTATCCTCTTCTTTAGAGACAATACGTCGCCATCAAACACAAATGGATACATTGATCCGAACGAACTTGCTCTAAATCGAATTTGACGCATGCACTCGTCAATGTAAGATTGTTCTTGGGCGTTTATTTCGGCGCCGTCTAGTCCGTCCTCAACGTTATTGTCATCTACGTCTTCTTCCTCCAGTGGCAATAACTCATCATCGGGACGTGGTGTTGATTTGATGATCGTCAATAGATCATTTGATGATATTTGATCGTATCCTCCATATGCTATCGCAATCTCTGCCGTATCTGCCAGTAAGTGTGGGCGTGTGTAGGCAACTCGTCCGATTTCAAACATTCCTAGCCCCGAAACGATGCTTCAAGCTGCCTAGCTTGCCGAAAGATGCTGTTGATTAACTCCTCTCGTGGTTCATTCTTTTCGACATCGGCAACCAGAGAATTCGCTTCTCGCAGGGACCTTTGCAGCTCAATGCACAGCATGTCGAAGTCCTCATTAATTCCTTTCGTATAGATGTACGCCTGCTCAATTGTTGCCCCGCTTCGAAATGCTCGAAGCGCGTCGTCGTTGAGCATGATTTGAGATAGCTTGTGCAGGTTTCGAGATTCGCCAACGCGTACGCGACCATCTTTGTCCTTCACAAAAAGCCAGGAGAAGAATTCCTTCACCCTTTCGGATATCGGCTCTTTGTTATCCGAGTCATCAGAACTATTTGCACCATCAAACAAAAAGTGCTGGATTCCTTCGTAGTCAATTGCTGTTGTAATCAAAGAAAATTTTACTGACCTCTCATCGAGAGAGCGAAGGTCAAAAAAGTTCTCTTTTTCCGCAACTTCATATACGTCATACGCCTTCATTGACTTTGATATAAAGTCTCTCCGACTTCCGATTACTTTCGCAACCGAGCGAGTTTTTTCGGCAAAAGACATATCATCTGGTGTTCTCTCCATCAGTTGCTTGATGTAGCGAGCCTTCGCCAGGGCACCCCACGGTTTCACTCCCGCAATATGACGGTTGCCGAGATAATTTAGAACTTCCTTGCGGCTGTCATAGATAGCGACTGGCACTGCAGATGGTCGATGCGTTGCATTTTCTTGCAAAGAAAGTATTCGCGTAGAGATGTCCGGATATGAAGCGCCTCGTAAAAGCTTAAGTGCGGTCAAACGTCGATTGCCTTCTACGACGACAAGTCGCCCATTCTCGGGAACGGCAATTAGTGCTTCGGCCTCGAAGAAATCGTTCTCTGAAATCGCTGACATCAGTTCTTCTATGGCCGATGAGCGCGCCAGAAACTCCAACATGGACGGCTGGTCCCGTTCTACATATGTTGGCAAGCGCGGATTCTTCGGGTCTAGATCGAGTTCGTCGACATTAATCTTTTTGAGATCAAAGGCCATGATCACCACACATCAGGCAAGGCGCCAGCGACGGCGTTAAAAAGCGGTGGGGGTACAGCATTCCCGACTACCTTATATTTTTCGTTTAGGATGGCACTGTCTGGAAAAAGCATATCGTTTGGGAATCCTTGGAGTCGAGCACACTCTCGAAACGATAGCCGCCTAGCGGGGCGATCGTCTTCAAATACCCACTTGTCAGTGTGTATCCTGTTCAATCGGGGGCTGATGGGATGCAATGAAACGTGTCGACCTTTGGCAACGATGGTGCGGCTAGCTTCATCCCACCCACGATAGCGGTTTCGCGAGAGGTAGTACCAATGGAACACCTCGGTGTTATATTCTCCTTCTGGCCATTCAGGTAGATCGCCGATGGCATCACGGATATTCCGGAATGAATTTTCTGTCGTACCGTCGTCCGAGTGTGTTGGTTTTGGAAAGACGTATCTTGCGTCAAGGTCCGACCGTATCCCCACAATAAAGACACGTTGCCGTTCCTGAGGTACGCCGTATTTGCGCGCATCTAGCAAGTCGCACTCGACCTTGTATCCGGCCATGCGAAATCGGGTAATCTGGTTATTAAGCAAATGTCGAAAGTCGGCTCGACGCATGCCCGAAACATTCTCAACGATGAATGCCTTTGGCTTTATCTGACGGAGAGCTCGATCAAATTCTCGATATAAATAGTTGATCTTTCGACTCGGGTCGCGCACCCCCCCCTGGCTGAAGCCTTGGCACGGGTAGCAGCCCACTAGGAGGTCAGCCTGAGGGAAGTTTTTCACCGTTGCTACGTCGCATAACCGAAAGTCGGTTTCGGGCAGATTTGCCGTGTATACGTCGCGAGCGTATGGCAAGATATCGTTGGCCATTAAGATGTCAAAGCCGGCCTTATGAAGGCCGACATCCGACCCGCCGCAGCCGCTGAAAAGTGATACCGCCGTTGGCATGCTGATCCCCTCGTGTTCGATACCCTGTATCCCAATCGATATCAAATGAGGACAAAATTTTGACCGGCAATGGTCATGCTTTTGTTCGTATCTCGTCCTAGCTTCGGCCACTGATGGACAAAGTTACCCCTGCAAAACGCTCAGCGATAATGCGGGCGATTCGTTCCAAAAATACAAACCCTGAGATGGTTGTACGCCGGCTCGTCCATGGCCTCGGCTACAGATTTCGGCTACATCGCAACGACTTGCCCGGTCGGCCGGACCTAATTTTTCCTTCGCGGCACAAGGTTATCTTCGTCCACGGATGCTTCTGGCACCAACATCGGTCGAATAGTTGCCGCATCGCTAGGCAGCCAAAATCAAATCAAGCCTACTGGCTTCCAAAACTCGGACGCACCACATTGCGCGACCGGACAAATGAAGAGTTGTTGCAAACGTTAGGTTGGAGCGTGCTCACTGTTTGGGAATGTGAAACGAAAAACCCGGAGGTTCTGTCCTCGCAACTTGCCCAATTTCTCGGCTGAATCCTCACTCACTTCCCAAACCGCATCACCCAATTCACCTCCCACGTCTCACCGCCATCCTTAGACATCGCCTGTTCCCAGCGCGGTTCCTTCCCGCCCGTCCAGAGAAACCGCACGCGCACCGGCACGCCGCCCTCGACATCGTCGCCATAAAAGGTGCCGCGACCGTCCGTGAACCGCCCGACCATCGGTGGGAACAGCCGAAAGCTCTTGGTGTCGCTCCGGTAGATCGACCACAGTCCTGTCTCGGGGTTGTAGAGGCGCAGGGTCATGCCGGTGAAACCGCGCGCGGGCACCGCCATCTGGTCGAGATTGCCGCCAAAGGTGCCGTCGGGTGCCTGCATCACCTTTTCCACGCGGGAGAAGGCCAAGAAGGTCTCCCAGTCGGACGAGCCTACCAGCCGCTCGCGCAGGCGTTCGTTGGTCACCGTCCAGTCGCCGATCAGGAAATCGAAATCGTTGAAGCCGCTCATGCCGTCCTCCCGCAAAGATTTCCGGGAGGATAGCCGATGCCTGCTGACAGGCTTCCGTCAGCAGTTGTCAGGGATGGCTTGACCTTGGCAGGGCCTCGGGCTCATCTGTCGCCGCGATTGTGCCACACCTTCCGCCTAACGCCCGCGCCATGAAGTCCGCAGCCATCCTCCTTGCCCTGGCCATCCTGCCCGCCTGCGCTGCCCGCGCGCCGGTGCCGCCGGCGCCCGTCGCCGCACCCCAGCCGGTGGTCGAGCCGGTGCCGGACGGGGTCAAGCCGCTGACCGTCGAGCAGGACGAGCAGATTTCGCGGGGGTGAGCGTGGGACGGTTTTTCCACGCCTGCAAATTTTTCTTTTGATGTCGTGATCCTTCCCACCCCCCTCTGGCCTGCCGGCCATCTCCCCCTCGAGGGGGAGATCAGTCGCGTCATCGCCGCATTATTTCCTGAGGCGGGGGCGGGAATTTCTCTTTCGACGTATCCGGTTAAGCGATGGGGCCATGAAGGCCTGATCTCCCCCCTTGCGGGGGAGATGCCCGGCAGGGCAGAGGGGGGTGCGAAGGATCGCGAGCCCTCGGTACCTGCCTTCCGGCACCCCAATCCCGTGGAAATTCCTTCGCCTTTCTCCACCCCCTGAAAACATCCCGTAAAATCCATCCCGTCCCTCCCGCGGGAACGCCGATCATGACGGTGGTTGTGCGGGGAGAGGCCGGCGCCTCCGGCGATGGGCCAACGTAGCCCGCCGCCCGGGGAGGTTCCGTCCAAGGGTTCCCCTCCGGGCACTACGGCCCGGATGCGCTGGACGATGCGCTAGTGGGGCAGGGGGCGAAAGCCCCGCGCCCCGGAAGCGGAACGGACGGGAACGGAAATCGCCGGACGGGCGGTCGCGAGACCGCGCATAGAACTACCAGAGCGGCCCCGCGACCGCCCGTCTTCTCACTCAATGGCCAGACCGGCAACGGGGCGTGGCGAGGCCGGTACTTGCCTTCTCCCCTTGCGGGAGAAGGTGCCCCGAAGGGGCGGATGAGGGGTGTTGGACGAAACGGGAGGCCGCAACGGACACGCGGATCAACTGCACCGCCGCACTCCGTCCAGCACCCCTCATCCGTCTTGGCGCTGCGCGCCAATCCACCTTCTCCCGCAGGGGGAGAAGGAAGAATCCCCCCAATGGAGCCTCCCATGAGTGAAGACCCTGCGAAAAGACCCTGGCACCCCACCTTCAAGGTCAACACCTTCCCGCGCGATCGAAAATACACCGACGCGCAGTGGGCCGCGGTGCTGGCCGACCCGGAGCACGACGCCAAGGTCAAGGGCCTCTATCTCGGCCTGTTCCAGCTGCTCGCCGGCCATCTCGGCTTCCACCGGAAATGCCCGCTGCCGGGCTGCCGGCGGCTGAGGAAATGCGTCGGCCGCCGCGCCGAAAACGACTGGTCTTTCGCCTTCAAGCCCCTCATCCCGCCCTGCGTGCCGCTCGATCCCAAGGTGGTCGAGGCGATGCGGGCCGAGATCCGCGCCGAGGTCAGCCGCGTCAATGCCGCCGCCAAGGCGCGCGGCGGTGGCTGACCTGCTCGATTGCGGCTGCTGGCCGGTTTCCCTTTCCCGGCCATTTCGGCTAAGGCGGGCGGGATTAGCAAAGCCCGGACCGCCTCGCATGACCTCCAGCCACCGCCCGCACCCGCTTTTCCTCGGCATCGACACCGGCGGCACCTACACCGACGCGGTGCTGTGGTCGGAGGAGCCGCGCGGCACGGGCACGGTGGTCGCCAAGGCCAAGTCGCTCACCACCCGCCACGACCTCGCCGAGGGCATTTCGGGCGCGGTCGACGCGGTGCTGGACAAGGCCCATGTCGACCCCGCCGCCATCAAGCTGGTGTCGATGTCGACCACGCTCGCCACCAACGCCCTGGTCGAGGGCCAGGGCGGGCGGGTGGCGCTGGTGATGATCGGCTTCTCCGAGGCCGACCTTGGCCGCGACGGCTTGAAGACAGCGCTCGGCACCGACCCGCTGGTGCTGTGCGAAGGCGGCCACGACGTCCACGGCAACGCCCGCACCCTCGACCTTGCCCCGCTCGAGGCAGCCTTGCCGGAGCTCGAAAAATCCGTCTCGGGTTTCGCCGTCTGCGCCTATTTCGCCACCCGCAACCCCGCCCACGAGATCGCCGCCCGCGACCTGATCCGCGAGAAGACGGGCCTGCCCGTCACCGCCAGCCACGAACTCTCCGCCAAGCTGGGCGGCCCGCGCCGGGCGCTGACCACGCTGCTCAACGCCCGCCTGATTGCGATGATCGACCGCCTCGTCGCCGCCACCGAAGGCTTTCTCGAGAAGCGCAAGATCAGCGCCCCGCTGATGGTGGTGCGCGGCGACGGCGCGCTGGTGTCGGCTGAATTCGCCCGCCAGCGGCCGATCGAGACCATCCTCTCCGGCCCCGCCGCCAGCCTCGTCGGCGCCCGCCACATGACCGGGCTCGACAATGCCGTGGTCTCCGACATCGGCGGCACCACCACAGATGTCGCAGTCCTCGACCACGGCCGCCCGCGGCTCGACCCGGAGGGCGCCACCGTCGGCGGCTTCCGCACCATGGTCGAGGCGGTGGCCATGCGCACCTTCGGCCTCGGCGGCGACTCCGAAGTGGCGTTGGAGGACGGTGGGCTCAGGCCGCGGATAAAGCTCGGGCCGCGGCGCGTGGTGCCGCTGGCGCTCGCCGGCATGGTCCATGGCGAGGCGGTGACGGGCGAGCTGGAGCGCCAGCTGCGGGCGCCCAATCCGGGCCGCATGGACGGCCGCTTCGCCGTCCGCACCGGCGTGCCGGAGCGGCTCGCGGCGGGGCTGACGCCGCCGGAGGCCAAGCTCTACGAGGCGATCACCGCCGTACCGCTGCCGCTCGACCGGCTGCTGACTTCAAACGCCCAGAACGCGACCCTCAACCGTCTCGTGTCGCGCGGGCTGGTGCATGTCGTCGGTTTCACCCCGTCGGACGCGGCGCACACGCTCGGCCGCCAGGCCAACTGGGACGAGGGCGCAGCGCGCATGGGTGCCGAGCTCTTTGCCCGCAAGCGCGACGGCCGCGGCCAGCCGATCGCGACGACGCCCGAGGCGCTGGCCGAGCGCGTGCTGGCTGCACTTACCCGCATCTCGGCCGAAGTCATCCTCGAGACCGCCTTCGCCGAGGACGGGCTCGACGGCGCGGCAACGGTGGCGCATGCGCTGGTGCAGCGCGCGGTCGATGCCCATCCCGGCATCGCCCGCTTCACGGTGGCGCTGGATCGCCCGGTGATCGGGCTCGGCGCTTCCGCGCCGCTGCACTATGCCGGCCTGCCGCCCCTGCTCGGCAACGAATGCGTGGTGCCCGAGGATACCGACGTCGCCAACGCCCTGGGCGCGGTGGTCGGCCAGGTCCGGGTCACGGCGGAAGCCCGCGTCAGCCAGCCCAAGGAAGGGCTGTTCCGGTTGGCCGTCGGCGAGTTCGTGCGCGACTTCACCGACGAGGACGCAGCGATGGCGCTGGCCGAGGCGGAAGTGCGCGCCATCGTCGCCGCCAAGGCGCGCGACGCCGGCACCGACGCTGCCGAGATCGAGGTCGCGACAGACTTCAAGGTCTCGACCGTGGAAGGCCAGCGCATGTTCATCGAGGCGCATGTCGTCGCCACCGCCAGCGGCCGGCCGCGCATTGCTGTCTGAGGGCCAGATTGATTTTCTCTGGGCAAGGCGGCGATCAGATGCTGCCTTGCAACATTGGGCGAATTGACCCTGCGCGCTTTGCATGTCAAACGCCCCTGAAAAGCTGTTTTCACCGCTCTCGCGGGACTAGACTTCTGGAGCGCATGTTATGACCGAGACCGTCGAGCTGTTTGGCCTTTCGATATCGCGTGAGCTGCACGATTTCGTCGTGTCTGAGGCCATGCCCGGGACCGGAGTGGATGCGGAGAAATTCTGGGAAGGGTTTGCGGCGATCGTGCACGACCTTGCGCCGAAGAACCGGGCGCTCCTGGAAAAGCGCGACGACTTCCAGCTGAAGCTCGACGCCTGGTACCGCAAGCATGGCGCGCCGCACGACATGGCGGCCTACAAGGCGTTCCTGTCCGACATCGGCTATCTCGTGCCGGAAGGCCCGGCATTTGCGGTGACGACGGAGAATGTCGACCCGGAGATCGCCACCGTCGCCGGCCCGCAGCTGGTGGTGCCTGTCATGAACGCGCGTTACGCGCTGAACGCGGCCAATGCGCGCTGGGGTTCGCTCTACGATGCGCTCTACGGCACCGACGCGATTTCCGATGCCGACGGCGCCGAGAAGGGCAAGGGTTACAACCCGAAGCGCGGGGCCAAGGTCATCACCTGGGCCAAGGCGTTCCTGGACGAGTCCGCGCCGCTGGCATCCGGCAGCTGGAGCGACGTGACGGGTCTCGCGGTTGTCGACGGCGCGCTGAAGCTCACGACCGCTTCCGGTTCGGTGGCGCTGCGTGATGCAAAACAGTTCGCCGGTTTCCGCGGCGAGGCCAAGAACCCGGATGCAGTGCTACTGGTCAAGAACGGCCTGCATGTCGAGGTGCTGGTGAACCGCGACAGCGCCATCGGCAAGACCGACCCGGCCGGCATCGCCGACATGATCGTGGAGTCGGCACTCACCACCATCCAGGACTGCGAGGATTCGGTCGCGGCCGTCGACGCCGAAGACAAGGTCCTGGTCTACCGCAACTGGCTCGGCCTGATGAAGGGCGACCTGTCGGAAAGCTTCGACAAGGGCGGCAAGACCGTCACCCGCAGGCTCAACGCCGACCGTTCCTACACCGGCCCCGATGGCGGTGCCGTCTCGCTGCCCGGCCGCTCACTGATGCTGGTGCGCAATGTCGGCCACCTGATGACCAACCCGGCGATCCGCGACCGCGACGGCAACGAGGTGCCGGAGGGCATCATGGACGCGGCGATCACCGCGCTGATCGCCCTGCACGACGTCGGCAAGGATGGCCGCCGCGCCAACAGCCGTGCCGGCTCGATGTATGTGGTCAAGCCGAAGATGCATGGCCCCGAGGAAGTGGCCTTCGCCGTCGAGATCTTCGACCGCGTCGAGCGCTTGGTCGGCATGCCCAGGAAGACCATCAAGATGGGCATCATGGACGAGGAGCGGCGCACCACCGTCAACCTCAGGGAGTGCATCCGCGCCGCCAAGGAGCGGGTGGTGTTCATCAACACCGGCTTCCTCGACCGCACCGGCGACGAGATCCACACCTCGATGGAGGCGGGTCCGATGGTGCGCAAGGGCGACATGAAGCAGGCGCCGTGGATCAATGCCTACGAGGCCTGGAACGTCGACACCGGGTTGGAATGCGGTCTCTCAGGCCATGCCCAGATCGGCAAGGGCATGTGGGCGATGCCCGACCTGATGGCGGCGATGCTGGAGCAGAAGATCGCCCACCCGAAGGCCGGCGCCAACACCGCCTGGGTGCCGTCGCCGACGGCAGCCACCCTGCATGCCACCCACTACCACAAGGTCGACGTGCACGCCGTCCAGGACCAGCTGAAGAGCCGCCCCAAGGCGCGCCTCGACGACATCCTGTCGGTGCCGGTGGTGGTCCGCCCCAACTGGACGCCGGACGAGATCCAGCGCGAGCTGGACAACAACGCGCAGGGCATCCTGGGCTACGTCGTGCGCTGGATCGACCAGGGCGTCGGCTGCTCGAAGGTTCCCGACATCAACGACGTCGGGCTGATGGAAGACCGCGCCACCTTGCGCATTTCCTCCCAGCACATCGCCAACTGGCTGCGCCACGACGTCTGCTCGCACATCCAGGTGATGGATTCTTTGCAGCGTATGGCAGCCATCGTCGACCGCCAGAATGTCGGCGACCCGCTCTACAAGCCGATGGCGCCCGAGTTCGACCAGTCGACCGCCTTCCGCGCCGCCTGCGACCTCGTCTTCGAGGGCCGCGCCCAGCCCAACGGCTACACCGAACCGGTCCTCCACAAGCGCAGGCTGGAGCTGAAGGCACGGGAAAGAGGCTAGGCAATGCGTATGGTAGCCTATCTCGCATGAAAGCGTTCCTTCGCACCCCTCTCTGGCCTGCCGGCCATCTCCCCCGCAAGGGGGGAGATCAGGCCTTCATGCGCGCCTCGACCAATCACCAGAGGCGGAAAGGAAACTTCCTGGAACCTTGCGGGGATGGCGCTAGGTCGAAGCTGCCGATCTCCCCCCTTGCGGGGGAGATGGCCGGCAGGCCAGAGGGGGGTGCGACGGAACACCCCGTTAGGAACTCAAGGCGGCGGCCAACACCATGATCCTCCTGGCCATCGACTGCGCCGCAAGCCTGTGCGCCGCCAGTGTCTATGACACGGAGGCGGGCAAGGAAATTGGCCGCTCGGTGCGCGATCTCGGCAAGGGCCATGCCGAGCACCTGATGGCCGTGATCGACGAGGCGCTGGCGCAGGCCGAAAAGGCCTATGCCGATCTCGGCAGGATCGCGGTCTCGACCGGTCCGGGCTCCTTTACCGGCGTGCGGGTGGGCGTTTCCGCCGCACGCGGATTCTCGCTGGCGCTGAAGATCCCGGCAGTCGGGGTGACGACGCTCGAGGCATTGGCCCTGGAGACGCGCCATGCGCTTGGGCCGCGCCCGGTTTTCGCAGCGCTCGATGCGGGCCGCGACGAAATCCATGCAGCACTCTATGATGGGCATGGTGCCGTGCTGCGCGAACCGGCGGTGCTGACGCTCGGTGAGGCTGCCGCAGTTGCCAGCTCCGGGCAGACGGTTCTGGCGGGAACGGCGGCGCAACTTGTGGCCGGGGCGGCCGACAAGCCATTCGAGTTCGGACCGATGCTTGCCACTGCCGATATCGGGACCTATGCGCGCCTTGCAGCCGCCAAGGCTCCCGGCGATCGCCCGAAACCCGTCTATCTGAGAGCACCGGACGCCAAGCCGCAGGCCGGCTTCGTGCTGCCAAGGGAAGAGAAATGAAATTGCCTTTCTGGCCGCGGCGCCGCGACTATGCGCTCGAGGCCCTGACGATCGAAGACAGTGCCGCCATAGCCCCCCTGCACCGCGAAGACTTCGTGCGCCCCTGGTCGGGCGAGGAGTTTTCGGCGCTGCTCGAACAGGACACGGTGTTCGGCTTTGCCGTGCGCGAGGTGGGCCAAGGCGGCGCAGCACCCGCAGGCTTCGTGTTGGCGCGCCTGGCCGCGGGCGAGGCGGAGATCCTGACCATCGCCGTATCCCGCAGCCACCGCCGCCACGGGCTCGGCTGGCGGCTGATGGACGCCGTTTTGCGTGAGCTGCACGGCCAGCGCGCCGAGGCACTGTTCCTCGAGGTCGACGAGACCAATGCCGCGGCGATCGGCCTCTACCGCAAGTTCGGCTTCCACGAGGTCGGCAAGCGCCCGAACTACTACCAGTCGGCGCAAGGGGCGACCGGCGCGCTTGTCATGCGGCTCGATCTTCGTTAGCCAGATGCCCGGTCAATCGAGGGTGTTAGGCGCTACATGATCGGAAAGATCCGCACAGGGCTGGCGCTTGCATGGATGGTCGCGGCCTCGCTGGTTCTGGTTCCGCTGCAGGTCATCTCGATGAAGACCGGACTGTGGCCGGAAACCGTCATCCTCAAGATCTGGCACCGCGCCATGCTCTGGGGGCTCGGCATGCGCGTTCGCGTCGTCGGCGAGATGGTGCAGACCCGGCCGCTGATGATCGCCGCCAACCACATCTCGTGGACCGACATCATGGCGCTCGGGTCGCGGTTCGACGTGACCTTCATCGCCAAGTCGGAGCTGAACGGCTGGCCGATCTTCGGATTCCTGTCGCGACTGCAGCGCACCGTGTTCATCGAGCGCGAGCGCAAGCGCAAGTCGGGTGACCAGGCGAGCGAGATCGCCAGGCGGCTGGCCGCGGGCGATGCCATGGTGCTGTTCGCCGAGGGCAGCACCGGCGACGGCAACCTGCTGCTGCCGTTCAAGAGCACGCTGTTCGGCGCCGCCTCCATGGCGATCGCCGAGGGCGCGGCTGAGCATGTCGTCATCCAGCCGGTGTCGATCGCATATACCCGCATCCACGGCCTGCCGCTGGGCCGCCAGCACAGGCCGATCGCCAGCTGGATCGGCGACATGGACCTGGTGCCGCATGTCGGCCAGCTGCTGGCCGAAGGCGGGCTCGACGTCGAGATCCGCTTCGGCGAGCCGATCGATTTTTCGGCCAGGTCGAGCCGCAAGGAGGCGACGCGGCTGATGGAGGAGCGGGTGCGCACGATGATGCTGCAGTCGCTCGCCGCGCCGCATCCGGCCCGGTAGCCAGGGGCGGCCAGACGCACGGCCATCATCGTCTGTTTTTTGCCGCGGAAATGGTCTAATAGCCGCCGCATGGAACTCGACGATATCTCTGAAATCATGCCGGCGGGCGATGCCGCGGCGGCAGGCGCGGGCGCGGCCAGGAAGGTCTTCATCAAGACCTATGGCTGCCAGATGAACGTCTACGACTCGCAGCGCATGAACGATGCGCTCGCCGCGGACGGCTATTCGGCCACCGAGACCATCGAGGACGCCGATCTCGTGCTCCTCAACACCTGCCACATCCGCGAGAAGGCGGCCGAGAAGGTCTATTCCGAACTCGGCAGGCTGAACAAGCTCAAGGCCGAACGCGCCGCCAACGGCCGCGAGATGGTGGTCGGCGTCACCGGCTGCGTCGCCCAGGCCGAAGGCCGGGAGATCATCCGCCGCGCCGCTGCGGTCGACCTCGTGGTCGGCCCGCAGACCTATCACCGCCTGCCCGAGGTGGTGAGGAAGGCGCGCGGCGGCCAGAAGGTGGTCGAGACCGAATACGCGCTCGAGGACAAGTTCGAGCACCTGCCGCAGCCGCGCAAGGCCGAGGTCGCCAAGCGCGGCGTCACCGCCTTCCTGACCGTGCAGGAGGGTTGCGACAAGTTCTGCACCTTCTGCGTGGTGCCCTATACGCGCGGCTCGGAAGTGTCGCGTTCGGTCGCCCAGATCGTCGCCGAGGCCGAACGACTGGCCGAGGCCGGCGTGCGCGAGGTGACGCTGCTCGGCCAGAACGTCAATGCCTGGCACGGCGAAGGCCCCGACGGCAGCGAATGGGGGCTTGGCCGGCTGCTCTATCGGCTGGCCGAAATCCCCGGCCTGGCGCGGCTGCGCTACACCACCAGCCATCCGCGCGACATGGACGACGAACTGATCGCGGCGCATCGCGACCTCGCAGCGCTGATGCCCTACCTGCACCTGCCGGTGCAGTCGGGCTCGGACCGCATCCTCAAGGCGATGAACCGCAGGCATACGGCGAAAGACTATCTCAGGCTGATCGACCGCATCCGTGCGGCGCGCCCCGATATCGCCATGTCCGGCGACTTCATCGTCGGCTTCCCCGGCGAGACCGACGCGGACTTCGAGGCGACGCTTGCGATCATCCGCGCCACCAACTACGCCTCGGCCTACTCGTTCAAATATTCTCCGCGCCCCGGCACGCCGGGCGCCGAGATGGACGGCCATGTCGAGGAGAGGGTGAAGGACGAGCGGCTGCAGCGCCTGCAGGCGCTGATCACCGAACAGCAGCACGCCTTCGCCGCCGGACTGGTCGGCAGGACCATGTCGACGCTGATCGAGAAGCCGGGCCGCGAGCCTGGTCAGGTCGTCGGCCGTTCGCCCTGGCTTCAGCCGGTGATTGTTGATGAAAAGGCCGGCGAAATCGGTGACATTGTTGATGTGCGAATCACGAAGACGGGCACCAACAGCCTGTTCGCCGAGGTGGCCTGAGGTGCCCGGCAGATGAGGAGAGACGGTTGAGCGCTGCTGAACTCAAGAACCTGCCCTCCGGGGCGTCTGACATGGCGCACATCGTACTGACCTTCGACAACAACAAGCTTGCCAGTGCGCTTTACGGCCAGTTCGACGAGAACCTGGCGCGGCTCGAGCAGAAGCTCGGCGTCGACATCCGCTCGCGCGGCAACCAGCTGACCATCAAGGGCAGCGCCACCGCCGCCGAACAGGCGCGGCGCGCGCTCGATCACCTCTATGCGATCCTGCAGAAAGGCGGGGAAGTGGCTCAATCCGACGTCGATGGGGCCGTTCGCATGGCTGTCGCCCCCGACGACCAGCTGACGCTGCCGACGCTCGAGCGCAAGGGCAAGATGGCCGCCGCCCAGATCTCGACGCGCAAGCGCACCATCTATGCCCGCTCGCTCAACCAGGACGCCTACATGCGGGCGCTGGAGCGCTCGGAGCTGGTCTTCGGCATCGGCCCGGCCGGCACTGGCAAGACCTATCTGGCGGTGGCGCACGCCGCCATGCTGCTCGAACGCGGCATGGTCGAGCGCATCATCCTGTCGCGGCCGGCGGTGGAGGCGGGCGAGCGCCTCGGCTTCCTGCCCGGCGACATGAAGGAGAAGGTCGACCCCTATCTGCGACCGCTCTACGACGCGCTCTACGACATGATGCCGGCCGACAAGGTCGAACGCGCCATTGCCGCCGAGGTGATCGAGATCGCGCCGCTGGCCTTCATGCGCGGCCGCACGCTGGCCCACTCCGCCGTCATCCTCGACGAGGCGCAGAACACCACCTCGATGCAGATGAAGATGTTCCTCACCCGCCTGGGCGAGAACTCGCGCATGATCGTCACCGGCGATCCGACGCAGATCGACCTGCCGCCCAACACCAAGTCGGGCCTGGTAGAGGCGCTGCGCATCCTCGACGGCGTGCCGGGGGCGGTGACGGTGCGCTTCAACGACACCGACGTGGTCCGCCATCCGCTCGTCGCCGAGATCGTCAGGGCCTACGACCGCGACGGCAAGATGGCGCGCGGCCTCGCCGGCGAAGACTGATCGGAACCATCGCATGTCCAGCACTCAGCTGCCCGCCGCCGCGGGCGTCGAACTCGACATCGACCTGATGGTCGAGGCGGGCGCCTGGGCGGGGGAGGACGAACTCCGCGCGCTGGTCGAGCGCGCCGTGCCCGCAGCGCTCGCCGAAGCGGAGGCAGAAGCGGCGGAGGGCGTCGAGCTCAGCCTCGTCTTCACCGACGACGCGGCGATCCAGAGGCTCAACGCCGAGTGGCGCGGCAAGGACAAGCCGACCAACGTCCTGTCCTTCCCGGCGTTTCCGATCGCGCCCGGCGACCCGCTGCCGCCGATGCTCGGCGACATCGTGCTCGCCAGCGAGACCGTGGCGCGCGAGGCGGCGGAAGAGAATAAGCCGCTCGAAAACCACATCACCCATCTCATTGTCCACGGACTCCTGCATCTTTTGGGGTATGATCACGAGACCGACGAGCAGGCCGAGGAGATGGAAGCGCTGGAGCGCCGGGCGCTTGCCAGGCTTGCCATTCCCGATCCCTACGCGTAACAGGGACGAACAATCGACCGGAAGACGATGAACGAGAAACCTGAGATTGCCGCCTCTCCCGAACCGGGGCCTGCGGCAAGAGCCTCCGAACAGGCCGAAGACGGGCCTAGTACCAGCGCCGCGCCGCATTCGGCGCATGAACCGCACTCCGAGCGGCCGTCCTTCATCGAGCGTCTGACGCGGCTGTTCCGGCACCGCAACGGCAGCAACATCCGCGAGGAGATCGCCGACGCGCTGGCCGACACGGCGAGCGGCGCCGAATCCTTCTCGCCCGGCGAGCGCGCCATGCTCAACAACATCCTGAGGCTCCGCGAGGTGCGGGTCGAGGATGTGATGGTGCCCAGGGCCGACATCGAGGCGATCGAACTCAACACCAAGCTCGGCGAGATGCTCGGCGTCTTCGAGCAGTCGGGCCATTCGCGCATGCCGGTCTATGTCGAGACCCTCGACGACCCGCGCGGCATGGTCCACATCCGCGACATCCTCGCCCACATCACCCGCGGCGCCCGCGTCAAGAAAGGCAGGTCGCGCAAGGCCCAGGCCGCCGACGCGCAGCTCGATCTCGCCCAGGTCGACCTCAATCGCAGCATCGGCGAGCTCAACCTCATCCGCACGGTGCTGTTCGTGCCGCCGTCGATGCTCGCCTCCGACCTCATGCAGCGTATGCAGGCGACGCGCACGCAGATGGCGCTGGTCATCGACGAATATGGCGGCACCGACGGCCTTGTCTCGCTCGAGGACATCGTCGAGATGGTGGTCGGCGACATCGAGGACGAGCACGACGACGACGAGCCGATGATCACGCAGGCCGGCGAAGGCGTCTATGTGGTCGACGGCAAGGCCGAGATCGAGGAGGTCGCCAAGGTGCTCGGCGAGGAGTTCTCGCCCGGCGAGCACGCCGAATATGTCGACACGATCGGCGGCCTGATCTTCAATGCGCTAGGACGGGTGCCGGCCCGCGGCGAGGTGGTGCAGGCGATCCCCGGCTTCGAGTTCCACGTGCTCGACGCCGACCCGCGCCGGGTCAAGCGCGTCCGCATCGTCCATATCCAGAAGGGCGAGCGCCGCCGCCGCGCCAAGGCCGAGCAGGTCTAGTGCCCCCTGCGGCGCCGCGTCCCCTATGGCGCCGCATTTTCCTGCTGCTACATCTTCGTTCCAATTGCTGCTGAGGGGGGACGAATGGTGCGCTTTGCGGGACGGATAATTCTGCTTTCTGGCTGGAGGAGAAACCTGACGGCGTTCCTGGCGGGCGCCGCCGCCGTGCTGGCGCAGGCGCCGTACGACTTTTTCTTCGCCGGGTTCCTCTCCTTTCCCATCCTGGTGTGGCTGATCGACGGTGCCGTCGCCGACACCCCGGCTGGCGTCCTGCGCCGGCTCAGGCCGGCATTCGCGACGGGCTGGTGGTTCGGCTTCGGCTATTTCCTGGCCGGGCTGTGGTGGATCGGCGGCGCCCTTTTGGTGGAAGCCGAGAGCTTTGCCTGGGCGCTGCCCTTCGCCGTCGTCGGCATTCCGCTGATACTGTCGTTCTTCTACGGCTTTGCCGCGGCCATCGCGCGGCTGTTCTGGAGCCCCGGCATCGGCCGGGTCGTGGCGCTCGCCTTCGCCTTCGGCCTGATGGAATGGCTGCGGACCTTCGTCTTCACCGGCTTCCCATGGATTCCCGTAGGCTTTGGCGCCATGCCCATTCCGCTGTTGATGCAGAGCGTGTCGGTGGTGGGCACGACGGGCATGAACGTGCTGGCTGTCTTCGTCTTCGCCATGCCGGCGCTGCTGGCCGACGGCCGCAACCTGAAGCTTGGCGCTGCGCTGGCGGTACTGCTGGCGGCCGCGCATGCCGGCTACGGCTACCTGCGGCTGTCCGCCCCGGCGGTGCCAGCCGGCCGCACGCTCGACGTCCGCATCGTCCAGCCCAACATCGACCTGTCGGAAAAATGGGACGGCCGCGTCCGCGACCGCATCTTCTCCGACCTGCTCAAGCTCTCGAGCGAGGCGCCGAAGGCCGGCGCCAACAAGCCGCAGCTGATCGTCTGGCCGGAGACCTCGGTGCCGTTCCTGTTCTCCGAGCGCCCCGACGGACTGGTAGCCATCGGCGAGATGCTGGGCGAAGGGCAGATGCTCATGGCCGGCACGGTGCGCGCCGAGGACGGCTCGGGCGGGGAGACGCTCTATTACAACTCGGTCGCCAGCATCAACGACAAGGGCGAGATCGTCGGCGCCGTCGACAAGGTGCATCTCGTGCCGTTCGGTGAGTACATACCCTTTGCCGATCTGATGGCGCGTGTCGGGCTGACGCAGCTGGTCGCCGGCCCAATGAATTTCGAAGCCGGCACGAGCCGTCGCCCGTTCGACCTGCCTGGCGGCCTCAAGGCGGCGGCCTACATTTGTTACGAAATAATCTTTCCTGAGCTCGTCGCTGTTGACGCAGCGTCAACGCAGATTATTGTAAATGTTACAAACGACGCATGGTTTGGCGACACGCCCGGCCCATACCAGCATTTCCGGCAGTCGCAGATCCGCGCCGTGGAAAATGGAATGCCGGTCCTGCGCGCGGCCAACACAGGGATTTCCGGCATTGTCGATCCGTTCGGGCGAGCTGTGGATGCACTTGCGATGAACACTCGCGGCATCATCGATTTCTCGCTTCCGGTGGACGCGTCGAGCGCCGCGCCGTCGCAACCGTGGCGTGTTAACGGTTTCCTGATCATGTTGGGGTTTGCCGTTGCGGCAGGCGGCCTGAAGCTGAGGCAGAGGCTCAGGGCGAATTGACACTGTGGTTGTTAGAAACTCATATGCTGTCGCACGGCTTCAGGCCGTTCCGGTCGGCATTGGTATGCAAAAGATCAACCGGCCCTGAAACGGGCATCTGCCCAATAATAATGCTGGAATAATCCGGCGAGGAAAGACAGTGGAAAAAGAAAACAAGAAAAAACCAAATCCTACCGACGTTCACGTCGGTGGGCGAATTCGCCTGCGACGCAATATGTTGGGAATGAGCCAGGAGAAGCTGGGCGAAAGCTTGGGAATTACCTTCCAGCAGATCCAGAAGTATGAAAAAGGCACGAATCGAGTCGGAGCAAGCCGCCTCCAGGCCATCGCTTCGATCCTCAGCGTGCCGGTCGCATTCTTCTTCGAGGACGCTCCCGGCCAAGAAGGCACCGAGCACAGGGGGCTGGCCGAGGATGCTTCCACCAGCTTCGTGGTCGATTTCCTTTCGAGCGCCGAGGGCCTGCAGCTCAACCGTGCCTTTGCCCGCATTTCCAACCCGAAAGTCCGGCGCAAGGTCATCGAGCTGGCCAAGGTCCTGGCCGACGACGACGAGCAGTGACACCGTGCGACGGCGATGCGCCGTCGCAACGCATTGCAATAACCTGCCTTACGTGGCGAAAAGCCTGCTTGACGAGTTCCGGCAGGCTTCGCTAACACATGGCCGCGCCAAATGGTCGGCATCGCGCCGGCCGCTTTCCAAGAGGGGACATCCCGTGTCGCGGCAGAACTATCTCTTCACGTCCGAATCCGTATCCGAAGGTCACCCCGACAAGGTGTGCGACCGCATTTCCGACGAGATCGTCGATCTCGTCTACCGAGAAGCCAAGAAGACCGGCATGGATCCGTGGAAGGTCCGAGTCGCCTGCGAAACGCTCGCGACGACCAACCGCGTCGTGATCGCCGGCGAGGTTCGCGTGCCCGACACGCTGCTCAAGAAGGACAAGAACGGCGAGATCGTCAAGGACACCGCCGGCCACCCGGTCGTCAATCCGTCCAAGTTCAAGGCCGTTGCCCGCAAGGCCATCCGCGCCATCGGCTACGAGCAGGCCGGCTTCCACTGGAAGACCGCCAAGATCGACGTGCTGCTGCACGGCCAGTCGCCCGACATCGGCCAGGGCGTCGACAACGCCGCCGACCGCCAGGGCGAAGAGGGCGCGGGCGACCAGGGCATCATGTTCGGCTATGCCTGCCGCGAGACCCCGGACCTGATGCCGGCGCCGATCTACTACAGCCACAAGGTCCTCGAGCTGCTCGCTGCCGCCCGCCACGAAGGCAAGGGCGACGCCGGCAAGCTCGGTCCGGACGCCAAGAGCCAGGTCACCGTGCGCTACCGCGACGGCAAGGCCCACGACGTCACCCAGATCGTGCTGTCGACCCAGCATCTCGACGACAGCTGGGATTCGGCCAAGGTGCGCAAGGTGGTCGAGCCCTACATCCGCGAGGCCCTCGGCGACCTCGAGATCGCCAAGGACTGCAACTGGTACATCAACCCGACCGGCAAGTTTGTGATCGGCGGCCCCGACGGCGATGCAGGCCTGACCGGCCGCAAGATCATCGTCGACACCTACGGCGGTGCTGCCCCGCATGGCGGCGGCGCCTTCTCGGGCAAGGACACCACCAAGGTCGACCGCTCGGCCGCCTATGCGGCGCGCTACCTCGCCAAGAACGTGGTTGCCGCCAGGCTCGCCGATCGCTGCACCATCCAGCTGTCCTACGCCATCGGCGTCGCCCAGCCGCTGTCGGTCTATGTCGACCTGCACGGCACCGGCAAGGTGTCGGAGGCAGCGCTCGAGGAAGCCCTGCGCGAGGTCATGGACCTGTCGCCGTCGGGCATCCGCCGCCACCTCGACCTCAACAAGCCGATCTATGCCAAGACCTCGTCCTACGGTCATTTCGGCCGCAAGGCCGGCCGCGACGGATCCTTCTCCTGGGAGAAGACCGACCTGGTCAAGGCGATCAAGGATGCCGTCGCCAGCAAGGAAGCTGTCGCCGCCTGAGGCGACTGGCGTTTTTCGATGGAACAGGAACCGCGCCGCAGCCGCACGAGCGAAGCCTTCTTCGGCCGGCGGCGCGGAAAGCCTGTCCGCCCTCACCAGGCGGCGGCTCTTGAAAAGGGGCTCGCCCGCTTCGGTCTCGACCTCGCAACGCCGGCCCCCGCCGACCTGACCACGCTGTTCGAGGCGCCGGTCACGAAGGTGCGGCTCGAGATCGGTTTCGGCGCCGGCGAGCATCTTCGCCATATCGCCGCCAACAAGCCCGACGCCGGCTTCATCGGCGTCGAGCCCTTCGTCAACGGCATGGCCAAGATGACGGCGGCGCTCGACGAGCACCTGCTGCTCAACATCCGCCTCTATGACGAAGACGCCACGCAGCTGCTCGACTGGCTGCCGGAGGCGTCGCTCGACGGCATCGACCTGTTCTACCCCGATCCCTGGCCGAAGAAGAAGCACTGGAAGCGGCGTTTCGTCAGCCCGGCCAATCTCGACCGCTTCGCCCGCGTGCTGAAGCGCGGCGGAAAATTCCGCTTCGCCTCCGACATCGACACCTATGTCAACTGGACGCTGCTGCACTGCCGCGCCCATCCGGGCTTCGACTGGCAGGCGGCCGACGCCCAGGACTGGCACCGGCCCTATGACGGCTGGACCCGCACACGCTACGAGGCCAAGGCCATCCGCGAGAACCGCGTTCCAGCCTATCTGACTTTCGTCAGGGTTTAGGCTGCAACCCCTCGCCGACGCGATGCCGAGGCTCAGGCAAGACGCTTGCGCAGGGTGAGCGAGGTCGGCCGGTCGTAGCCCTCATGCGCCGTGCGCTCCACTTCGACGAAGCCGAGCCGGGCGAAGGTGGCGTGGTTGGCCACGAGTTCGATTCGCGCCTGCAGTTCGAGCACCGGCTTGCCGTGCTCGATGGCGTGGCGCTCGGCCGCCTGCATCAGCATCCGGCCGAGGCTCGCGCCGCGTGCACTCTCGTCGACGGCGAGCTTGCCGACATAGAAGGCGTTGCTCCGCTCGGCGACGAAGATGCAGCCGGCGAGCCGGCCGTCGATGGTGGCGATGAAGCAGGTTTCCTCCCCCGCCTTGCGGCGCAGGCCCTCGGGCGTGAGCTTGTGTGCCGAGGACGGCGGGTCGATGACCCCGTCCATGTAGGCGAAGCAGCGCATGATGAGGCCGAGCAGTTCGTCCCAGCGGGAAAAGTCCTCGGGCAGGCGGGCAATCGTGACGTCCGTCATGCTCGGGATGCCTTGTAGCGCACCGTGTCGAAGCGGGCGCCGAGTGCATCGTAAAGCAGCAAGCGGCCGACCAGCGGCTCGCCGATGCCGGTGATCAGCTTGATCGTCTCCATCGCCTGCAGCGTGCCCATCACGCCGGTCAGCGCGCCGAGCACGCCGGCCACCGCGCAGGACGGCACCAGGCCCGGCGGCGGCGGCTCGGGGAAGAGGTCGCGGTAGCTTGGGTTGCGGCGGCCGTCGGCGCCGGTCTCGAACGGCTTCAGCACCGTGATCGAGCCGTCGAAGCGCCCGACGGCGGCGTGCACCAGCGGCCGCTCGCATGCGGCGCAGGCGTCCGCCACCGCATAGCGCGTCTCGAAATTGTCGGAGCCGTCGACGACGAGGTCGTAGGCGGAAACGAGTTCGCCGGCATTGGCCTCGGTCAGGCGCAGCTGGTGCAGCTCGACCGTCACATGCGGATTGATGCGCCGGATAGCCGCCGCGGCGCTCTCGGCCTTGGACTGGCCGACCGACTGGGTGTCGTGGATCACCTGGCGCTGCAGGTTGGACAGCGATACATGATCGTCGTCGACGATGCCGAGCGTGCCGACGCCGGCCGCCGCCAGATATTCGAGCACCGGCGCGCCGAGCCCGCCTGCGCCGATCACCAGCACGCGGGCGCGCTTCAGCTTCTGCTGGCCGGGGCCGCCGATCTCCGGCAGCACGATGTGGCGGGCGTAGCGTTCGAGTTCTTCGGGGGAGAGGGGGGCGGCCTGGTTCATGGCCGGGAGCATATAGGCGCGATGTCGCCTTGTCAGGCGGTGTTGCGGCGCCGCACGTCCTTTCGGACACGTGCTGGTCCGTGCAGCCTCAGAGATCGGTCGGCCGCACGCTGCCGTGGTCGACGGTCAGGAACTGCGCCTTGCCCGCGAGGCTGGAGAACAGCGCCGGCTCGGTGCCGGTCATGAACGCCTGGCAGTTGAGGTTTTCGAGGATGGCGAAAAGTGCTGCCCGCCGGCCGGCGTCGAGATGGGCGGCGATCTCGTCGAGCAGGAGAATCGGTGCCGCACCGGCCATCTCGCCGGTCAGGCGTGCGTGCGAGACGACGATGCCGACCAGCAGCGCCTTCTGCTCGCCGGTCGAGCAGAGTTCGGCCGGCATCGCCTTCGGCCGGTGGCGGACCACGAGGTCGGAGCGGTGCGGGCCTTCGAGCGTGCGGCCGGCGGCGCGGTCGCGCTCGCGCCCCTCGGCCAGCGCCCGGCGGAAATGCTCTTCCAGCTCGACCGCCGGCATGTTGCCGATGCTCTCCTCGAGCGTGCCCGACAGCGCGAGGTCGGCCTGCGGGAAGGGACCCGTCTCGGGCAGCTTGCCGATCATGGCGGTGAGCAGCCGCACCATCTCGACGCGGGCTGCGGCGATCGCCGCACCGGTCTCGGCCATCTGGGTCTCGATCGCCTCGAACCAGCTGCGGTCGCGGCGATCTTCCGACAGTAGCCGGTTGCGGCCACGCATCGCCTTTTCATAGTCGAGCGCGCGCTGGCCGTGCGCCGGGTCTATCGCCAGCACCAGCCGGTCGAGGAAACGGCGGCGGTCGCCGGCCGACCCGGTAAACAGGGAATCCATCGACGGCGTCAGCCAGACGACGCGCAGCCATTCCAGCATCTCGTCGGCCGACTTGGCCGTCGCGCCATTGATGCGCACGCGCCGCCCCGCCTCGCCGGCGGCCTCCGGCGCGGTGCCGGTGCCGATCTCGGCGTCGCCGAACGGACCATCGATCGTCGCATGCACGGCGAACGCGCCGGAGCTGCCCTCGCGCGCCACGTCGGTGTAGGGCGCCCGGCGCAGGCCGCGTCCCGGCGTGAGCAGGGAGATCGCCTCGAGCAGGTTGGTCTTGCCGGCGCCGTTCTCGCCGGTGAACACCACCGCGCCCGGCCTGAGGTCGAGCGAAAGCGAGCCGTAGTTGCGGAAATCCGTCAGCGTCAGCTTGCGGATATGCGTCGAAGGGATGCGTTTCGGCGTCCCCCCGGTTTCGAGGTCCTGCACGGACGTGCGGGCGCTACACGCGCATCGGCATCAGCACGTAGAGAGCGTTCTCGTCGGCTGTGTCGTGGATGAGCGTGGGCGACCCGGCATCCGCCAGCATGAAGCGCGCCTCGCTGCCCGACAGCTGGGCGGCGACGTCGAGCAGATACTTGGCGTTGAAGCCGATCTCAATCGGGTCCGCCGAATAGTCGGCGGCGAGTTCTTCCGTCGCGCTGCCCGAATCGGGGTTGTTGACGGCGAGCGTCACCTGGCCGTCGGCGATGGACAGCTTCACCGCCCGCCCGCGCTCGGACGAGATGGTGGAGACGCGGTCGACGGCCGCGGCGAAGCTCTGGCGGTCGATGGTCAGCTTCTTGTCGTTGCCGCTCGGGATGACGCGCTGGTAGTCGGGGAAGGTGCCGTCGATCAGCTTCGAGGTCAGGATCACGCTGCCGATGGTGAGGCGGATCTTGGTGTCGGACAGCTCGGTGGTCACCGCTACGTCGGGAGCGTCGAGCAGCTTCTGGATCTCGCTGACCGTCTTGCGCGGGATGATGATGCCCGGCATGCCCTCGGAGCCCGCAGGCGCCTCGACCTCGGCGCGGGCGAGACGGTGGCCGTCGGTGGCGACGGCGCGCAGCATCAGCTTGCCGGCGCTTTCCAGCGTGTGCAGGAAGATGCCGTTGAGGTAGTAGCGCGTCTCCTCGGTCGAGATGGCGAACTGGGTCTTGTCGATCAGGCCCTTGAGCGCCTGGGCGTCGAGCCGGAAGATGTGCGAGAAGGAGCCGGCCGACAGCTCGGGGAAGTCGGACTGCGGCAGGCACTGCAGCCGGAAGCTCGAACGGCCCGAGATCACCGACATGGCGTTGCCGTCCTCGTCGGTCTTGAGCATCACCTCGGCGCCGTCGGGCAGCTTGCGGACGATGTCGTAGAGCAGGTGCGCGGGCACGGTGGTGGCACCGGCGCGCTCGACATTGGCGGGGGTGGCCTCCGAGACCTCGAGGTCGAGGTCGGTCGCCTTCATCTCCAGGCTCGCGCCGTCCGCCTGCAAGAGCACGTTGGACAGGATCGGGATCGTGTTCCGCCGTTCGACCACGCGGTGCACGTGGTTCAGCGACTTCAACAGGTTGGAGCGTTCCAGGATAACACGCATGACGAAACAGGCTCGCTTATTTGAAGGTGCGGGCTCGCGGGCTCGAACTGCGCCCGGGGAAAGCCCGCAACACGATCGGAATTCTGCCGAGTCTGACAGTAAAATCCCCGGAAAGGCAAGCCCGCGCAGCCTTTTGGGGCGGTGGCGCGGGCGCTCTGGGGATAAGTCCCCGCCAAGGGCGGCCGTGCCGCCCCGGCAAAGGATCAGGCCTGGTCGTTGATCAGCCGCCTCAGCAGCTCGAGCTCCTGCGCCAGCGTGTTGTCGCCGCCCGACAGGTCCTCGATCTTGCGCACGGCGTGCAGCACCGTGGTGTGGTCGCGGCCGCCGAAACGCCGGCCGATCTCGGGCAGCGAGCGCGGCGTCATGACCTTGGAGAGGTACATGGCGACCTGGCGCGGCTTGACGATGGTGCGCGTGCGGCGGTTCGACAGAAGCTCCGTCTTCGACACGTTGTAGTGGCGGGCGACGATGCGCTGGATGTCTTCGATGCGGACGCGCTTGGGCTCGCCCGTGCGGTAGATGTGGCCGAGGATCTCGTCGATGCGCTCGATCGACAGCTGCGGCTCGAAGGACTGGCGGAAGACCAGCTGGTTGAAGGCGCCCTCGAGCTCGCGGCCGCTGCCGGTCACGGTGCGCGCGACATGCGCCAGCACGTCCTCGCCGATGTTGAGGTTCGGGTCCTCGGCCTTCGCGCCGGCATAGCGCAGCTGGATCATGCCCAGGCGCATGGCGAGATCGGGCGCCGACATCTCCAGCGCCACGCCGCCGTTGAGGCGCGAGCGGACGCGCGGCTCGAGCGATTCCAGCTCCGCCGGCGGACGGTCGGCCGCGACCACCACCTGCTTGGCGCTGTCGAGCAGCATGTTGATGAGATGGCAGAACTCATGCTGGATCGACTTGCCCTGGAGGAACTGCATGTCGTCGATGATCAGCAGGTCAATGTCGCGCAGCTGCTCCTTGAGCGTCAGCGCGTTGTTGTCGCGGATGGCGGTGGCGAAGCGCCACATGAAGTATTCGGCGGTCAGGTAGACGACGCGCGACTTCGGGTTCTGGCGCAGCGACTCGGCCGCGATCGCCTGCAGGAGGTGGGTCTTGCCGAGGCCGACGGTGGCGTGGAGGAACAGCGGGTTGAAGCGCGAGTTCGATTCCGCCACCGCGCGCGCCGCAGCCAGCGCCACCCGGTTCGACGGGCCCTCGACGAAGGACTGGAAGGTGTAGCGCGGGTCGAGCGGCGAGCCGAGCACGCTCTGCTTGAACTCCGGCTCCGCCGCGCCGCTGCGGGCAGGGGCGGGGCGCTCGACGCGGCCGGCGGCCACGGTGCTGGTGGCAAGCGCGCTCTGGGCCTGGCGCACCGGCTTGTTGCGCAGGGCGGCCGCATCGCCTTCGCTGGCGGGGCGCGCCGCGCGCGTCGTCGCGGTGCGGATGATGACTTCGAGCTTCAGCAGCTCGGGCTCTTCCTGGCGCCAGAGCTCGGAAATCAGATCGAGATAGTGGCTGTTGATCCAGGAGCGCAGAAAGGCGGTCGGCACCGAAAGGCGCACCACGCCCTTGGAAGCCTCCGCCAGCTTCATGCGGCCGAACCAGCTCGAGAAGACTTCGCTGCCCAGGCGAGCCTGGAGCTGCGTCTTGACCCTGTCAAAGATCTTCTCCGCGGCGCTGACGGCTGTCACTCCATTGCCCTCGATCAGCTCGCCGGTAAAAAGAAAGCCCGCTTTTGCTTCGCTTTCGATGCCGCTTTGCATAATTACGATCCCTAACCTTCGGTCCTCGTTGCCCATGCGGGGGTGCGCCGCTCGCACCTCCGCCGGAAAGTTCTGCTGGGAAGCAGGCCGCTAATGGCCGAGCCCCAATCGTGTCTCCCCAGGCCCCTATGGCCGCGCAGGGAGACTGTCGCTGCGGGGGCGGCAGCTACAGGCAAATACATTAACGACCGGCGAAGACGCCGGCGCGCAACAAGTCGCCATAATGTCTTATCCCCACACCCCAAGTATTACGAAGCAGGCACACCTCCCCCGATCGCGGATTCTATCCACGCCGAGAACGCCGCCGATTTTTAAGGCTTGGCAGAGGGCTTCGTGCCCGTCTCTTCGATGGACAGACCTTACAAAAATCGCTGTGGACACGGCAAGGGCGGGTCTAACCCATTTTTAATGAATCTGGTTAGCTCCGACCCGGATTCAGAGGCCGTTCCGATCCTCTTCTCAAGCAAAGCCCTTGTGATTCAAACCCTTTTGCGGGAAGCGAAAAAAAACGCGCCCGGCAGGAAAAATTTTTAAAAGAATCCGCTTGACACCAACTTGTCCCCCGCAGCCCGGGGCGAGGTTGAACAACCTGTGGATGACTGTTGGCAAGTATCTGAATATAAAGAGAGATTTCTGCCACGGTGAGTCCGGCCCGAAGCCACCTGTGGCGGTTGTACTTATAAGAATAACCGCATATGCCGGCAAAGTTTCATGTATCATTGCGGCACATCTAGTTGCCTCTTCCGGACCCTTTTTCCAGGCCCATTTCGGCAAAAGAAAAACCCGGCTGGTTAGGCCGGGTTCTTCAGAAATCCAATTGCTTACAGGGCTTAGGCGGAGAGCGCCTTGACCCGCTGTGCCAGCCGCGAAACCTTGCGCGAGGCGGTGTTCTTGTGCAGCACGCCCTTGGTGGCGGCGCGCATCAGTTCCGGCTGCGCGGCGATGAAGGCGGCCTGCGCTGCGGCCTTGTCGCCGGAGGCCAGGGCTTCCTCGACCTTGCGGAGGTAGGTGCGGACGCGCGAACGGCGGTTCTTGTTGACCGCGGTGCGGGCGGCAATCTTGCGGGTAGCCTTCTTGGCCGAGGAGGTGTTGGCCATTGTGCCTCTCTGTTGATCTCTATGGTGGCGCGAGCGGGTTCCCGCGGAGCGCAAAAACTGCTCGGGCGTCCCTGAGGCCGCCTCGGTTGGTGCGGCTTATAGTTCAGCTTGTCCGGCGCGTCAACGCGATTCAGGTCAGCGGTTGCGGAAATTCGCAGACCTTTTCTCGGCGAAGGCCGCCATGCCTTCCTTCTGGTCCTCGAGCGCGAACATCGAATGGAAGACGCGGCGCTCGAAACGCAGCCCTTCGGCGAGCGTGAGCTCGTAGGAGCGGTTGACGGCCTCCTTGCACATCATCACCGCCGGCAGCGAGAAGTCGGCGATCTTGGACGCCGCCTTCATCGCCTCATCGAGCAGATCGGCCGCCGGCACGACGCGCGACACCAGGCCGGAGCGCTCGGCTTCGGCGGCATCCATCATCCGGCCGGTCAGGCACATGTCCATGGCCTTCGACTTGCCGACGAAGCGGGTGAGGCGCTGCGAGCCGCCCATGCCCGGCATGACGCCGAGCGTGATCTCGGGCTGGCCGAACCTGGCGGTGTCCGCGGCGATGATGAAGTCGCACATCATGGCCAGCTCGCAGCCGCCGCCGAGCGCATAGCCGGCGACCGCGGCGATCATCGGCTTGCGGTTGCGGGTGAAGGCCTCCCAGCCGGAGAAGAAGTCTTCCATGTAGGCGTCGACGTAGGTCTTGGCCTGCATCTCCTTGATGTCGGCCCCGGCGGCGAAGGCCTTTTCCGAGCCGGTGATGACCATGGCCCCGACGCCGTCGTCGGCGTCGAACGCGCCGGTCGCGGCGAGAAGCTCGCCGAGCACCTGCGAGTTCAGCGCGTTGAGCGCCTTCGGCCGGTTGAGCGTGATCAGCCCGACCTTGCCGCGCTTTTCCACGAGGATCGTTTCATAGGCCATGCCGCTCTCCCTTTGCGAAGCCACCGGGTTCGATACCCGCTCTAGCTTACCGCTGGCAGTGACGGCAATAGAAGGTCGAGCGCCCGCTCTGGACGATCCGCTCGACATGGCCGGCACAGCCGCTGTGCGCGCAAGCCTCGCCCTCGCGGTCGTAGACGGAGAAGGAATGCTGGAAGTAGCCCAGCGAGCCGTCGGTGTGGACATAGTCGCGCAGCGACGAGCCGCCAGCGGCGATCGCTTCGGCGATCACCTCGCGGATCGAGGTGGCGAGCAGGTTGGCGCGTTCGCGGGCGACCTTGCCGTTGCCGGCGATGGTGCCCGCCGCGCGCGTGGGCGCAAGCCCGGCGCGCCACAACGCCTCGCACACATAGATGTTGCCGAGGCCGGCGATCAGGCGCTGGTCGAGCAGGGCTGCCTTGAGCGGTGCCTTCTTGTCGCGGAACAGCTCCGCCAGGAGGGCGCCATCCAGGCTGTTACCGGTGGGCTCGACCCCGAGGCCGGCGAGCATTGGGTGGACGCCTGCGTCCCGCTCGGCAAACAGCATGAAGCCGAAGCGCCGCGGGTCGTTGAAGATGACGCGTGCCGGTGCACCTTTGGCGTCGGCGACGTGGAAGACGACGTGGTCGTGCGCCTCGGACTTCGATCTTTCGTGGTGGAACGTGCCCGGCGTCGAGCCGTCCGCCTCCGTCTCGATGCGGAACGAGCCGGACATGCCGAGATGGCAGATCAGCAGCGGTCCGTCCTCGACATCGGCGGTGAGGTACTTGGCCCGGCGGCCGAGCGCGGCGATCCGGCGCCCGGCCAGGCGCTCGGCGAAACGCTCGGGGAAGGGAAAGCGCAGGTCAGGGCGCCGCGTCTCGACGCGCTCGATGCGCGCCCCCTCCATCACCGGCTGCAGGCCGCGCCGGACGGTTTCCACCTCGGGCAGTTCAGGCATGGCCGGCGATCGTCCTCAGGAAGGGGGTGCCGTGGCGCCCCGGCGCAAGGCCGAGATGCTCGGCGACGGTGGCGCCGATATCGGCGAAGGTGGGCCTCAGCCCGACATCGCCGCCGGTGAGGCCCGGCGCCATGCCGATGATCGGGATGCGCTCGCGCGTGTGGTCGGTGCCGCGCCAGGTCGGGTCGTTGCCATGGTCGGCGGTGAAGATGATGAGGTCGCCGGGCCGGAGTTTCGCCAGCGCTTCCGGGATGCGCCCGTCGAAGGCCTCGAGTGCGGCGGCATAACCCGGCACGTCGCGGCGGTGGCCGAACTCGGTGTCGAAGTCGACGAAGTTGGCGAACACGAAGTCGCCGTCCGCGGCGTCGTCCATCGCGCCGAGCGCCTTGTCGAACATGGCCATGTTGCCGACCCCCTTGCGCACCTCGGAGATGCCGCGATGGGCGAAGATGTCGCCGATCTTGCCGATGGCGATGACCTTGCTGCCGCGCTCGGTCAGCCGGTCGAGCTGCGTGGGCTCGGGCGGCGGCGTCGCGTAGTCCTTGCGGTTGGGCGTGCGCTCGAAGGTGGCAACGGTCTCGCCGACGAAGGGGCGGGCGATGACGCGGCCGATGTTGAGCGGATCGACGAGGCGGCGCACCACCTTGCAGAGTTCATAGAGCCGCTCGAGGCCGAAATGGGTCTCGTGGGCGGCGATCTGCAGCACCGAGTCGACCGAGGTGTAGCAGATCGGCCTGCCGGTGCGGATGTGCTCCTCGCCGAAGCGCTCGATGATCTCGATGCCGGAGGCGTGGCAATCGCCGAGGATGCCCGGCACCCGGCCTTCGCGGATGATCGCTTCGGTCAGTGCCGTGGGGAAGGCGGGCACGGTCTGCGGAAAATAGCCCCAGTCGAAGGTGACCGGTACGCCGGCGATCTCCCAGTGGCCCGAAGGCGTATCCTTGCCGCTCGAGACCTCCTGCGCGGCACCGAAGAAGGCGCCGGGCCTGAGCGCGGCAGAGGCGTCGAATGCGAAGCCCGTGGCCAGCCTGGCGGCGCGCCCGAGCCCGAGTGCCGTCATGTTCGGCAGGGCGAGCGGGCCGCTGCGCAGGCCGTCGCGGTCGCCGCGACCGGCAGTACAGGCCGCAGCGATATGGCCGAACGTGTCTGCGCCCGCGTCGCCGAAACGCTCCGCGTCGGCAGCGCCGCCGATGCCGAAGGAATCCAGAACGAAGACAAATGCGCGCGCCATCGGGATCGGGCTCTCGGTTGGGATAGTCCCGACAGACATAAGTTGCGGGCCGCAACTTGGCAATTATCCGCACCGCGGCAACTGACGATGGCCGTCAGCAGTCGCCGCAGCCGATGCTCTGGCTCATGCGCGGGCGCAAATAGTAGGTCTCGTTCATCGATATGCCGTCGAAGGCGGCGGCAAGGCCGAGCACCGGCTTGTCCTCCGCCGCCCAGGTGATCACCGGCTTGTAGGCGAGATCGCTTTCGACGCGGATGAGGAACGTGCCCGCGACCTTGAGCGCGTCGGGGACGGTGGTGGGCGTGCCCTTGGCCGCTCCCACGGCCGCCGTGCCGTCGACGAGCTTGCGCGACCAGGCCACCTGGACCCTGGGCGTTGCGTCGCTGGTGATGTCGATTGCCGTCACCACGATCTTGCCGACGCTGCGGTTGTAGGGCTGGAGGGTCGACTCGCCGATCTTCATGATGGCGTCGATCTCCGACGTGGTGGTCGACTGCTGTTGGGTGATGAGGTCGGCGACCATGGAGCCGATGCGGCTCACCTTCTTGTTCGTCTCGATCGCCTGGGAGACTTCCATCGTGACGAAATAGAGCGCCAGGAGCAGCGGCACGACGAAGGCGAATTCGACCGCCGCGATGCCGCGCCTGTCGGCGGCAAGCGCCCGCGCGGCGGCGCCCCATCGCTTCAGCATCGAGAGCACCACGGCCCTGCTCGACATGTCTTGCGTCTTCTCCTGCCTGTTCCGAACGGGTTGAATTCAGTCGTTGAACGGTTCGTTCTGCCAGGTGACCGTCGCGAACTGCAGCGTGTTGCCGCCCTTCAGGTTGGACATCGAGGCGCGCATGAAGTCGGTGATGACAGGCCACTTGTAGAACACGCGCAGCATGTTCTTCGACATCGACGGTCCCGGCTTGACGGTAAAGCCGGTGGTGTCGATGTCCCTGTCGGAGGTGAACTTGACCTTGACCTTCGCAGCGTCGGCGAAGGTGCTGTAGCTGCGCAGGTCGACCAAAAGCCCTGGGCAGTCCTTGGCGACGAGGATCTCGAGCCTGTCGCAGATCATCTTCTTCACGGTGATTTCAGTGGCGTCCGCCGCCTTGATCTGGCCGGTGCGGAGCTGGCGCGCGACCTCGTCGGCCGCGTTGGCCAGCACCTGTTGCCCGGCAAAGGCGATACTGCTTTCGAGGATTGCGAAGACCAGCATGGAGAAGGGGATGGCCAGCATGACGAATTCGATCGCCGTGCTGCCGCTGCGCTCACGCAGGAAGCGGGCGACGAGACGCCGCTTGCCGTGCCCTGCGCGATCCTGTCCCGTCGCTGGCTCTTTACCCATGTGCCGACCGTCTCGAATGATCCAAAGCTCACGATAGACGAAAGCCGTTGAGACGCGGTTTGGATGGTGCTGAAATTCTTATGCTGCGTCTTTACCCGGCGCTAACCTTGCCGATCCCGGAACCCGGGATGCCGCGCTACTGGCTGGCGTTCATCTCGCTCTCGGACTGCCGCTCGGCGTCGCTCTTGTACGAGCTTTCGCAATAGGGCGTGCACGACAGCGTCTGGATTTCCGAGCGCCTGTAGATGCGTACCGACGAGACCGCCTGGCGGACGACTGTCACCTGTTCGTCGACGATGGGACTGCCGTCGGAGTCCAGCACGACCAGGTTGGTCACCCCGAAGCCCTTGCCGGTCAGCACGATGGTCGAGGCATCCTGGACCGAGGCGTCGGCGATGGCCGAATTGCCGACGACGATGGTGTCGGCCGGGCGGGCGAGCCGCACGATCTTGGCCTGGTTCATCGTCACCTCGATGCCCGAGCCGGCATGCGCCTGCTGTGGAGCGACGATGGCTGCCGCGATCAGGGCTGACCCCAGGAAAAGATATGTCGGCTGTGCCATTGCGGCGCCTCTCGGACGGCTCGGTGTCGACTGCTCAATGGAAGATGAACGATTTTGGTGAAGCAAGGGTTAAGTGAAGTGGCCAGGTCGCCGGGGGGCGTGCCGGCCCAAGGTTGCCGGCAAAGGGCCGGGGAAGGCCCGAAGCCGGTGCAACTGGCGGTTTGGCAGGGTTCCAAGCGGCCGAGGCAGGCCAGTTTTCAGCTTAGCTCGCGGTTAACCAAACGACGGCATCCGCGGCCGAAAGGAATCGGTAAGGGTGTTTCTTAAGCCGATCGCAACGGCTCCCCGCTAGGTTGCAGTCATCCGATCGACGGCAAGAGAAATGTTGACGGAAGTGCTGTAACACGGAGCTAGGAGCTTACGATGTCTAACCTCATCGCACGTTTTGTGAAGGACGAATCCGGCGCGACCGCCATCGAATACGGTCTGATCGCCGCCCTCATCGCGGTTGCCATCATCGCCGGCGCGGGGCTGGTTGGCTCGGCGCTCGACACCAAGTTCAGGGACGTCGCGACGGCGATCCAGAACGCGCCGACTGCTAATTGATAGCGGCTGCGGCCGTTTCCAAAGAAGAAAACGTGGAAAGGCTGCCCAAAGGCAGCCTTTCCCGTTTTGAACGGTATTTCGGCTCCGGGTTTCACCCAAGCTTAACGTCCATTGCTCAAGATTGGACACCAGATCCAACCGTCGGAAGGTTTGGCGATGCTTGAAGCTCTTGTTCTCGTCGTTTTTCCCTTCTGCATGGTCTATTCGGCGGTCTCCGATGTCTTGTCGATGACCATCGCCAACCGGGTGCCGCTGCTGCTGCTCGGCGTCTTCCTCGTCGTCGCGCCGCTGACCGGCATGGCCTGGGCCGACATCGGCATGCATCTGGCCGCGGGCGCCCTGATGCTCAGCATCACCTTCGCCATGTTCGCGCTCGGCGGCATGGGCGGCGGCGACGCCAAACTGATCGCGGCGACCGCCGTCTGGATGGGGTTCGGGATGCCGCTGATGCAGTATCTCCTCACATCGGCGGTGTTTGGCGGGATGCTGACGCTGGCGATCCTGTCCTTCCGCAGTTCCGCACTTTCCCACATCGCCAGCCAGAACATGTTCCTCAGGAACTTTTCCAAGGACGCCGGCGGTGTGCCCTACGGCATTGCACTGGGCATAGGTGGCCTGGTCACATACCCCAGTTCACCCCTGATGGTCTGGGCGGTGGCGCGCCTGACGGGACAGTGATCTCCGCACGCTCGGCGTAAGGGACCATTAATCATGTATATAAGGATCGCATTAACCATAATTTGACGATTGCCTATGCAAAGTCGCCTCGGCTTGTTGGGTATGCCGGGGCGAGGTTCGGACAATGGCAGCATCGCGACTCATGATTCTTGGCGTGGCTGTTGCCGCGGCAGGGGGAGCGGGCTATGTCGCCAAGAACATGTCGGCCGCGCCGCCCCCGCAGGTGATCGTCGAGTCCGGTCCGCAGCAGCCGCAGATCACCATGACCGATGTGCTGGTCCTGACCGGCGACGTCCCGATCGGCGGCTCGACCGAAGGCAACATCGCCTGGCAACCTTGGCCCAGCGATGCGGTGAATCCCAACTTCATCACGCGCAGCACCGAGCCGGACGCGCTCGAAAAATACAAGAATTCGCTCGCCCGCCTTGCCATGTACAGCGGTGAGCCGCTGCGCAAGTCCAAGCTCATCGGCGAAGGGATGAGCTTCATGTCGGCGGTCCTGCCTTCGGGCATGCGAGCCGTCGCCACGACGATTTCGGCCGATACCTCGGCCGGCGGCTTCATCCTGCCCAACGACTATGTCGACGTGATCATGACCCGCCGCTCCGACGCGGCCCAGTCCGGCACGGGCTTCACCACCGAGACGATCCTCAAGAACATCCGCGTGCTGGCGATCGACCAGGCGATCCAGGAGGACGAGGAAGGCAAGAAGGTCAAGGTCGGCGAAACCGCCACCCTTGAGCTCACGCCGCAGCAGGCGGAGATCATCACTGTGGCGCAGCAGATGGCCGACCGGCTGACGCTCGCGCTGCGCTCGGTGGCCGACACCCAGGAAAAGAACCTCGCCGAGGCCGACTACCTGATCTCCGGCAGCGGCAAGCGCGGCACCGTGCGCCTCATCAAGTCCGGCGAGATTTCCGAAACGGGAGCGAGGAAATGAGGTCCAGCGTCAGGCTTCTGGCAACCGTCGCCGCATTCGCTGCGTTCGCCGTCCCCTCGCTTTCCCTCGGCCTGGCGCCGGCATCGGCAGCACCCGACGCCAAGGTGGGGGCGAACACCGCGAGCCAGAGGGTCAAGCTCGGGCTCAACAAGTCGGTGGTCGTCGACCTGCCGAGCGATGCCTACGACATCCTCGTCGCCAATCCGGCGGTCGCCGACGCCGTCACCCGCACGGCGCGCCGCATCTATCTGTTCGGCAAGTCGGTCGGCGAGACCAACATCTTCGTCTTCGGCCCCAATGGCGAGCAGATCGTCAGCCTCGACCTGGCGGTCGAGCGCGACGTCGCCGGCCTCGAGGACTATCTCAAGCGCTTCATCCCGAACTCCGACATCACCGTCGAGCTGCTGAACGACAACGTCGTGCTCACCGGAACGGTGGAGACGCCGCTCGATGCCAAGCGCGCGGCCGATCTCGCAACCATCTTCGTCACCGGCGGTGAGGCGACGACGGGCCAATATTCGCAGACCGCGACCGGCGGTTCCGAGAATGGCGGCGTCGACATCGACAACCCCGATCAGACGCGCCAGAAGAGCAAGATCGTCAACCTGCTGCAGATCATCGGTGAGGACCAGGTGATGCTGAAGGTCACCGTGGCCGAAGTCAGCCGTACGGTGATGAAGCAGCTCGGCGTCAACATGATCGGCGGCAGCGACGGCAACGGCATCACCTGGGGCGCGATCAGCGACAGCATTCCCGGCCTGGGCAAGCCGCTGGGCGCCTCACAGATATCGCTCGGGACCTCGATGCTCGACGCCTACGTCAATGCCATGGAGCAGGCCGGCGTCATGAAGACCTTGGCCGAACCGACACTCACCGCCATTTCCGGGGAGAAGGCCACCTTCAAGGTTGGCGGCGAGTTCAATATCGTCAGCAACCAGGAAGCCGGGGGCAGCGGCGGCCGGACCTATTCGATCGAGAAGATCGACTACGGCATCGGTCTCGAATTCCAGCCGGTGGTGCTTTCGCCCGGGCGCATCAGCCTCAAGATCAGGACCCAGGTTTCGGAGCCGACGACGGAAGGATCCGTGTCGCTCTCGGGTGGCTTCTCCAAAGGATCACGCTTCAATACGCCGGGCATGACGGCGCTGTCGATCCGCAAGCGCCTGGCCGACACCACGGTCGAGCTGCCTTCCGGCGGCTCGATGATGATCGCAGGCCTGGTGCGCGACGACGTCCGTCAGGCAGTCAACGGATTGCCCGGCCTGTCGAAGATCCCGGTGCTCGGCACGCTCTTCCGCAGCCGCGACTTCGTCCGCAACGAAAGCGAACTGGTCATCATCGTGACGCCCTATCTGGCCCGTCCGGTGGCGCGCAACGACCTGGCCAAGCCCGACGACAACTTCAACGCCGCGAGCGACGGTGCCGGCATGTTCCTCGGCCGCGTCAACCGTGTCTACGGCACCATGAAAACGGACAAGCCGATGGGCCGATACCACGGCGTGGTCGGCTTCATCTACAAGTGAGTGGGGATAGGCGCATGTCTCAGGCAGTATTCGTCGCCACGCGTGCCACCGGGCAGAGTCAGGCGGCCTCGCGTTTCCTTCGTCCCCTGCTGGCGGCTGCGGCCGTGGCGCTCGTCGCCGGTTGCGCCAGCCGCGACAGCATCACCGTCGGTTCGATCCCGGACGACTATCGCACCAACCATCCGATCGTGATCGCCGAGAAGAACCAGACGCTCGACATTCCGGTCGGGATCTACGATCGCGGTATTTCGAAAGGGCAGAAGCTCACCTTCGAAGGCTTCCTCGACGGTTATGACCGCCGCAACGCGCCGCCCCTGCGGATCCTGGTGCCGGCGGGCGCTGCGAATGACGGCGCTGCGAACGCCGCCGCCAAGGCGCTGACGCGCGTGGCGATCGTGAGCGGCGTGCCGAAGAACCGGATCACGATCTCGAGCTACCAGGCGACCTATGCCGACGCTCCATCGCCGGTCCGCGTCAGCTATGTGGCCATGCGTGCCCAGACCGGTCGCTGCGGCAGCTGGCCCGAAGACGTGCTGAACACGGCCGAAAACAAGCACTACGCCAATTTCGGTTGTTCCTACCAGAACAACCTGGCGGCCCAGATCGCCAATCCGGCCGACCTGCTCGGACCGCGCAAGCCGAGCGAGATCGATGCCGAGAACCGCAGCGCGGTGATCGATGCCTACCGCGCGCGCAAGATACCTGGCGAGTTCGTCGACAACTCGGAAGTCAATTACTGAGCCATGGGAAGAACGGCAAGATGAGCAACCTGGCCTACGACCCCCAGCCCGACGGCGCCGAGCCCTCGCAGCAGGACATGGCGCTGATGCAGGCGCTGCGGCCGGTGCCGCGCATTTCGATCCAGGCCTTCTGCGAGTCCGACAGCGTCGCCGGGCCGATCGCGCGGGCCGGCGAAGACCGGCGTATGGCCAAGGCCCATCTCAAGGTGCACACAGGTGGCATCGAGACGGCGGTCGACGTCTATCGCAGCTCGCCGACGCCCAATCTCATCATCCTGGAATCGCGCCGCGAGCCGAAGAGCCTGCTCGAAGGGCTGCACGAACTGGCAGAGTTCTGCGACCCGAGCTCCAAGGTGGTTGTGATCGGCCATTACAACGACGTGGCGCTCTATCGCGAGCTGATCCGCTCCGGCATTTCCGAATATGTCGTGGCGCCGGTGACCACGGCCGACATCGTCAGCGTCGTCTCCTCGATCTTCGTCGACCCCGAGGCCGAGCCGATCGGCCGCTCGATCGCCTTTGTCGGCGCCAAGGGCGGCGTCGGTTCCTCGACCATGGCGCACAACGTCGCGTGGAGCATGTCGACGCTGTTCAAGTCCGACGTCGTCGTCGCCGATCTCGACCTCGCCTTCGGCACCGCCAACATCAATTTCGACCAGGACCCCGCTCAGGGCATCGCCGAGGCGGTATTCGCCCCCGAGCGCGTCGACGAGGTCTATCTCGACCGGCTGCTTGCGCAATGCGCCGAGCACCTGTCGCTGCTGGCGGCACCTTCCACGCTCGAGCGCGTCTACGACTTCGATTCCGAGGCGTTCTCGCAGATCATCGACACCGCCCAGCGCAGCGCGCCGCTGATCGTTCTCGACGTGCCGCACGTCTGGAGCGGCTGGAGCAAGACCACGCTCACCCGCGCCGACGAGGTCGTGATCACCGCGACGCCGGAGCTGGCCAACCTGCGCAACACCAAGAACCTGATCGACATGCTCAAGCGGTTGCGTCCCAACGACCCGCCGCCGCGGCTCATCCTCAACCAGGCCGGCGTGCCGAAGCGGCCCGAGATTTCGCCGGCCGATTTCGCCGAGCCGCTGGGCATTCAGCCGATCTCGGTGATCCCGTTCGAGCCGCTCCTGTTCGGCAACGCGGCCAACAATGGCCGCATGCTCGGCGAGATGGACGCCAAGAATCCGGTCGTCCAGTCGATCAACGAGATCGCCCACATCCTGACCGGCCGGTCCGAGGCGAAGACGCGCAAGCAGTCCGGGCTCGGGGCGATCCTTGGCCGGCTCAAGTCACGCAAGAAATAGTGCGCGCAGCGGAGGCGTTGGTCGACCATGTTTGGTAGAAGGGGTTCCGACGACGGCAGCCGCCAGACGCCGGCATTTCGCCCGCTGGCGCCGGAGCCTGCGTCCGCCGCGGCGCCTGCCGACACGCTGACTGCCCCGCGACCAGCAGCGCCGGCACCGATGCCGGTGCCTGCAGCGCCGGTGAGGCGCGCGATCGAAATTCCGCCGGTGCACGAACCGCGCCGGGCGCAACGCGAACGCAGCGAAAGCTACTACGACACCAAGAGCCAGGTGTTTTCCGCGCTGATCGACACGATCGACCTGTCGCAACTCGCTAAGCTCGATCCCGATAGCGCGCGCGAGGAAATCCGCGACATCGTCAACGACATCATTGCGATCAAGAACTTCGCGATGTCGATCGCCGAGCAGGAGGAACTGCTCGAGGACATCTGCAACGACGTGCTGGGCTACGGGCCGCTGGAGCCGCTCTTGGCGCGCGACGACATCGCCGACATCATGGTCAACGGTGCCAAGCAGGTCTACATCGAGGTCAACGGCAAGGTCGAGCAGACCTCTATCCGTTTCCGCGACAACCAGCAGCTGCTCAACATCTGCCAGCGCATCGTCAGCCAGGTCGGCCGGCGCGTCGACGAATCCTCGCCGATCTGCGACGCGCGCCTGCCCGACGGTTCGCGCGTCAACGTCATCGCCCCGCCGCTGTCGATCGACGGCACCGCGCTCACCATCCGCAAGTTCAAGAAGGACAAGCTGACGCTCGACCAGCTGGTGAAGTTCGGCGCCATCTCGCCGCAGGGCGCCGAGGTGCTGAAGATCATCGGCCGCGTCCGCTGCAACGTCGTCATCTCCGGCGGCACCGGTTCGGGCAAGACGACGCTGCTCAACTGCCTGACCAATTTCATCGACCGCGACGAGCGCATCATCACCTGCGAGGACTCGGCGGAATTGCAGCTGCAGCAGCCGCACGTCGTCCGCCTCGAAACACGCCCGCCCAACCTGGAAGGCGAGGGCGAGGTGACCATGCGCGACCTCGTCAAGAACTGCCTGCGCATGCGGCCGGAGCGCATCATCGTCGGCGAGGTGCGCGGACCCGAGGTGTTCGACCTGCTCCAGGCGATGAACACCGGCCATGACGGCTCGATGGGCACGATCCACTCCAACAGCCCGCGCGAATGCCTCAGCCGCATGGAATCGATGATCGCCATGGGCGGCTACTCGCTGCCGCAGAAGACCGTGCGCGAGATCGTCGTCGGCTCCGTCGACGTCATCATCCAGGCTGCCCGCCTGCGCGACGGCTCGCGCCGCATCACCCACATCACCGAGGTGATCGGCATGGAGGGCGACGTCGTCATCACCCAGGACCTGGTGCTCTACAACATCAAGGGCGAAGACCAGAACGGCCGGCTGCTCGGCCAGCACGTGTCGACCGGCATCGGACGGCCGCATTTCTGGGAGCGCGCCCGCTATTATGGCGAGGAGGCGCGGCTCGCCGCCGCGCTGGAAGCCATGGAGAAGGGTGCCGACTGACATGCGAGAGGCGAGGAGCTAGCCGCCATGTTCGGCCTCGATCCCACAACCCTGCTCTTCGTCCTTCTGGCCGGCCTCAGCGCCGGCCTGGTGGCCTATGCCCTGCTGTTCAAGCGCATCGAGGCCGAGAGCAACACCCAGCGCCGCCTGTCCACGGTCCGGCAGACCGAGCAGGACCGCACCCTGGTCAAGGCTGCGCGCGACCGAACGGCCGAGGTCGCCAAGCGGCGCAAGTCCGTCCAGGACTCGCTCAAGGAGCTCGAGGAAAAGCAGAAGGCCAAGGACCGCAACATCAAGAAGCCGCCGCTCAGGGTGCAGATCCGCCAGGCCGGCATGCAGGTGACGGTCGAGCGCTTCTATGTCTATTCGGTCGTCTGCGGCCTCGCCGTCACCATGCTCGTCTATCTCGCCGGCGCGCCGCTCATCCTGTTGCCCGGCGCCCTGCTTGCCGGGACCCTTGGCCTGCCGCGCTGGTTCGTCGCGTTCCGGCGCGCGCGCCGGGTCAAGCAGTTCCTGGAAGAGTTTCCCAATGCGCTCGACATCATCGTGCGCGCGGTCAAGTCCGGCCTGCCGCTCAACGACGGCATCCGCCTCATCGCCAGCGAATCGCCCGAACCCGTGCGCGGCGAATTCCGCCGCATCGTCGAGGGGCAGCAGCTCGGCATGTCCGTTCCCGAGGCAGCCCTGCGCATGACCGAGACCATGCCCTGTCCGGAAGCCGGCTTCTTCGGCATCGTCATCCAGATCCAGAGCCAGGCCGGCGGCAACCTGTCCGAGGCGCTCGGCAACCTTTCCCGCGTCCTGCGCGACCGCAAGAAGATGAAGGCCAAGGTGCAGGCCCTGTCGATGGAGGCGAAGGCTTCCGCCGCGATCATCGGCGCGCTGCCGATCATCGTCGCCTTCCTCGTCTACCTGTCGAGCCCGAACTACATCATGCCGCTCTTCGTCACCAGCACCGGCAACCTGATCCTTGGTATCTCGGGCGTGTGGATGTCGATCGGCATCTTCGTGATGCGCAAGATGATGAATTTCGAGGTGTAGACGGTCATGACCGGCCAAGTCGTCAAGGCATTCACCGATGCCTCATTCCTGATCGCCCTGCTGGTCGGGGTGGCTGTCTTCGCCACCATCTTCACGATCATGCCGTCGCTGACCGGCAATCCCCTGAAGGGGCGCATGAAGGCGGTGGCGCTGGAACGCGATGAGTTGCGCGCCAGGCAGCGTGCGCGCCTCGCGGCTGAGACGGGCCGTCGCCGCGCCGGGCTGCGCGAAGAGCAATCGGTGGGCATGCGCAACATCGTCGAAAGGCTCGACCTGCGCCGTGCACTCGTCGACGAGGGCACGCTCAACAAGCTCAAGGTCGCCGGTTTCCGAGGCCAGAATCCGCTGACGCGGTTCCTGTTCTTCCGCCTGGTGCTTCCCTTCGTTGGCTTCGCGCTGGCGGCCGCCTACATCTTCCTGCTCGGCGGCCTCGCGAACAAGCCGCTCTTCGTCAAGCTCTTCGTCTGCATCCTGGCTGCCTATGGCGGCTTCTACGCACCGGTGCTCTACGTCAACAACCGCGCCACCAAGCGCAAGCAGTCGATCCAGCTGGCCTGGCCCGATGCGCTCGACCTCATGCTGATCTGCGTCGAGTCGGGCATGTCGGTCGAGGCCGCGCTGCGCCGTGTCGCCGACGAGATCGGTTCGCAGTCGGTCGACCTCGCCGAGGAGTTCGTGCTCACCAATGCGGAGCTCTCCTATCTGTCCGAGCGCCGTGTCGCCTACGAGAACCTCGCTTCCCGTACCGGGCTGGATTCCGTCAAGTCGGTGACCCAGGCGCTGACCCAGGCCGAGCGCTACGGTACCCCCGTTGCCCATGCGCTGCGCGTTCTCGCCAGCGAAAGCCGCGACATGCGCATGAACGCCGCCGAGAAGAAGGCCGCCGCACTGCCGCCGAAGCTCACCGTGCCGATGATCCTGTTCTTCCTGCCGGTGCTTTTCGCCGTCATCCTCGGCCCGGCCGGCATCCAGGTCAGCCAGCGCGGCATCTTCGGCGACCAGCAGTCGAGCAGCGAGTAGACGCGCAGATCTCGAAACGCAAAAGGCCGCGTCGTCAGGCGCGGCCTTGCTCGTATCGGCGATGCCGGTTCAGTTGGTGGTCGGCTTGTCTTCGGCCTTGATCTGGTTCCAGGCATTCTGCTGCGCCAGCATGGTGCGCAGATAGCTGACATTGGCCTGCGCCTGTTCGGGCGAAAGCTCCTGGCTGGCGATCTTCTCGGCTTCGTCGAAACGGCCCTGCAGCCCCACCGCCAGGGCGAGGTTCTGGCGCACGCGGCCGTCGGCGCCGGGCTGCTCGGCGGCCGACCGCAGGTAGGTCTCGGCTGACTTGAGGTCGCCTTCGAGGACGTAGGACATGCCGAGATTGGAAAGCACGCTGGGGTCGTTGGGCTTGAGGTCCAGCGCCTTGCGGTAGAGGCTGCGCGCCTCCTGGGTCTGGCCCAGCTGGTCGAGGATGGCGGCTTCCGCCGACACCAGCTTCCAGTCCGGATATTCCGGCGTCTGGGCGCGCCGCACCGCGTCGAGCGCGGGCTGCAGCTCGCCCGAAGCGGCCAGCGCCTTGCCGTAGGCGGCAAGTACGTCGCGGTCCTTGGGATAGCCGATGGCAAGCTTGCGCATCACCGCCAGCGATTGGTCGGTCTGCCCCTTCATCTGCAGCACGGAGGCATACTGCATCGCCACGGGCTTGTTGTCGGGCGCGCTGGCATAGGTGCGGCCGAGCTGGTCGGCCGTGCCCTGGAGGTCGCCCGGCGACGCCGCCTCCGCCGTGTTGGCCTGGCGCGAGATCGAGCCCGTGGTCATCTTGCTGGTTCCGCAACCGGCCACGCCAGCGGCCAGCAGGGCGAGGAAAGCCGTTCTGGCGAGGCGTTTTCCCGTTGCGTTCATCGAGCGATTGGTCAACATCGGCGACGGGTCTCCATTGGTCCGCGTGGCCGTTTGCCGGCCATTTCCCCGCCTTGGAGAAATAATCTGTTAACCCTAACGGATGGTTAAGAGCGCCTAGCGCCCATGCCGTCCGATATCGAAGGAAGCCGAAATGCCGGTCGAACTGCTCGACAAGAAAACAGCCGATTCCCTGCCGATCCACCTCGTCGCCAAGGATGGCCTGGAAAGCGCCGGGCTGGCGCAGTCGGTCCTTGCCTGGGCGGAGGCCAACGGCTTTGCCGGCGATGCCGGCAAAGTGCTCGCGATTCCCGGAGCAGACGGCAAGCTGGCCGGCGTTCTGTTCGGTACCGGCCAGCGGGAGAACGGCCTCGGTTTTGGCGCGCTCGCCCGCAGCCTGCCGCAGGGCAGCTGGCACTTCGCCACCCGGCCGGCACATCCCGAGCTTGCGGCGCTCGGCGTGGCGCTTGGCGGCTATGTATTCACCCGCTACGGCAAGAAGCCGGGCAAGGATGTGGGCCTCGTCCTGCCCGAGGGCGCCGATGCCGCCCGCCTGAGCCGCCTGGCGGACTCGATCTTCCTCGTCCGCGACCTGGTCAACACGCCGACCAACGACATGGGGCCGTCGGCCCTCGAAGCGGCGGTGCGCAAGCTTGCGGCCAGCCATGGCGCCAAGGTCGGCGTGACCCTCGGCGACGACCTGCTCGACAAGAACTTCCCGATGATCCATGCCGTGGGCCGCGCCTCGGCCGATGCGCCGCGGCTCATCGACCTGACCTGGGGATCGGAAGCGGCGCCGAAGGTCACCCTCGTCGGCAAGGGCGTGTGCTTCGACACCGGCGGCCTCGACATCAAGCCTGCGTCCAGCATGCTCTTGATGAAGAAGGACATGGGCGGAGCTGCCAATGTCCTCGGCCTCGCCTCGATGATCATGGCGGCGAAGCTCAACGTCCGGCTGCGCGTGCTGATCCCTGCGGTGGAGAACGCGATCTCGGCCAGTGCCTTCCGCCCCGGCGACGTGTTGCAGAGCCGCAAGGGCCTGACCGTCGAGATCGGCAACACCGACGCCGAGGGCCGCCTGGTGCTGGCCGACGCACTGGCACTCGCCGACGAGGAACAGCCCGACCTGCTGGTCGACATGGCGACGCTGACCGGCGCCGCCCGCGTCGCGCTCGGCCCCGACCTGCCGCCCTTCTATACCGACGACGAGGCGCTCGCAGGCGAACTCGCGGCTGCGTCTGCTGCGGTCGAGGACCCGATCTGGCGCATGCCCTTGTGGAAGCCCTACGACACGAAGCTTTCGTCCAAGGTCGCCGACATGAACAACGTCACCACCGACGGTTTCGCCGGCTCCGTCATCGCCGCGCTGTTCCTGAAGCGCTTCGTCGAGAAGACGGCGTGCTGGGCGCATTTCGACATCTTCGCCTGGAACCCGGCGGACCGCGCTTACGGCCCCGCCGGCGGCGAAGCCCAGGCGATCCGGGCGCTCGAAAGGGTCATTGCGGCGCGGTTTGCATAACAGTTGGAAGCTGCCCCTCACCCTTACCCTCTCCCCGTGAAGAACGGGGAGAGGGGGGCGCCGACGTGCCCGCTTGTCCCGTCTCCCCGTCCTTACGGGGAGAAGGTGCCGGCAGGCGGATGAGGGGCGACACGCTTGCACAGACAGAACGCTGAGCGCCTTGCCATCGCCACAAAATGGCCCTTGAATGAAACGGAACCGAAACAATTGCCGTGGATGCTGGCGCCATGCCGATCGCGTTGCGTCCGAGCCAGTCGCTGAGGCTGCTGCAGCAGTTTGCCCTGTCCGAGGTGCGTGACGACGCGCCCGACCTCACCCTGCGCCAGATGGCGATCCTTTTGACCATCTATCTCGACCCGCCGCCGCACACGGTGCGGGGGCTGGCCGCCAGGCTCGGCGTCAGCAAGCCGGTCATCACCCGCGCCCTCGACACCATGGGCGCGCTCAAGCTGGTGTCGCGCCACCGCGACGAACTCGACAAGCGCAACGTGCTCGTCCGCCGCACGGTGGAGGGCGCTCTCTATGTCGAGCGTCTGGGCGATGCTATCATCGCCAAAGCCAAGGAGCTGCCGATTTGACTGCCCGCGACAACCGCCTCCATGCCTTCCGCCCCGACCTTGCAGATGCCCGCCTCGAAGGGGAGGTTGCGGCCGAGCGCTTCGTTGCCGGCCGTCCGGCCCGCGTCGCCGTACCCGTCGCCGACGTGCGCAAGGCGCCCCGGCCGGACGCGGGGCTCAACACCCAACTGCTCTGTGGCGACGACGTGCTGGTGTTCGACGAGGCCGGGGGCTTTGCCTGGCTCCAGGCCGAGCGCGACGGTTATGTCGGCTATGTTTCCGCGGCCGACCTTGCCCCGCGTGGCGCCGATCCGACGCATGTGGTGACGGCGCCGCGCAGCTTCGTCTACCCCGGCCCGGACATGAAGCTGCCGCGCGTCCGCGCCCTGTCGATCGGTTCGCGCGTGACCGTCACGGGCGAGGCCGAGACGCGCGGCACGCGCTACGGCCTGCTGCCGTCCGGCGAGGCGATCGTGCTGCAGCACCTGGCCCCAATCGGCACGCTTGCCGACGACTTCGTTTCTGTGGCCGAGCGGCTGATCGACACGCCCTATCTCTGGGGCGGCTCCAGCGCCTTCGGCATCGACTGCTCCGGACTGGTGCAGCTGTCGATGCACATGGCCGGACGCGACGTGCTGCGCGATTCGGACATGCAGGCCGGGGCGCTGGGTACCCCGCTCGATCCGGGCCCGGATCACTCGGCGCTGCGCCGCGGCGACCTGGTGTTCTGGAAGGGCCATGTCGCGATCATGACCGACGCGGCGAACATGATCCATGCCAACGGGCACACGATGACGGTCGCCCGCGAGGGCCTCAGCGAGGCCATCGCCCGCATCGGCTACCTCTATGGCGGCCCCACGGGGTTCCGGCGGCCTTAGGACGAGCTTTCTGATCGTGGAGACGTTCTCCGCGAACCTCGTCTTTTTCTACCGACACGATTGAAGCGGTTCCGGCTTTTCAGAGCCGTGGAGCGCGGCGCGGACTGACAGGCGACCGACCTGAAACATCGCGCTCCGTCCAGCACCCCTCATCCGCCCCTTCGGGGCACCTTCTCCCGCAAGGGGAGAAGGGCAAGTGCCTCAATATCCCGCTGCGCGGTCGACGAGGTTTTCCAGCGGGCCGCCGCGCTCGAAGGCTTCCATCTGCTTGAGCATCGGCGCGACAAGGTGCGCCGGGTCTGAGGTCGCGGCCGCGTGCGGCGTCACGAACACCTTCGGATGCGACCACAGCGGGCTGGTCTTGGGCAGCGGCTCGACCTCGAAGACGTCGAGGCTCGCTTCCTTCAGCGTGCCGTCGTCGAGCGCGCGCAAGATGTCGGCATCGCGCTGCAGCCTGCCGCGCCCGGCATTGATGAGCACGGACCCGCCCAGCCCGTTGCGCCGCCGCAGTTCCTTGAGCAGGCCATAGTTGACGATGCCCCTGGTGGCTTCGGTCAGCGGTAGCAGCACGACGAGGATGTCGGTGGCGTTGAGGAAGGGAACCAGCCCGGCATCGCCGCTGAAGGTGGCGACGCCCGGCATCTCCTGCGGCCGACGGCTCCAGCCGTTGACGTGAAAGCCGACGGCGGTGAGCGCCCGGGCCGCGGAGCGGCCGAGGTTGCCAAGGCCCATGATGCCGACGGATATGTCCTCGGCCGGGCGTTGCGGCGGCTCGTGCCAGATCTTCTTCGTCTGCTGGGCGCGATAGAGCTGGCCCTGGCGGTGATGGTCGAGCACGCGCCAGAGCACGTATTCGGTCATGTATTGCGTCAGATTGTCGGCGACCACCCGTACGATCGGCACCTGCGGCAGGTTCGGATCGGCGAAGACATGGTCGACGCCGGCGCCGATCGAGAAGATGACCTTGAGATTGGGCAGCTTGGCGAGCACGCCGGGCTTCTGCTTCCACACCACCGCATATTCGATCGATGGGTCGGCGGCGCCGTCCGGCTCGAGCACCACCTCGCGATCTTCGGACAGCATCTCGTACCAGCGCTGCGGGTTGAAACCGGTGATCGAAAGAAGGATTTTGCCCTTGCCCGCCATGTGCTTCATGCCCTGCTATTCGCTGACCACGCCGGTCGGCGCGGTCTCGATCTTGAACGCCGCCGAGATCAGCGCCCGAGTGTAGTCGGTTTGCGGCCGCTCGAAAATCTGCTCGGACGGTCCGGCCTCGACCACCTTGCCGTTGCGCATGACGATGACGTGGTTGGCCAGCGCCCGCACCACCTTGAGGTCGTGGCTGATGAACAGATAGGCGAGGTCGTGCTTGGCCTGCAGGTTGCGCAAAAGGTCCACCACCTGCGCCTGCACGCTCATGTCGAGCGCCGACGTCGGTTCGTCGAGCATGACGAAGCGCGGCTTGAGCACCATGGCGCGCGCGATCGCGATGCGCTGGCGCTGGCCGCCGGAGAATTCGTGCGGGTAGCGGAAGCGGGTTTCGGGGTCGAGGCCGACCTCGCGCAGCACCTCCACCACGCGGCCGTCGCGCTCGCCGGTGGTGAGACGGGGCTCATGGATCTTGAGCCCTTCCTCGATGATGTCGGCCACCGACATGCGCGGGCTGAGCGAACCGTAGGGGTCCTGGAAGACGATCTGCAACTCGCGCCGGAGCGGGCGCATGGCGTTGAAGCTGAGCTTGTCGATCTCGCGGCCGTCGAAGTCGATCCGGCCCTTCGACGAGATCATGCGGGTGAGCGCCAGGCCGAGCGTCGTCTTGCCGGAACCCGATTCGCCGACGACGCCGACCGTCTGGCCGGCCCGCACGGCGACGTCGATGCCGTCCACCGCCTTCACATGGTCGACGGTCTTGCGGAAGAAGCCCTGCTTGATCGGGAACCAGACCTTCACCTCCAAGCCCGACATCACCGTCCTGGCCGCGGCGTTCGCCGCTGGCGGCTTGCCCTTCGGCTCGGCTGCCAGGAGGTGCCTGGTGTAGCCGTGCTGCGGGTTGGCGAAGATCTCCTTCGTCGGCCCGCTTTCGACGATCTGGCCCTTGGTCATGACGCAGACCCGGTCGGCGATGCGCCGGACGATGCCGAGGTCGTGGGTGATGAACAGCATCGACATGCCCTTGCGGGCCTTGAGCTTGGCGAGCAGCTCGAGGATCTGCGCCTGCACCGTCACGTCGAGCGCCGTGGTGGGTTCGTCGGCGATCAGCAGGTCGGGCTCGTTGGCGAGCGCCATGGCGATCATCACGCGCTGGCGCTGGCCGCCGGACAGCTGGTGCGGATAGGCGTCGAGCCGCTTCTTGGGCTCGCGGATGCCGACCTCTTCGAGCAGTTCGATGGTTCGTTCCCGCGCCTGCCTGTCGCCCATGCCCTGGTGCAGCGCGAGGATCTCGACGATCTGCCGCTCGATCGTGTGCAGCGGGTTGAGCGAGGTCATCGGCTCCTGGAAGATCATGGTGATCTTGTTGCCGCGCACCTTGCGCAACGCCTTCTCGTCCAGGGACAGCAGGTCCTGCCCGTCGAACAGGATGCGGCCCGTGGGGTGGCTCGCCGGCGGATAGGGCAGGAGCTTCAGCACCGACAGCGCCGAGACCGATTTGCCCGAGCCGGATTCGCCGACCAGCGCCAGCGTCTCCCCCTTGGCGATGTCGAAGGAGATGCGGTCGACGGCCGTCGTGGTCAGGCCGCCGCTGGAAAAGGCGACCGAGAGGTCCTGGACGGAAAGCAGGGGGGAGGTCAAATGGCGGCCTCGATGTCGGTCATGCGGAAATCTTCGCCCTTGAACAGCAGCGGCTCGCGCCGCGCCTTGGCCAGCGCATAGGCGAAGCAGTCGCCAAGGTTGAGCTTGGCTGCGTGGTTGCCCTTGCCGAATTTCTGGTAGGCCTCGCGGGCGAGGCGGGCCTGCTCGGAGGTGACGTCCACTATGCGGACGTCGAGAGCACCGATCAGATTATCCAGTTCGGTCGACTTGGCTGCCGCTGGAAACCGGTCCACACGGACTGCAGCTTCGAGGTAATTGACCGGCGACATCGCATGTGGGCCGGAGGTCGAGGCAATATGCCGCTTGAAGCGGTCGCTGTCATCTTCCGCCAGCAGGATAGCAAGCAAGGCCGATGCGTCGACAATCATGCGGGCAGCCCGTCATCACCGTAGAGATCGGAGTGATCGCTGGTGAGACCCGGCGGGGTGGGGCCGGACCGCGCAATGATCTCGTCTATGCGCCGCAGCTTTTCCGCCACGTCCCTGTCCTTGCGCAGGCGTTCCAGCCGCTCCTCCAGAGCAACTTGAACGGCCGAAGTCATCGTCTCGCCCGTTTCGGCCGCCAGTTCCCTGGCGAGCCGTTCCACCCGCTCATTCTTGATGTTCATACCCATGTCCGGCTCCATGGTAGAAAACTCAAGAAATTATACCATGGGCGCCCGCTCACTTGAACGTCTTCCTCGGGTCGAAAGCGTCGCGCGTGGCTTCGCCGACGAAGATGAGCAGCGACAGCATCAGCGATATCACCACGAAGCCGGACAGGCCGAGCCAGGGCGCGTTGAGGTTGCGCTGGCCCTGCTTGAGCAGTTCGCCGAGCGAGGCCGAGCCGGGCGGCAGGCCGAAGCCGAGGAAGTCGAGCGAGGTCAGCGTCGAGATCGAGCCGTTCAGGATGAAGGGCATGAAGGTCAGCGTCGCCACCATGGCGTTGGGCAGGAGGTGGCGGAAGATGATCGTGCGGTTGGGCACGCCGAGCGCGCGCGCCGCGTTCACATATTCGAAGTTGCGGGCACGCAGGAACTCCGCCCGCACCACGCCGACCAGCGACACCCAGGAAAACAGCAGCATCAGCCCGAGCAGGATGAAGAATCCCGGCGGCAGCACGGCGGCCACGATCAGCAGCAGGTAGAGCACCGGGATCGCCGACCAGATCTCGATGAAGCGCTGGAACAAAAGGTCGGTCCAGCCGCCGAAATAGCCCTGCAGTGCGCCTGCCGACACGCCGATCAGCGCCGAGCCGGCCGTCAGGATCAGGCCGAACAGGACGGAGATGCGGAAGCCGTAGATGACGCGGGCGAGCACGTCGCGGGCCTGGTCGTCGGTGCCGAGCCAGTTCCAGTTGCCCATGGTGCAGTTGGGGTCGTCGACGCCCTGGGCATAGCGCTGGCAGCGCACGTCCTTGGCGTACATCCACGACGGCTTGGCCGGGGCCGCCTCGGGGATCTCGTTGTTGGTGGTGCGGTAGGAATAGCGGACCGGCGGCCAGATCGCCCAGCCGTTGGCCGCGATCGCGTCCTGCACCACCGCCATGCGGTAGTCGGTGATCGGCAGGAAGCCGTCGGCGCCGAGGAACGTCTCCTCCGGATAGTCGCTCACGATCGGCGAGAAGAACTCGCCCTTGAAGCGGATCAGCAGCGGCCGGTCGTTGGCGATGAACTCGGAAGACAGCGACAGCACGAACAGGACCAGGAAGATCCAGAGCGACCAGTAGCCGCGCCGGTTGGCCTTGAAGTTCTGCCAGCGCCGCCGGTTGATCGGCGACAGCCGGGGGCGCCTGGCTGGCGCCGCTGCGGCATCGGTCGCAGTCATCAGACGTCCCTCCGCTCGAAGTCGATGCGGGGATCGATCCAGGTGTAGGTGAGGTCGGAGATCAGGCCGACGACCAGGCCCATGAGCGAGAAGATGTAGAGGTTGGCGAAGACCACTGGATAGTCGCGTTCGAGCACCGACCGGTAGCCGAGCAGTCCGAGCCCGTCGAGCGAGAAGATGTTCTCGATCAGCAGCGAGCCGGTGAAGAAGGCCGAGATGAAGGCGCCGGGGAAGCCGGCGATGACGATCAGCATCGCGTTGCGGAACACGTGCCCGTAGAGCACTTGCCGTTCCGACAGGCCCTTGGCGCGGGCGGTGACGACATACTGCTTGCGGATCTCGTCGAGGAACGAGTTCTTGGTGAGCAAGGTCGTGGTCGCGAAGGCCGACAGCACGAGCGCCGCCAGCGGCAGCGTGACGTGCCAGAGATAGTCGACGATCTTACCGCCGAGCGACAACTCGCTGAAATTCTCGGAGGTGAGGCCGCGCAGCGGGAACCAGTTGAAGAACGACCCGCCGGCAAACAGCACCATCAAGAGGATGGCGAAGAGGAATGCCGGGATCGCGTAGCCGACGATGACCACGCCGCTGGTCCAGATGTCGAAGGTCGAGCCGTCCTTCACCGCCTTGCGGATGCCGAGCGGGATCGAGATGAGGTAGGACAAGAGCGTGATCCAGATGCCGAGCGAGATCGACACCGGCATCTTCTCGAGGATCAGGTCCAGCACTGAGATGTCGCGGAAGTAGCTCTCGCCGAAATCGAAGCGGGCGTAGTTCCACAGCATCAGGCCGAAACGCTCCAGCGGCGGCTTGTCGAAGCCGAACTGCTTTTCCAGCTTGGCGATGAATTCCGGGTCCAGCCCCTGCGCGCCCCGGTATTTCGAGGTGGCCTCGCCGGCGGTGGGGTCGAAGTTGGTCGCGCCGACGTCGCCGCCGCCGCCCGACAGCCTGTCGCCGGCGTCGCCGCCCTGGCCGGTCAGCTTGGCGATCACCTGCTCGACCGGGCCGCCCGGCGCGAACTGAACCACGGCAAACGATATCGCCATGATGCCGAACAGGGTCGGGATCATCAGCAGCAGGCGGCGGAGGATATAGGCGCCCATCAGGTTTCACCCTCCCCCTTGCGGGGAGGGTGGATCCGCGCAGCGGAGCGGGGTGAGCCCAGGATGGCACCCCCACCCCGTCTCACGGTCTTCGCTTCGCCCAGACGGTTCGCCGACCCTCCCCACAAGGGGGAGGGTGTAGCGTCGCGCAACATCTCAGGTCTTGCCAATACGTGCAGCCTTGTCCTTGTCGAACCACCACATCGCCTCGACGGGAAAGCCGAAATCCGGCTTCGGCTCCTTGAAGCCGAACATGTCCCAGAAGGCGGCACGGTGATTCGCCGAAAACCAATTTGGAATCCAGTCTTGCCGGGCGCGCAAGACCCGGTCGAGCGCCCGCATGGCGACCGTCAGCGCTTCGCGGTCCTTGGCCGCGCCCACGGCGTCGATCAGCGCGTCGACGGCAGGGTCGGCCGTGCCCGGCAGGTTCGTCGAGCCCTGCAGCTTGGCCGAGCGCGAATGGAACAGGCCGTCCATTTCGTCGCGGCTCGGCGTGGCGGAAAACGAAGCCGCGGTCGATATGGCGTCGTAGTCGAAGCTCGTCTGACGCGCCTGGTATTGTGACGAATCGACCATTCGGACCGAGGCGTCTATGCCAATGGCGCGCATGTTCTCGATCCACGGCGAATAGACGCGCACGAAGATGTCGTCGTCGACGAGGACCTCGAGCGTCAGCCTTTCGCCCTTCGCGTTCACCACGCTTCCACCCTTGCGCGCCCAGCCTGCCTCGGCGAGCAGCCGCGACGCCTGCCCGAGCAGCGTGCGGTCGCGTCCCGAACCGTCGGACGGCGGCTGCAGCACCGCCTCGCCGAAGGCTTCCGCCGGTATCTTGCCGCGCAGCGGTTCGAGCAGCGCCAGTTCGGCGGGCGAGGGCAGGCCCTCGGCGCGGAAGTCCGACTTCTCGAATGTCGACTGCGAGCGCTGATAGGCGCCGTAGAACAGGTTGCGGTTGGTCCACTCGAAGTCGAAGCAGAGCGCGATCGCCCGGCGCACGCGCGGATCGCGGAAGCGTTCGCGGCGCTGGTTCAGCGCGGTCGCCTGCATCATCGGCCGCTTCTCGCCCGGAAATTCCCGCTTGATGACCTTGCCTGCCTTGAAGGCGGGAAAATCGTAGCCCGTCGCCCAGATGCGCGAGGTGGCCTCCTGGCGATAGTAGATGTCGCCCTTCTTGAAGGCCTCGAAGGCGGCCTGCCTGTCCTGGTAGAACTCGATGCGGATGCGGTCGAAATTGTAGAGGCCGCGGTTGACCGGCAGGTCGCGCGCCCAATAGTCCGGCACACGCTCGAATTCGATCACCTGCCCGGCGGAAAAGCGGCCGACCTTGTAGGGGCCCGATCCGAGCGGCGCCTTGAGCTGCGACGCGTCGAAGGGATTGGCTTCGAAGAAGGCCTTGGCGGGGATGGGGTAGGTCGCGACGTCCAGGATGTTGAGGTCCGACTGCTTGCCGTCGAAGGTGAGCCGCAGCGTTGTCTGGTTGACTGCCTTGGCCTCTTGCAGCCGGCTGAGCGGCAGGAGCAGGCTCGGATGGCCGTCCTGCTTGAACAGGTTGAAGGCATAGGCGGCGTCCTCGGCAGTGACGGGTGTGCCGTCGTGGAAGCGTGCCTCCGGGCGCAGCTCGAAGTCGAAGGAGTTGTGGTCGTCCGAGATGGTGACGGTCTTGGCCAGGAGGCCGTAGATCGCGTCCGGCTCGTCCAGTGCCCGCACCATCAGCGAATCGTAGCACATATCCATCCGCGGCGGGCTGTCGCCCCGGCTGACGAAGGTGTTGAGCGTGTTGAAGGTCAACGGGCTCTGGTTGAAGACCCAGCTGGGCGGCGAGAAGTTGAAGGTGCCGCCCTTGGGCGCATCGACATTCACGTAGTCGAAATTCCGGAAGTCGGGACTGTATTTCAGGTCGCCGAATGCCGAGAGCCCGTGCAGGCCGGTGCCGGTGGGGCTGGCGGCAAAGGACCGGCCCGGCAGGAAGGGCAGGCCAGCCGCCGCGACGCCCAGCGCCAGGAAGTCGCGGCGGGGCAGGCGCGTGCTCAATTGACCCCCTTGTACTTGGCGGCGAGTGCCGCCTCCTTGTCCTTGTCGATCCACCAGGAGTCGATGTCGACGCCGATGTAGCCCGGTTGCTTCTCGGGAATGCCGAACTTGTTCCAGTAGGCGGCGCGCACCTTCCCGAGATGCCATTGCGGGACCATGTAGTAGTTCCACAGGAGCACACGGTCGAGCGCGTGAGTGGCCGCGATCAGGTCGTCGCGGTCGGTCGCAAAGATGACCCTGTCGACCAGGGCGTCGACGACGGGGTTCTTGATTCCGGCCAGATTGCGCGATCCCGGCGTGTCTGCCGCCTTGGAGCTGAAGAAGTCGCGCTGCTCGTTTCCGGGCGACTGGGACTGGGCGAAGCTCGACAGCGCGAGCATGTCGAAATCGAACGAGCGGGTGCGGTTGATGTACTGGCTCTCGTCGATGATGCGCAACGTGGCGTCGATGCCCAGGCGGCGCAGGCTGTCGATGAAGGGCGTGGCCACGCGCTCGTCGGTTGGGTCGCTGCCGAGGAATTCGATGCGGAACTGCTCCCCGGTCTTTTCGTTGGCCAACCTGCCGCCGCGATTTACCCAGCCGGCTTCCTTGAACATCTGCACCGCAGCGCGCAGGTTCTCGCGACCGGCCTGCGGCGTGTCATAGAGCGGCAGCTTGAACTCCTGGGTGAAAAGTTCGGGCGGCAGCTTGTCGCGGAAGGGTTCGAGTATCTCGAGTTCCTTGCCTTGCGGAATCCCGCTCGAAGCCAGCTCTCCACCTTCGAAATAGCTGTCGGTGCGCGTGTATGAGCCGTAGAACAGCGTGCGGTTCATGGTCTCGAAGTCGAAGGCCATGGTGATGGCCTTCCGCACGCGCGGATCCTCGAACAGCGGCCGGCGCGTGTTCATCACGTAGGCCTGCATCGGCTGGCCCGACGTCGTCGGGTACTCGGCCTTGGTGACGTCGCCAGCCTGGATGGCCGGGAATGTATACTCGGTTGCCCAGCGCTTGGCGCTCGATTCCGCACGAAAATCCTGGAAGCCGCCCTTGCCGAAAGCCTGCCAGGCGGCATTGTCATCCAGGAAATACGTATAGCGCCGCTTGTCGAAATTCTCGCGGCCGATCTTCACCGGCAATTGCGCGCCCCAGTAGTCGGGCACGCGCTCCCAGACGATCTCCGTGCCCGCCTTGAAGCTTGAGATCTTGTAGGCGGCGGAGCCGAGCGGCGGCTCCTGCGTCGGGCGGCCGATGTCGCGCTTCTTGCCATTGGCATCGGTGCCTTCCCACCAGTGCTTCGGCAGCACGACGAGGTCGCCCATGATCTTGGGCAACTCGCGATTGCCTTTCTGGTCGAAACGGAACGTCACCTCGCCCTCGCCGGTCGCGACTGCCTCGGTCACGTTGGCGTAGTACTTGTTGTAGAGCGGGCTGTTGGTCTTCAGCACATTGAAGGACCAGATGACGTCCTCGACCGTTATGGGCTTGCCATCGTGCCACTTGGCGCGCGGGTCGAGGCGGTAGGTTGCCGACGAAAAGTCATCGGGATACTTGTAGGCTTCGGCGACGAGCGGATGGCTGACGCTGCCCTCGTCGACCGACTGTTCCATCAGCGTGTCGTAGAGCAGGCCGCCGCCGAAGCCGGCAAAGCCCGCAGCCGGATTGCCCTGGACGATATAGGGGTTGAAGCTGTCGAAGGTGCCGGCGACAGTGGTGTTCAGCGTGCCGCCCTTGGGGGCGTCAGGATTGACGTAGTCGTAGCGCTTGAAGTCGTCGCCATATTTGGAAGTGCCGATCAGCGACGAGCTCGTGTGCCAGCCGGGTTCGGCGGCAGAGGCCGGCAGGAGTGCGCCCGAGACAAGCAGCACGGCAAGCCCCGCCGCTGCAATCGTCCGGTTGAGGCATGCCTTCATTGCGATCCCCTGGCTTCGGTGTTTCGGAACACTCTAATTCAATTGGGCGCATGGAAACCACACGCCGTGCGATTGTCATCGCACGTTTTCGTCAGGCAACAAAAAAGCCGGGCGAAACCCGGCTTTTTCAAGAAGCGAAGCGACGATTTGCTTACTTGGCAGCCGGCGCGGGGGCTGCACCTTCGGCCGGGGCAGCCGGGGCAGCGCCTTCGGCCGGGGCCGCGGGAGCGGCGCCTTCGGCTGGGGCGGCGGCGGGCGTAGCGGCCGGGGCAGCGCCGGCCTCGGGCAGCGGCGCCGGGCTGTCCGACTGCGAGTTCAGGTAGGCGATCAGGTTGGCGCGCTCGTCGTCCTTCTTGACGCCGGCGAAGCCCATTGCGGTGCCCTTGACGTAGGCCTTGGGCGAGGTCAGGAAGTTGTTGAGGTGCTCGAAGTCCCAGACCACAGAGCTGCCCTGCGAGAATTCCTTCATGCCGCCCGAATAGGCGAAGCCTTCGTGCGAGGCGATCGGACGGTTGACGACGCCCCAGAGGTCGGGGCCAACCTTGTTGGGGCCGCCCTTTTCGATGGAGTGGCAGGCGGCGCACTTCTTGAACACGGCCGCACCCGCCTCGGCATTGGCTGCCGCGAGCAACTGGGCGATCGGCACGGCGGCCGGAGCGGCTGCGCCGCCGCCTTCAGCTGCGCCGCCCTCTTCGGCCGCCTCGATGGCGAAACCCGGCTTCTCCGGGACCGGAGAGGCGAAGATCGAGTCCGACACGATCGAGATCGAGAAGGCCACGAAAGCCGTTCCGAGCAGGGCGCCGAGCACCTTGTTGAATTCGAATGAGTCCATACGCCCCTGGCTCCCTTATCCGGCTGGTTCGCCATCCTCTGCGACCGTCGCCGTTCGTCGGTATCGTCTAGCGCCCGGCCGGGGCCGGGTCAAATCGCGCGGAAACTAGGTCTTTTGCTTGTCAGTTGCAACACATATAAGGGCGCTTCCAGTGAGACGTTTTGACACTTTCCAAAGCATTTGGAGACAGCAGCCCGAGCCATGCAGACCCTTGTCCTGATCCCCGCCCGCATGGCTTCGACGCGCCTTCCCGGCAAGCCTTTGGCCGACATCGCCGGCCGGCCGATGATCGTGCATGTCGCAGCACGCGCCGCCGAAAGCGGCCTCGGCCGCGTCGTGGTGGCGACCGACACCGAGGCGGTGGCCGCGGCCGTCAGGGCCAACGGCTTCGAGGCGGTGATGACGCGCGCCGACCATGAGTCGGGCTCGGACCGCATCTTCGAGGCGTTGAAGTCACTCGATCCAAGGGGCGAGGTCGAGACGGTGGTCAACGTCCAGGGCGACCTGCCGACCATCGACCCCGAGCTGATCCGCGCCGCCTTCCGGCCGTTCGAGGATGCAGCCGTCGACATCGCCACCCTCGGCGTCGAGATCACCCGCGACGAGGAGAAGACCAACCCGAACGTCGTCAAGATCGTCGGCTCGCAGCTTTCGCCGGGCCGGCTCAGGGCGCTCTACTTCACCCGCGCGACGGCGCCCTGGGGCGACGGGCCGCTCTACCACCATATCGGGCTGTACGCCTATCGCCGCGAAGCGCTGGAGCGCTTCGTCAAGCTCGGCCCGTCGCCGCTGGAGAAGCGCGAGCGGCTGGAGCAGTTGAGGGCGCTCGAGGCCGGCATGCGCATCGATGCCGAGATCGTCTCGTCGGTGCCGCTCGGCGTCGACACGCCCGAAGATCTCGAACGCGCCCGCGAAATCCTTTCCCAATAGAACAGACAGGCCGACCATGCCGACGACGACCAACAAGATTGCCTTCCAGGGCGAGCCGGGTGCCAATTCCGACACCGCCTGCCGCAACATGTTCCCGAACATGGAGCCGCTGCCCTGCGCGACCTTCGAGGATGCCTTCAGCGCGGTCGAGACCGGCAAGGCCGACCTCGCCATGATCCCGATCGAGAACACGATCGCCGGCCGCGTCGCCGACATCCATCACCTCTTGCCGGAATCGCGGCTGCACATCGTCGGCGAATATTTCCTGCCGATCCATTTCCAGCTGATGGTGCTGCCGGGCGTGCAGCGCGCCGAGATCAAGACCGTGCACAGCCACATCCACGCGCTCGGCCAGTGCCGCAAGTACATCCGCAAGAACGGCTGGAAACCGATGGTGGCCGGCGACACGGCCGGAGCCGCCAAGCTGGTCTCCGAGGTCAAGGACCGCACCATGGCGGCGCTTGCGCCGCGGCTCGCAGCCTCGCTCTACGGCCTCGATATCCTCGAAGAGAATGTCGAGGACACCGACACCAACGTCACCCGCTTCGTGGTGCTGACCAAGAACAAGCAGTGGGTCGACCGGCCGAGCCCGGAAGCCAAGATGATGACCACCTTCATCTTCCGCGTCCGCAACGTGCCGGCAGCCCTCTACAAGGCGATGGGCGGCTTCGCCACCAACGGCGTCAACATGACCAAGCTCGAGAGCTACCAGCTCGGCGCCTTCACCGCGACGCTGTTCTATGCCGACATCGAAGGCCATCCCGAGGATCAGGGCGTCGCGCACGCGCTGGAGGAGCTGCGCTTCTTCTCCCGCGAGGTCCGCATCCTCGGCGTCTATCCGGCGAGCGATTCGCGCGAGGAGTGGAAGGTCGCCGACTGAGGCGGCGACCATCGGGCAAGTCCGGCGGTAGAGCGGCGGGCATTCCGACGAATGCAATTCCGCCGCTCCGGTTGTTTTTCTTGGCCGCATTTGTGCGACGCCAGACGAGTTTCGTCTGGCTGCAAAATGCTTAAAGCTGCTTCGAAAACCAGTGGTCCGCGTAGGGATTGTCGTTGAAGCGGTCGATCTCCATGTAGCCCTCGCGCCTGTAGAGTGCCTGCGCTTCCTTGAGCGCCCGGTTCGTGTCGAGGCAGACCGAGCGCGCGCCGAGCCGGGCGGCGACCGCTTCCAGGTGATGGAGCATGCGGCTGGCGAGGCCGAAGCCGCGGGCCGACTGCGCCACCCACATGCGCTTGATCTCGGCGGCTCCGCCGTCGAGCAGGCGGACGGCCCCGCATCCGACCGCCTCGCCGTCGAGGCGGGCGACGACGAAGCTGCCCTTTGGCGCGCGGTACTCCTCCGTGCCTGCGCTTCCACCATTGCCGGGATCGAACCCCTCCTCGAAGCGGGCCGCCAGTTCCTCGAAGTAGCGCATGAGGCATTGTTGCGCGTCGTCGCTGTCGGCCGGTTCCTCCTCGATGGTGATCGAGGCCGCCGCGAGCAGCCGCTCCACTTCCCCCATGGCCGTCACCAGGCGCTCGCGCGCTTGCTCCGACAAAGGCGCGAGCATGGAATTCGCAAGCCCGTCCGACAGCGCCTCATAGGCCCGGTACTCGGCGAGCCCACGCTCGGTCAGCGTCGCCCGTCGGCCGCGGGCGTCGGCCTCGAGTTTCGCGACGTTGACGAGGCCCTGCGTCTCGAGCTGGCGAAGCATCCGGCTGAGATAGCCGGAATCCAGGCCCAGCCGCGCGCGCAGCGCGCTGAGCGCGGCGCCATCCTGGCCGATCTCGAAGATCAGCCGGGCGAGCCCAAGCGGCCGGCCGCGGCTCAGATAGCTGTCTTCCAGGGCGCCGACGCGGCGGGTCACGGCGCGATTAAAACTGTGGATGCGGGAGATCTGCGACGAGGTCATTGCCTGACTATAGTCAGATATCCCGCCGGCGGCAAGTTGGTATCTGACTTCAGTCAGGTATATCTTCCGCCCAGGCGCGGATGAGCTGATGCGCGATGGAGTGCCGCGCCGGCACCTTGAGCTCGGCTGGATGCGTGCCGGCGAGCATCTGCCGGACCTCGGTGCGGGAGAACCAGCGGCAGTCCTCGAGCTCGGCAGTGTCGGTCACGATGTCTTCGTTCAGGGCCTCGCCGAAACAGCCGATCATCAGCGAATACGGGAACGGCCAGGGCTGGCTGGCGTGATAGACCACGCGGCCGAGGCGGATGCCGGCTTCCTCCAGCGTCTCGCGGCGAACCGCCGCCTCGATCGTCTCGCCCGGCTCGACGAAGCCGGCGAGCGCCGAATAGACGCCGGCTGCGAAATGCCGGCCTCGCCCGAGCAGGCACTTGTCGCCGGAAACCGTCAGCATGATCACCACCGGATCGGTGCGCGGGAAGTGCTCGGCAGAGCAGCCGGTGCAGACCCTCTTGTAGCCGCCGGCGCGCATTTCGGTGGCCGCCCCGCAGCGGCCGCAGAAGCGGTGGTTGGCGTGCCACGCCAGGAGGGCCGCCCCTTGCGCCAGGGCGCCGAGGCCGGCGCCGTCGATGAGGCCCTGGGCGTGTATCGAGCGGAAGTCGATCGCCTTGAACCGCTCGGGCAGGCTCTCGCCCTCCGCGGCGGCCGGCACGGCGAGCATGGCGGAGCCGTCCGCGCGCCCGAGCAGCACGGCCTCGTCGAGGGCGGCTTCCAGCGCCTGCGCCGCGGCCAGGGTGAAATACGGGTTTGCCGCGCCATTGCCGAAGTCGAGCACCAGGCGCCCCGGCGCGATCAGCAACAGCCGCGCTTCCGGCTCCGTCAGCGCCAGGCGGGCGGCATCGTCGCTGCGCTTTTCCGACTGGCGTTCGATCACATTGCCGGCAAAGCCGAGAAAATGGCTCGCTTCGCGCTCGGGCGCGCTGAACAGGCTGAAGGGCATTGGGCAGACTCTGGGGGTGCTGGGACGGGGGGTGCCGTTATAGGGCAGCCTTGATGCTCTCGGCAAACCGGTGCAGGTCGTCGCGCCGATATGGCTCGCGCACGCCATGGCCCCAGACGGGGCCGGGCCAGCCGGGATCGCCCTCGGAGCGCGCCACGACATGGAAGTGCAGCTGCCGCACGACGTTGCCGAGCGCGCCGCTGTTGATCTTGGCGCAGCCGGTCGCGCGCTTGAGCGCGTGCGCCACCATGTTGCTTTCGAAGGTCAGCATCGCCTGGTCGAGCGGGGTCAGGTCGTGGATCTCTTCGATGCCGGGGCGTTGCGGCACCAGGATCAGCCAGGGCCAGCGCTGGTCGTTCATGACGCGCAATTCGCACAGCCCGAGCCACATCAGCGGCTCGCTGTCCGTGTCGAGACGCGAATCCAGCGCAAACCCGGCCTTGAGCCCCGACATCATTGGCGTTTCCCTTGTTTTTCCAAAAGCTAGAGCGTGCCTGCAACGGCTGCAAGCGAATCATTGAGATTGGATGCCATGCAATGCGCCGATGCGATATGGTGTGGAATGCACTGAACGGAGGTGCGCGATGTTGGCCGGTCAGATCGCACTCGCCTGCGCGGCGGCCTTCGCTGGAGCGGCATTCTACATCAATTTCGCCGAACAGCCCGCTCGTCTCGGTCTTGACGACAAAAATCTGCTCGAAGAATGGAAGCCGAGCTACGCCAGGGGCTTCGCCATGCAGGCGAGCCTGGCCGTGGCGTCGGGGCTTCTCGGCCTGCTCGCGGCATGGCTCGCGGTCGACTGGCGCTGGATCGTCGGTGCCGTGCTGATGCTCGCCAACTGGCCCTATACGCTGCTGGTCATCCTGCCCACCAACAGAAAGATCGAGGCGATCTCGAGCGTAGATGCCGGCACGGCCTCGCGCACGCTCATCATCCGCTGGGGCACGCTGCACGCCGTGCGCACCGCCCTGGGATGCGCGGCGACGGTTGCCTACCTCTGGGCCCTCGGTGCACGGGGTTTCTGAGGCGCTTTGGCTCACCCCTGGCCTTGGCTCTTGCATTTGGCCGAACAATTGCCGATATGGAGGTTGGGAGGTTGGTGGTGGACGATCCACTCGCCAACCGGGTCAGGTCCGGAAGGAAGCAGCCCTAACGAGCCCGGAACGGGTCATTGTTCCAGCCTCCCGCCTCTTCGCCCTTCTCCGCGTCATTGACGGCGTCCAGCCGTGCGGGCGAAACTCGCTCGCGGAATCGACCCGACAGCGGTCGGGCAGGGGCGCCAGGACCAACGGGCGAACGGGGCGGATGAGCGAAGCCGGACAGACCAACAAGAGCAAGGACGGCGCCTATCGCGTCCTTGCGCGCAAATACCGCCCGGCAGATTTCTCGGCCCTCATCGGCCAGGAGCCGATGGTGCAGACGCTGACCAACGCGTTCGCCACCGGCCGCATCGCCCAGGCCTGGATGCTGACCGGCGTCCGCGGTGTCGGCAAGACCACCACCGCCCGCATCCTCGCCCGCGCGCTGAACTACAAGACCGCGGACATCGACCGTCCGTCCGTCGACCTCACCGTGCCCGGCGAGCACTGCCAGGCGATCATGGAAGGCCGCCACGTCGACGTCATCGAGATGGACGCCGCCTCCCACACCGGCATCGACGATATCCGCGACATCATCGACCGCGTCCGCTATGCGCCGGTGTCGGCCCGCTACAAGGTCTACATCATCGATGAGGTGCACATGCTCTCGACGCAGGCCTTCAACGGCCTGCTGAAGACGCTCGAGGAGCCGCCGCCCCACGTCAAGTTCATCTTCGCCACGACCGAAATCCGCAAGGTGCCGATCACGGTGCTGTCGCGCTGCCAGCGCTTCGACCTGCGCCGCATCGACGCCGGCAAGCTCGTCGGCCATCTCTCGAACATCGCCCGCCAGGAAGGCATCGAGGTCGAGGACGAGGCACTCGCCATGGTCGCCCGCGCCGCCGAAGGCTCGGCGCGCGACTCGCTGTCGATCCTCGACCAGGCCATCGCCCACGGCGGCGGCAGGGTGACGGCGGCAGCCGTGCGCGCCATGCTCGGCCTCGCCGACCGCGCCCGCGTGGTCGACCTGTTCGAGAACGTCATGAAGGGCGATGTCGCGGCGGCGCTGGGCGAACTGCGGACCCAGTACGACACCGGCGCCGATCCGGTGGCCGTGCTGAACGACCTCGCCGAATTCACCCATCTCGTCACCCGCCTGCGCTTCGTGCCATCGGCGGCCGACGACGCCTCGCTGTCGGAGGACGAGCGCAACCGCGGCCTGGAATTCTCCCGGAGCCTGTCGGTGCGGGTAATGGCCCGTGCCTGGCAGATGCTGCTCAAGGGCATCCCGGAGGTGCAATCGTCCAACCGGCCGGTGAGTGCCGCCGAAATGGTGCTGATCCGGCTGGCGCACGCCGCCGACCTGCCCACGCTTGACGAGGCGCTGAAATCGCTTGGCGACGCGCCACAGCAGCCGTCGGGCAGCCCGCGAAACGGCGGCATGCCCGCCGGCGGTGGAAATGGCGGCCCAGGCGCCTCTGCCGTGTCGCAGGCGCGCATGCCGGTGACCAATGGCGGCGGCCAGGCGATGCGGCTGGTGGAAAGCGCGCCGGCGCCCGTGGCCTTCGTCGCTCCGACGCCAGAACCCGAGCCCGTGGCCGACGCGGTGCCGGTCAGGTCGATCAACGACCTTGCCAATCTCGCCGAAGCCAATCGCGAGATGGCCTTCAAGGTGCTGATCCGCCGCGCCGTGCGGCCGGTCCGCATCGAACCGGGGCACATGGAAGTCAGCCTGACCAACGATGCGCCCAGGACTTTCCTCAACGACCTCACCGTCAAGCTGAAGGCCTGGACCGGCCGCCACTGGCTGGTGTCGCTGTCGAAGGAGGAAGGCGGGCCGACGCTCGCCGAGATCGAGGCCACCAAGCGCGAGGTCGCCCTGACCGACGCCAAGGCGGACCCGACGGTGGCTGCGATCCTGGCGCGCTTTCCCGGCGCCAAGATCATCGACGTGCGCCTGCCGACGACGCCGGAGGCAGCCGATGCCGATATTGACGCCGAGCCGCAGCCCGACCCGGGCATCGGTCTCGACAATGACGACGACGACCCGTTCTGAGACGAAAAGGACAAGACCATGAAGGATCTCCTCGGCCTTATGGGCAAGGCGAAGGAAATGCAGGCCAAGATGCAGGCCATGCAGGAAGAGATCGCCCAGCTCGAGATGACCGGCCAGTCCGGCGGCGGCCTGGTGACGGTGACGCTGACCGGCAAGTCGGAGATGAAGGCGCTGAAGATCGACCCGTCGCTGGTCAAGGAAGGCGAGGGCGAGATTATCGAGGACCTGATCGTCGCCGCCCACAACGACGCCAAGGCCAAGGTCGAGACGGCGATGCAGGAAAAGACCAAGGCGCTGACCGCCGGCCTGCCGATCCCGCCCGGCATGAAGCTGCCGTTCTGAGAAAAGAGCGAATAGGGAATAGTGAGTAGCGAATAGGGGAGGCTTGGCCGTTCGGGCCGCCTCGGCGAACCTTCGCTACTCGCTACTCGCTACTCGCTACTCGCTACTCGCCCCTTAGAACCGCGTCACCACGCTGATCCCCAGCCCCTCGAACCTGTCCATCGCCATCAGCGCTGCCGGCGCTTCGTCGAGGCTGATATGCTTGCCGACGAGCAGCTGCGGCGCGAGCTTGCCCGCCTCGATCATCTCCATCATCGCCTGGTAGCGGAACGCCTGCATGCCGTGGCTGCCGAGGATCTCGAGCTCGTGGGCAATCACTCTGTCCATCGGGATCTTCGGGTGGGCATGCTCGCCGAGCATCAGCCCGACCTGGACGTGGCGGCCGCGGCGGCGGAGATTGGCGATCGAATTGAAGCAGGTCGCGGGGTGGCCGAGCGCGTCGAGCGACAGATGCGCGCCGCCGCCTGACAGCTCCCGCACGGCGCCGACGACGTCGCCTTCACGCGCGGCGTTGACGGTCGCGACCGCCCCCATCTTGCGCGCGAAATCGAGCTTGTCGTCGGAGAGGTCGATGGCGATGACGTTGGCGCCCGCGGCGGCTGCGATCATGATCGCCGAGAGGCCGACGCCACCGCAGCCGTGAACGGCGACCCATTCGCCCGGCTTGACCCGGCCCTGGTCGATGACCGCCCGGAATGAGGTGACGAACCGGCAGCCGAGGCTGGCGGCGGTGACGAAGTCCATGCTGTCGGGCAGCCGCACCAGATTGGTGTCGGCGAAATCGACTGCGACATATTCGGCGAACGAGCCCCAGGCGGTGAAGCCTGGCTGGAACTGATGCTCGCAGACCTGGTGATTGCCCGATGTGCATTCGAAGCAGCGGCCGCAGCCGCCGACGAAGGGAACGGTGACGCGGTCGCCGGCCTTCCAGCGCGTGACCAGCGGCCCGGCGGCCGCAACGACGCCCGCAAGCTCATGCCCCGGCACATGCGGCAAGGTCACGTCGGGGTCATGTCCCATCCAGCCGTGCCAGTCGCTGCGGCATAGGCCGGTGGCTTCCACCTTGATGACCACGCCGCCCGGCGCGGGCGTCGGGTCCGCCACCCTCTGCACCGTGGGGGCCTGGCCGAACTGCTCGAAGAGCACTGCTTTCATGGCGATCTTTTCCTGGACAGGAGCGCCGCCCCAGGCGGCCTCGCCGGTGATCCTAGACGATCGAAGAGGGGCTTCGCGACCCCCGCCTGATCGCCCAATCGGCATTCGGCCATCTTTTTGCCCGAAAATAGAGGATTGTAGCCTCATTCCGGGGTTCGTGGCGGGCTTTGGAGAGGGGCGCTTTTGATCGCCATGAGAGGGAAGATGCCGATTTTCGTCGGCGTCGCCGCAGCCCTGTTCGTCGTGTCCGGTTGCACCACCAGCAAGTTGACGGATGGGCTCACCACCAGCTCGGTCCGGTCCTATGGCTACAGTGCCAGGGACAAGGAATGCCTGGCCCGGGCCATGTTCTTCGAATCCAACCGATCCAGCCGCGACGGCATGATCGCCGTGGGCTCGGTCGTCATGAACCGGCTGAAGTCGGGCGACTATGGCGACACGGTCTGCGGCGTCGTCGGCCAGAAGAACCAGTTCGCGCCCGGGGTCCTGTCCAAGCCGATGAACTCCAAGGCATTGCCCGACGTGCAGGCCGCCGCCGACGCGGTGCTCAAGGGCGAGCGCCATCCCAAGGTCACGCCCAACGTCATGTTCTTCCACACCGCCGGGCTGAAGTTCCCCTACAAGAACATGTTCTACACGGCGGTTGCCGGCGGCAATGCCTTCTACGAGAAGCGCAGCCGCAACCGGCCTCGCCTTCCGGCCGAGCCGGAGACGGTGGTGGCCTCGGCCGCGCCGCAGGCGCTGCCCGGCGTGGACGACAACGGGCCCGTCACCGTGGCCTCGGCCGGAACCGACGCGTCGCTCGCGAGCGCCATGTCCTTCCAGGCGAGCCCGCAGCAGGCCGATGCGATCGGCGCGCTGATCGCCAGCCAGGACCGGCCGATAGATTGAGCGAATAGGGAATAGTCAGCAGTGGGTAGGGGAAGACGGGTCTGCCGCCTGGCATCCTTCACTATTCACTACTCACTGTTCCCTACTCGCTCTATACCCCTCGCATGTCCAAGCGAATCGCCGGTCCCGAGATCGAACGCCTGATCCAGCTCCTGGCCAAGGTGCCGGGGCTGGGCCCGCGTTCGGCCCGCCGCGCCGCGCTTCACCTGATCAAGAAGAAGGAGCAGTTGCTCGCGCCGCTGGCGGCCGCCATGGGCGAGGCGGTCGACAAGGTCCGCGTCTGCTCGACCTGCGGCAATGTCGATACCTCCGACCCCTGCATGATCTGCACCGATCCGCGGCGCGATCCCTCGACCATCATCGTGGTCGAGGACGTCTCCGACCTCTGGGCGCTGGAGCGGGCAGGCGCCATGAACGCGCGCTTCCACGTGCTCGGCGGCACGCTGTCGCCGCTCGACGGCGTCGGGCCGGACCAGCTCACCATCAAGCAGCTCGTCACCCGCGTGGCCGAGGGCGGGGTGAGCGAGATCATCCTCGCCGTCAACGCTACCGTCGAGGGCCAGACGACGGCGCATTACCTGACCGACCAGCTCTCCGGCTTCGATGTCAAGGTGACGCGGCTGGCGCATGGCGTGCCGGTGGGCGGCGAGCTCGACTATCTCGACGAAGGAACGCTTGCCGCGGCGCTCAAGTCGCGCACCGCCTTTTGACTTTAATTGGCTTGCAGGGAGGCTGGATGAGACTTTCTGCGCTGTTTTCGATCCTTCCCACCCCCCTCTGCCCTGCCGGGCATCTCCCCCTCAAGGGGGGAGATCAGTCGCTTCGGCGACAGCGCCTGATAACCGATGCCGGGAAACGGCGAGACGGCCATGAAGGCATGATCTCCCCCCTTGCGGGGGAGATGGCCGGCAGGCCAGAGGGGGGCGCGAAGAAGCGCAAGCCTTCGATGCTGGCAGCTATAGCCGCAGCGCTGATAGCGTTCGGCGTCGCCACCCCCGCCTCGTCCGCCCCCATCGACGATCAGTTCCAGGCCTGGCTCGCCAGGGACCTGTGGCCGGAAGCCAAGGCCAGGGGTATCTCCAGGGCGACCTTCGACGCGGCGTTTGCCGGCGTTTCGCCCAATCTCAAGCTGCCCGACCTGGTGCTTCCCGGCGAGAAGCCGAAGACGCCGAAGATGCAGCACCAGGCCGAGTTCGGCTCGCCGGGCAATTATTTCGCCGAGAAGACCATCGGCGCCGTCACCGCGGGCGGCCGCAGCCGCGCCGGCGCCAATGCCAGGACGCTTGCCGCGATCGAGAAGCGCTACGGCGTGCCGGGCGGCGTGGTGCTGGCCATCTGGGGCCGCGAATCCGGCTTCGGTGCGGCGAAGATGCCCTACGACGCCTTCGAGGTGCTGGGCACCAAGGCGTTCCTCGCCACCCGCAAGGACATGTTCCGCAACGAGCTCCTGGCCGGCCTCGAGATGCTTGAGCGCGGTCTCGTCAGCCGCGACGCCATGCGCTCGTCCTGGGCCGGCGCGCTCGGCCAGCCGCAATTCCTGCCGACGTCATTCCTCAAGCATGCGGTCGATTTCGACGGCGACGGCCGCGCCGACATCTGGAATTCGACGCCCGACACGCTGGCCTCGATCGCCAACTATCTCGTCGGCTATGGCTGGGTGAAGGGACGCGACTGGGGTTTCGAGGTGTCGGTGCCCGACAGCGTCACCTGCGCGCTGGAAGGTCCCGATCAGGGCAAGAAGATATCGGACTGGGCGGCGATGGGGATCACCCGCGTCGGCGGCAAGCCGTTTCCGCAGGGCGAGGCCCGCGCCGAGGGCTTCCTGATGATGCCGGCGGGGCGCAACGGCCCGGCCTTCATCGTCACGCCCAATTTCTATGTGCTCAAGGAGTACAACGAGAGCGATCTCTACGCGCTGTTCATCGGCCATGGCGCCGACCGCATTGCCGGCGGTGACAGGCGCTTTTCCGGCGGCTGGGGCAAGGTCGACGGGCTCTACCGTTCCGACATCGCCGCCATGCAGCGCGCCCTGGAGAAGCTCGGCTACGACGTCGGCGGCGCCGACGGCCTGCCGGGCTTCAAGACGCGGCGCTCGATCGGCGACTGGCAGGCCAGGAACGGCCGCGCCGCGACGTGTTTTCCCGACAAGGCGACCGTGGAAGCGTTGCGCTGATCTTCCTTCTCCCCTTGCGGGAGAAGGTGTCGCCGTAGGCGATGGATGAGGGGTGTTGGCCGGAGCGCTGCATTTCAAAACTCAGCCCCGTCTGACAATTCCTCTTCACGGTCATATTTCTTCCAACACCCCTCATCCGTCTCGGCGCTTCGCGCCGATCCACCTTCTCCCACAAGGGGAGAAGGGAAAGGCGCGTCTGCTACGCCCCCTTCATCTCCCGGTGCACCTCGGCCAAAATCTCGTACGAGCGCTTGCGCGCGTCGTGGTCGAAGACCTGCGAGGTGACCATGAGTTCGTCGGCGCCGGTGCGGGCGATGAAGGCCGCGAGGCCGCTTCTCACCGTATCGCGCGAGCCGACGATGGCGCAGGACAGCGTCTGCGCCAGCATCTGCCGCGCGACCGGGTCGAGGTCGCGCTCGTAGCCCTCGACGGGCGCCGGCAGCTTGCCGGGCCGGCCGCTGCGCAGGTTGACGAAGGCCTGCTGGACCGAGGTGAACAGCAGCTTCGCCTCGTGGTCGGTTTCGGCTGCGACGATGTTCACGCCAAGCATGGCATGCGGCTTGGCCAGCCGCTCCGACGGCTGGAAACGCGTGCGGTAGATTTCGAGCGCATGGTCGAGTTCGGCCGGCGCGAAATGCGATGCGAAGGCGTAAGGCAGGCCGAGCATGGCGGCGAGCTGGGCGCCGTAGAGGCTGGAGCCCAGCACCCAGACCTCGACATGCTCGCCCTCGCCGGGCACGGCGCGCAGCCGCTGCTCCGGCGTCGCCGGCTCGAAATAGCCCATCAGCTCGACCACGTCCTGCGGGAAGTTGTCGACGCTTGCTTCGAGGTTCCGCCTGAGCGCCCGCGCGGTCAGCATGTCGGTGCCGGGCGCCCGGCCGATGCCGAGGTCGATGCGGCCCGGGTGAAGGGCGGCGAGCGTGCCGAACTGCTCGGCGATCACCAGCGGCGCATGGTTGGGCAGCATGATGCCGCCGGCGCCGACGCGGATGGTGCTGGTGCCGGCCGCGACATGGGCGATCACCACCGAGGTGGCGGCGCTGGCGATGCCGGGCATGTTGTGGTGCTCGGCCAGCCAGTAGCGATGGAAACCGAGCTTCTCGGCGTGCTGCGCGAGGTCGAGCGTGTTCCTGAGCGATTGGGCGGCGGTGCTGCCCTCGGTGACGGGCGAAAGGTCGAGCACGGAAAGGGTGGTCATGAAACGGCTCCGGCGGGATGGGTCCCGCCGGATATAGGGACGCGCCCGCGGCAAACAAACCCGCGGCCGCGTCGCAAGTCTTGGTCCAGCGAGTGCCTCAGGCGGCCGGGGCGGCGGGCTCGGCCGGCGCCGCTGCGGCGATCTCCTTGCGCACCAGCGGCGCCACCCTGGTGCCGTAGAGCTCGATCGCCTTCATGATCTTGGTGTGCGGCATGGTGCCGATCGCCATCTGCAGCAGGAAGCGGTCGTTCCTGAACAGCTTGTGCTGGGCGACGATCTTCTCGGCCACGACTTCAGGGTTGCCGACGAACAGCGCGCCCTTGGGCCCACGCCCCTGGTCGAAATGCGCCCGGCTGGTCGGGCCCCAGCCGCGTTCGCGGCCGATGCGGTTCATCACCTCGGCCTGCGGCAGGTAGAAATCGTCGGCCGCCTGCTCGGTGGTCTCGGCGACGAAGCCGTGGACGTTGATGCTGGTGGCGAGCTTGGCCGGATCCTGGCCGCCGCGGCGGGCGGCCTCGCGATAGAGGTCGAACAGCGGCGCGAAGCGCGCCGGCTCGCCGCCGATGATGGCGAGCGCGAGCGGCAGGCCGAGCACGCCGGCGCGCGCCGCCGACTGCGGCGTGCCGCCGATGGCGATCCAGATCGGCAATTTCTCCTGGTAGGGGCGCGGATAGACGCCGCGATCGTTGATGGCGGCGCGGTGGCTGCCGGACCAGGTCACGCGCTCGCTGTCGCGGAGCGCGAGAAGCAGGTCGAGCTTTTCGGCGAAGAGTTCGTCATAGTCGTCGAGATTGTAGCCGAACAGCGGGAAGGATTCGATGAACGATCCGCGCCCGGCCATGATCTCGGCGCGCCCGCCCGAAAGCAGGTCGAGCGTCGCGAACTGCTGGAACACGCGCACGGGATCGTCGGAGGAAAGCACGGTCACCGCACTGGTGAGTCTGATCTTCTTGGTCCGCTCCGCCGCCGCGGCAAGGGCGACGACCGGCGCCGATGCGGCGTAGTCGGGGCGATGGTGCTCGCCCAGCCCGAACACGTCGAGGCCGACCTGGTCGGCGAGCTCGATCTCCTCGATCAGATTGCGCAGCCGCTCGTGCGGTCCGATGGCACCGGGACCGGCTTCGGGGCTGACGTCGGCAAAGGTGTAGAGGCCAAGTTCCATATGTGCATCCTCGGGTTGCCTTTGCGCCTAGAGCTAGCTATTGGAGCGCGTGCCTGCCAGTCTCCAGCCAGTGAACAATCCCCGGCGATTGTCGAACAGTGGTGGCGTTTCCCTGCTGCAACACGCGGGGAAATCATGGCTGGCATGCGGAATTCGCGCTTGAACTTGCGCTCTCGCTGCGTATGTAGGCGACGTCACTTGACTTCAGGGAAATGACTCTTGGCAATTTACAGGGAAAAGAACTTCGCCGAGCGGCGTGATGCCGCCGGCGTGGCGAAGAAAGCACTACTCGAAAAATTCAAGGCCCGCCCGGCAGCAGACGATCCGGCAGTGATCGCCCGCCAGGAAGAGCGCAAGCGCATCCTCGAGGCGCGTGCCATCCGCGAGGCCGAAAAGGAAAAGCTCCGCCAGGAACGCCTGGCCCGCGAAGCCATCGAAAAGGCCGAGCGCGAAGCCAGGGCCGAGGCCGAACGTCTGGCTGCCGAAGCGGCCGCACAGGCGGAAGCCAAGGCACGCGAGGCCGAAGAGGCCGATCGTATCAGCCGCGTGCTGTCCGACGAAGCCGAGCGCAAGGCCAAGCGTGACGCACGCTACGCAGCACGCAAGGCGCGCGGCAAGCGGATGCCTCCTTCGGCCAACTACGGCTGATAGGCTAGACAACAAACCCGAAAATCAGATCGGCCCGCACCGGAGACGCCAAGCTCCAGTCGCGGGCCGCTTGCGCGCGTCCGCACTGCGTCAGCGACTCACCTTCATGGGAGGTGCGGGCATGGGAGTGCAGGGGAATTGCGGCCTGCCGCTTTGGGACAGGCCGCGATGGTCGTTGAAGGGTTTGCTCAGGCGACCAGCTTGAGGCCGACGATGCCCGACACGATCAGGCCGATACAGGCGAGGCGGAGTGCTGTGGCGGGTTCGCCAAGCAGCCAGATGCCGAGCAGTGCCGTGCCCACCGTGCCGATGCCGGTCCAGATCGCATAGGCCGTGCCGACGGGCAGGGTCTTCAGCGCCAGGCCGAGCAGGCCGAGACTGATGATCATCGAAACGACGGTGAGCACGGTCGGCATCGGCCGGGTGAAGCCTTCGGTGTATTTGAGCCCGATTGCCCAGCCGATTTCAAACAGGCCAGCGAAAAACAGATAGGTCCATGCCATGGAACGCTCCAGCGAGTTGGCGGGTCGTCCCGGCCGAATTGATGAGGGAAGCGCAAGGTCGTCCCTGCGCCCGGAAAGATAGAAATTTCCGAGGCTTGATTCAACAGCGCCGGCTGGCATGCCAGCTATGCGGTTTTACTTGTCCTTGATCTTGGTCGCCTGCACGGGAGGCGCCTTGAAGGCTGGCGCTGGGGCCAGCTTCTTGGCGTCTTTCTTGGGCTTGCGAGGCTCCTTGCCTGCTTTCATCGCACCTTTGGCCATGATTCGATCCTCCCTGTACTGGAGCCAGAGTGAAACGCGAAGTTGCCGAACTGGCAAGAGGCAGCATCGGGCTGGCGAAAAAGGCTTGAGGGCGGGGCGGTGGCCGCTACATTCGCTCTGCAAGCGGCCGGCCGGCGACCTGGCCGAGATGTTCAGGGAGGAGAGCGATGAAGATCCGGGGCGGGTGCCATTGCGGCGCCATCACTTACGAGGCGGATGTCGACCCTGAAAAGACGTCCATCTGCCATTGCACCGATTGCCAGAAACTCACCGGCACGGCCTTCCGTGTCACCGTGGCGGTTCCCGAAGACAAGATCGCGTTCACCGGCACGCCGAAGGTCTATGTGAAGACCAGCGAGAGCGGCAACAAGCGGGCGCAAGGCTTCTGCCCCGAATGCGGCTCGCATCTGTTCGCGACGTCGGTGGGCGAGGGGCCGAAGGTCTATGGCCTCAGGACCGGCACCTCCGACCAGCGCGAGCAGTTGGTGCCGCGCCGGCAGGTCTGGCATCGCTCGGCGCTGCACTGGCTGCCCGAATTCGAGGGCATGGAAACGATCGAAAAGCAGAGCTGACCACGAAGCTCAGCCTGCCTGCGCGCCTCAGTCGTTCTCCTCGACGACGCGCAGCCTGAGTTGGCCTGTCTTGGAGTCCGCCGCCCGGGCGCTCTGGGGCCGGGGCGCCTCCTCGGCGTCGCCGGCGGCGTGGCCGGTGCCGAACTCGAGCGCCTCGATCTTTTGGCCGCGTTTGGTGACCTTGGACGTCGACACCAGGATGTCGTCGATGTCCTTGGAGGCCTGGCCGAAATGGTTCTGCAGCTTGCGAACGCGCTCGTCGACGCGGCCGACATCGTCCATCAGCCGGATCACCTCGCCCTGGATCAGGTGCGCCTGCTCGCGCATGCGCGCGTCCTTGAGGATCGCCTGGATCACCTGGATCGACAGCATCAGCAGCGACGGCGAGACGATGACGACGCGGGCGCGGTGGGCGCGCTGGACAATGGCCTCGAAATTCTCGTGGATCTCGGCGAAGACCGATTCCGACGGCACGAACATGAAGGCCGTGTCCTGCGTCTCGCCCGCGATCAGGTATTTTTCGGCGATGTCGCGGATATGCACTTCGATGTCCCGGCGGAACGCCTGGGCGGCGACTTTCTGGGCGTCGGCGCCCTCGGCGGCGCGGATGGCGTTCCACGCCTCAAGTGGGAACTTGGCGTCGATGGCGAGCGAGGGCGCATCGTTGGGCATGCGGATCAGGCAATCCGGCCGGCTGCCGTTGGACAGCGTCGCCTGGAATTCGTAGGCGCCGTGCGGCAGCCCGTCGGCGACGATCGCCTCCATGCGCGACTGGCCGAAGGCGCCGCGCGTCTGCTTGTTGGAGAGGATCGCCTGCAACTGCACCACCTGGCCGGCCAGCGACTGGATGTTGCCCTGGGCCGTGTCGATGACGGCCAGTCGCTCCTGCAGCCGGGCGAGGCTCTCATGCGTCGACCTGGTCTGCTCGGCCATGGTCTGGCCGATGCGGCCGGTCATGGCGTCGAGCCGCTGGCTGAGCGACTGCGTCAGCTCCGCCTGGCGCGAGCCGAAGATCTCGGCCACCGTGCCGAGCCTGCCCTGCATCTCGGCCTGCGCCTGCAGGATGCCGGCCATGCGGGCCTCGGCGTCGCGGGCATGGTCGGCGGCTTCCGCGGCGGCCACCGAACGCGCCCTGGCCGAGCGCAACAGCGCCACGACCAGTGCCACCAGCAGGGCGAGAAAGAGCGCCGCCGCCAGCGCCAGGGCCTGGCCGAGGGTTATGGTGGTCGCGCCGAGCTGGGCGACCGGTTCGGAAAGAATCGAGGAAACAGGGCTCATCGGCCGCACCATAGCCGATTCGCGGCCCGATGTTAGATCAAAACGGGAACATCGGAACGTGGACGCTGTTGACGCTTTCGGCCGGACATCCTAGGTGAGGCGCATGACGATCAAGCCGCTCATCATCCTCCCCGATCCGCTGCTGCGCGAGGTTTCCAAGCCGGTAGAGCGCATCGACGACGCCATGCGCCAATTCGCGCGCGACATGCTCGACACCATGTATGACGCGCCCGGCATCGGCCTGGCCGCCATCCAGGTCGGCGAGCCGTTGCGCATGCTGGTGATAGATCTGGCCAAGGAAGGCGAGGAGCCGGCGCCGCGCGTCGTCATCAATCCCGAGGTTCTTGCGCGCAGCGACGACCGCTCGGTCTACGAGGAAGGCTGCCTGTCGATCCCCGACTACTATGCCGAGGTCGAGCGGCCGGCGAAGGTCCGGGTGAAATATCTCGACGAGCACGGCAAAGAGCAGGAGGTCGAGGCCGACGGCCTGCTCGCCACCTGCCTGCAGCACGAGATCGACCACCTCGATGGCGTCCTGTTCATAGACTACATCTCCAAGCTCAAGCGCGACATGGTCGTGCGCAAGTTCAAGAAGCTCGCCAAGGACCGCCCGCCGAGCCGCATGGTGGGGTGAATTTCCGCCCGTTTTGCGTGCAACGCCGGGATTTGATATCATTGATATCAATCGATGGAGGCGCCGATGGGTGACCTGCTGATCAGGAACATTCCGGAAGCCTTGCGTTCGGATATCGAGTCCCTCGCCCGAAAGCGAGGGCAGAGCCTTTCCGAGACCGCTCGGGAGGCCCTTCGTGCCGGTATCGAAGCGGCATCGGCGCGAGACAAGGATATTGAACCACTCCCCGCGGGCGAACGGCTGCGCAGCATTTTCGCTGGGGTTTTTGACACAGAGGAAGAGGCGGACGAGTTCGCGGAAATACTCGTCGAGGCCAGGCGCAACGCTTTTGGGCGGCCGGTGCCAGAGCCTGAATGATAATCCTCGACACCAACATCGTGTCGGAGCCTGGCCGGCCAAATCCGAACGATGTGGTCATGTCATGGCTGAATGCGCAGGATGCATCAACGCTCTACTTGGCGAGCCCCACCATAGCGGAGCTTGCCATGGGGGCCGAAAAGGTGCTTGCCCGAACTGGTTCGGCCAAATACGCCAATCGCCTGACCTTGCTGATAGGAGACTATTCGGAACGTATCCTGTCCTTCGAACTGAAGGCGGCAATGTCGTACGGGAAAATCATTTCCCTGAGAGAAGGCATGGGGCGCCCTATACTCGTGATGGACGCCATGATCGCCGCCATCTGCATCGTCCACGGCGCAAGGCTGGCGACCCGCAACGTCCGCGACTTCGACGGGCTTGACCTCGGGCTCGTAAACCCGTTTGAAGCGATGGCCTGAACGGACGGCCGTCGCCGCCGGGGCAGATGGGATCGCCTTGTCCGCATGAGCCTTCGCGTCATCTTCATGGGCACGCCGGATTTTTCGGTGCCGACGCTGCGCGCCACAGCCGAGGCCGGCCATGAGGTCGTGGCCGTCTATTCGCAGCCGCCGCGCGCGGCCGGCCGGCGCGGGCTGGAGCTGACGCCGACACCCGTGCACCGGGAGGCGGAGCGGCTCGGCATCGAGGTGCGGACGCCGCTGTCGCTGAAAGGCGAGGCCGAGCAGGCGGCCTTCCGCGCGCTGAACGCCGATGTCGCGGTCGTCGTCGCCTACGGCCTGCTGTTGCCGAAGCCGATCCTCGAGGGCACCCGGCTCGGCTGCTACAACGGCCACGCCTCGCTCCTGCCGCGCTGGCGGGGGGCGGCTCCCATCCAGCGCGCCATCATGGCCGGCGACCGGGAAACCGGCATGATGGTCATGCGCATGGACGAGGGCCTGGACACCGGACCTGTCGCCCGACTTGAAAAAGTCGCGATTGCACCCGAAATGACGGCGGGCGAGCTGCACGACCGTCTCATGGCGGTCGGGGCCTCCCTGATGGTGGAGGCGCTGGCCGCACTCGAGGCGGGATCGCTGGAAGCGGTGCCGCAGCCCGCCGGAGGCGTCACCTACGCCAAAAAGATCGACAAGGCCGAGGCCAGGATCGATTGGAGCTTGCCGGCGACGGCAGTCGACAGCATTATCCGCGGCCTGTCGCCGTTTCCCGGCGCGTGGTGCGAATACGAAATCGGCGGAAGGCAGGAGCGCCTCAAGGTTTTGCGCTCGCGCCTGGCCGCTGGACAGGGAGAACCGGGAACGGTTCTCGACGACCGGTTGGAGATTGCCTGCGGCGAGGGTGCCGTCAGGCTGGTCGAGGTGCAGAAGGCGGGAGGAAAACCCGTCACCGCGGATGAATTTCTGCGCGGTGCCAAGATCGAAAAAGGAATGAAGTTGTCATGAGCATGATGTCGATCCGCGCGGCGACGCCGCGTGACCGTGAGGCGATCAGTCTCGTCGAGGAACATGCCTTCGGCCAGAAGGCCGAGGCCGGACTGGTGGACGCGCTGGTCGCCGGCGGCGACGCCGTCGTCGAGCTGGTGGCCGAGGAAGACGGCCAGGTGGTCGGCCACGTGCTGTTCTCGCGCCTCTATGTGCAGAACGGCGGCAAGACCTTCCCGGCGGTGGCGCTGGCGCCGCTGGCCGTCGAGCCCGATTTCCACCGCACCGGCATCGGCGGCGCGCTGGTGCGCGAGGCCCATATCCGGCTCAGGGACGCCGGCGAGAAGCTCGCCGTGGTTCTGGGCGAGCCGGCTTACTACGGCCGCTTCGGCTATGCCCACGAGCGCGCTGCCGGCTTCGACAGCGACTACCAGTGCGAGGCGCTGCAGGCGCTCGCCTGGAGCGACGAGGCGCCGGCGACCGGCAAGCTCGTCTACGCCTCGGCCTTCGGAACGGCGCTGGCCGCCTGAAGCAGTCCGCATGCCCCGATACCGCCTCGACATCGAATATGACGGCCGTGCCTATGCCGGATGGCAGCGGCAGGCCGGCAATCATTCCATCCAGGCGGCCATCGAGCAGGCGGTGCTGAAGTTCTGCGGCGACGAGATATCGCTGCGCGGCGCCGGCCGCACCGATGCCGGCGTGCATGCCACCGCCCAGGTGGCGCACGCCGACCTGAGCCGCGAATGGCCCGACGACACCGTCCGCGACGCCGTCAACGCCCATCTCCAGCAGGCGGGCGAGACGGTCGCCATCCTGGCGGCGCGGCGGGTGGACGATACCTTCGACGCCCGCTTTTCGGCGACGGGGCGCCACTACATCTACCGCATCCTCAACCGCCGGGCCCCGGCAGCGCTCGAACGTGGTCAGGTCTGGTGGGTGCCCAAGCGCCTCGACCACGAGGCGATGGCTGAGGCCGCCAAGGTTCTGCTCGGCCGGCACGACTTCACCACCTTCCGTTCGGCCCAGTGCCAGGCCAACAGCCCGCTTCGGACGCTCGACCGGCTCGAGGTGACGCGCTCGGGCGACACGATCGAGATCGGCGCCTCGGCGCGCTCCTTCCTGCACAACCAGGTGCGGTCCATGGTGGGCAGCCTCAAGCGCGTCGGCGAGGGCGCCTGGACGGCCGCCGACCTCAGGGCCGCGCTCGACGCCCGCGACCGCTCCGCCTGCGGCCAGGTGGCGCCGCCCGACGGGCTGTTCCTCACCGGCGTCGATTATTAGCCCCGACCACACTCAATCGTAGAGCGGCCTGGCGCCATGCTTGGGCGCCGGCCATTCCTGGGTGATGCCCGGCTGCACCGGCCGCTCGAGATAGGTCGACAGCACCACGTAGCTGCGGGTCGAGGTCACGCCCGGCGTGTCGTAGAGACGGGCGAGCAGCCCTTCGAGCGCTCGCGTGTCCTCGGTGCGGACCTTGAGCAGCATGCAGGTATCGCCGGCGACGGTGTGGATCTCCTCGACCTCTGGAAAGGCCGAAACCGCCATCAGCTCCGGGGTCTTGCCCCAGCCCCTGGTGTCGACGTGGACGAAGGCGAGCAGCGGCTTGCCGATGGCCTTGGGGTCCGCCATCGCCACCGTCTGGCGGATGGCGCCCGACCGGCGCATGCGCTTGACCCGCTCGTGCGCCGCCGGCGCCGAAAGGCCCGCCTTCTCGCCCAGTTCGGCGTAGGAGACGGTCGCATCCTCCACCAGCACGCCTAACAGCCTTCGGTCCGCGGCGTCGACTGTGCGCTCCGGAAGCTTGCTCGGCCGAATGGCGTCTGTTTCTTCATCCATGCGGAAATTCTCCGTTGAAGCTGAACATCATTCGGCGAATATGCGCTCATGTCGAACCTCGATCAATCTTTCCCTGTCGTTGCCGAGCCGCTCGCCCGCATACCCAGGACAGCCTATCTGCTGACCGCCTGCGTCGCCGTCATCGGCTCCAACTCGCTTGTGCTCGGGCCGATCGCGCCGGAAGTGGCGAACGGCTTCGGCACATCGGTGGCGCTCGTCATGGCCGCGTCCTCGGCCTTCGGCCTCGGCACGGCGGCAAGCGCCCTGTTCCTCGCCCGCTACATCGACCGTTTCGGCGCAAGGCGCATGCTGCAGCGCTCCCTGGCATTGCTTGCGCTTGCGCTGGGCGCGAGCGCGCTCGCGCCCGCCATCCCGGTGCTGATCGCAGCACAGCTTTTGGCCGGCGTCGCTGCCGGCGTCGCCTTGCCGGCGATCTATTCCAGCGCGGCCGCGATCGCGCCGCGCGGCCGCGAAAGCGGCACCATCGGCGTCGTGCTGACCGGCTGGACCCTCTCCATGGTCGCGGGCGTGTCGCTGTCGGCGGTGCTTGCCGACCTCGTCCACTGGCGGGCGGTCTTCGGCGTCGTCGCAATGCTGGCCGCGACCGCGGCGGCAAGTCTGTCGACGATCTCGCTGGCGGACAGGCAGAGCGGCGCTGCAGCGCCGGCGCCGCTCCAGGCCCTGGGCACGCCCGGCATCGTGCCGCTGCTCATTGCCTGCGGCGCCTTCATGACCGCGTTCTACGGCGTCTACGGCTATCTGGGCGACCATCTGCACCAGGGGCTCGGCCGCCCGGTCAGCGCCAACGGCCTGGCGGCGGTGTCCTACGGCATCGGCTTCGGCGCGGCCGCGCTGCTCGACGGGATCGTCGACCGGCTGGGCGCGCGGCGGGTGATGCCGTTCGCCTACCTGGTGGTCGCTGCCGTTTATGTCCTCCTCGCGGCAATCGCCGGCAGCTTCGCCGCGCTGGTCGCCGCCATGGCACTGTGGGGGCTGGCCAACCATTTCGGGCTCAACGTGCTGGTGATGCGGCTGTCGGCGCTCGATCCGGCCCGGCGCGGCACGATCATGGGGCTGAACAGCGCCGTCACCTACCTCGCCGTGTTCGTCGGCACCACGGCTTTCGGCCCGCTCTACGCCAGCGTCGGCTTCGCCGCTTCCGCCCTTGTGGCGGCCTGCCTGATGCTCGTCGCCGCTGCCGCGGCCTCCTGGCGCTGAGGAAATTTGCCTAAGGCACGGCGATGCCGAGAGCCGCCTGCAGCGTCAGGAGCACGAGCAGCGACACGACGAACATGCCGGCAAAGACCGCGGAGCCGACGGCGGCTCCCTTGCCGATGGCGGCATTGGTCATCCGCCAGCTGAACACCATCGACAGGCCGAACAGCAGCAGCGACAGCGGCGTGGTGAGGCTCTCGGCCGACGGAAGCAGCATGCGCAGCAGCGCGGCGGGCAGCATCAGCCAGGCGATGATCGCCGAGGTCCAGTTGCTGGCGACCACATAGTGCACGAAGCGATCGCCGACGCCGGCGCGCCGCGCTACCAGCGCGAAGGCGACGAGCGGCAGGATCCAGGCGCCGAGGTCGATCAATGCCAGCCGCATGATGACGCCGAAGCGTCCGGCAAAGGCCGCCGACTGGGCGGCGATCTCGTCCGACACGCCGACCCAGCCGACGATGAGGGCCGGGGCCGCGATGAGGATGGCGAAGAAGGAATTCCAGAATCCGTCGGCGCTGAGATCGAGCAGGCGCAGCCCGTCGGCCTTGCCCAGCATCAGCCGCCAGGCCCCCGACAGATAACGCTGGATGTCTTCGGTCGGCAGCATGGTCGAAAACTATCCGAACCAGTCCTCGAGGAAACGCTGGTAGACCTGTGTCAGCGCCTCGAGTTCGGCAAGCGGCACGCGCTCGTCGACCATGTGCATGGTCTTGCCGACGAGCCCGAACTCCACCACCGGGCAGTAATCCTTGATGAAACGCGCGTCCGACGTGCCGCCGGTCGTCGAGAGCTTCGGCCTGCGCCCGGCCACCGCCTCGATTGAGCCGGCCAGCGCCTCGATCAGCTTGTCGTCGCGGGTGAGGAAGACGTGGCTCGGCGTGTCGCGCCAGGCGATGTCGAAGTCGATCGGCTCCTTGCGTCCCTTGCGGTATTTCTTGCGGCCGCTGGCCTTGTCCAGGCGGTTGTGGATCTCCGCCTGCAGCGTCTCGGCCGTCCACGTGTCGTTGAAGCGGATGTTGAAGACAGCCGTCGCCCTGGCCGGAATGACGTTGGTCGCCGGGTTGCCGACGTCGAAGGTCGTCACTTCGAGATTCGACGGCTGGAAGTCCTTGGTGCCCTTGTCGAAGGCGGGTGCGAGCAGCGCGTCGACCAGCGTCATCAATCCGCGCACCGGGTTGTCGGCGAGATGCGGATAGGCGGCGTGGCCCTGGCGCCCGTTGACCGTGACGGTGGCCGAGAGCGATCCGCGCCGGCCGATCTTGATCATGTCGCCGAGCTGGTCGGGATTGGTCGGCTCGCCGACCAGCGAGGCGTCCCATTTCTCGCCGCGTTCGGCCGCCCACTCCAGCAGCTTCTTCGTGCCGTTGATCGAGGGGCCTTCCTCGTCGCCGGTGACCACCAGCGAGATCGAACCTTTCGGCCCGCCCTTGGCCTCGACGTGGCGGGCGATCGCCGCGACGAAGCAAGCGATGCCGCCCTTCATGTCGACGGCGCCGCGGCCGTACATCTCGCCCTTGTCGATCGTCGCCGAGAAAGGCGGATGCGTCCACGCAGCCTCGTCGCCTACCGGCACCACGTCGGTATGGCCGGCGAACATCAGATGCGGGCCGTTGCCGGAGCGGCGGGCGTAGAGGTTCTCGACGTCGGGCGTCCCGTTTTCCGAGAAGGTCGGGCGATCCACCGCAAAGCCGAGCGGTTTCAGCATGGCTTCGAGTGCGGTCAGCGCGCCGCCCTCGGCGGGCGTCACCGACGGGCAGCGGATCAGGGCGGCAAGGTTCTCGGTGGGGTCTGTCGGCAGCTTCATGGCGACAGCGATAATTGAATCGCCGCGCCCTGTCACGGCGTTCGGTTGCCTCAGCGGCATCGGCATCCAGCCTCGCGACAGCGTGGCGCGGTCACGACCTTGCCCGAGGAAGGCAGCCATGCGGTCGAGCGCGGTGCGGCCGGCCTCGATATCAAGGTTGAACTGGTACTCGTACGGCAGCGGCGACCGGTAGTCCCACGTAGGTCTCGGTACCGGGTGAGCCGACGACATCGGCGATTTTAAGTCTCCTGCAAGCAGCTCCTGCCACTGTAGGGGCATGAGAATCGCCACGATCACCCATTGGGCCTACGGCATCACGGTCGTCTTGACGGCGCTATCAGGCATTTCGTTCATCTTGTCGTCCAACAGCGCCCTTCAGGAGCGCGCCGCGGCTGAAGAACATCTTAAGCTCGACACACTGGGCGAAGAACTCGCCCTTGGCGCGGAAGCCCGCAGCGACGAGGCGAGGCTTTACGTGATGCGTGGCGAGGAGCGCCATCTTCAGGCATTCCGCGCGGAGGAGGTTGCGGAACGGCGGCTGGAGGTTGTTGGCGCGGAGCTGGCTGCACGCGATCCCGCACCGGCCGAAGCCGCGGCACTGCAGGCTATCAATGGTCAGGCGGAGGAGCTGGACAAGCTCGAAGCGGTGGCGATCGAGGCGTATCAGAATGGAAGCAAGGCGGCCGCGCAGGAGTCCCTCTTCGGCGCCGAGCACGAAAGGGTCCAGAAGGCCCTGCTTCAGACAGTCGCCCATTTTCGCGACCTGACCGCTGCGCGCACAACCGCCGCGCTCGACGCGGCTCGCGACCGCAGCAATTGGTGGAACCTTGTCGCCAAAATCATGCTGGCGACCACGGGGGCCCTGTTCGTGGCAGTGCTTTATTTCGTGCTCAGCCGAAGGGTAGCGATGCCACTGCGGCACATGACCGGCATCGTCAGCCGGCTGGCCAAGCAGGACTACAGCGTCGAGGTTCCGGTCAACCGCCGGGCCGACGAGATCGGCGAGATGAGCGAGGCTATCGAGGGCTTCCGTACAAACCTGATCGAGCGCGAAAAGCTCGATGCCGAGCGACTTGCCGACCAGCATATGAAGGACCTCATCCTCCAGATGATGCACCGCGTGCAGGCATGCCGCGACCAGGTGGAATTGACGGATGTAGTCGTGCGCTTCGCGCCACAGATCTTCCCCGACCTTGCCGGTGGTCTCTATGTTCTCAACGAAGGCAGGACATCGCTGGCGCGCGTCGGCCTTTGGTACGATCCGGAACATTCGGCAGCGGAATTTCCGGCCACCGCATGCTGGGGCCTGCGTCGCGGTCGCTCGCACCACAGCGGCGTCAACGGCGCGGATGTTCCGTGCCAGCATGTGACCCGGCCTGGTGTGGCGACGCTCTGTGTTCCCCTGACGGCCCAGGGCGACATGATTGGACTTCTCTACCTCGAGGAGCGCGAAGCTGGCGCGCTTGAGCCTGCAGGGCCCCGACTCTATCTCGAACTGATCGCCGAGAATGTCGGCCTCGCCATCGCCAATCTGCAACTGCAGGAAAAGCTGACCGCGCTTGCCGTCAGCGATCCGCTCACCGGTCTGTTCAACCGTCGATTCCTTGACGAGATGCTGCAGCGGTACGCCCGGGACCACAGGGACGAGCCGCTCGCGTGCCTGATGATCGACATCGACCATTTCAAGCGCTTCAACGACCAGTTTGGCCACGATGCCGGCGACCTCGTCATGCAATTCGTCGGGCAGTCCCTGCGCGAAGCCTGTGAGTCGTCTGGCGATGCTTTCCGCTTCGGCGGGGAGGAATTCACGGCACTTCTGCCATCCTTCGGCGAGGCGGAGGGCATGGCACTCGCCGACATGTTGCGGGAAAAGATCGGCGGCGTCGCACTTTCCCACGCCGGCCAGATTCTTGGCGCGGTCTCCGTTTCCGTCGGGGTGGCGGCTTCTCCGGCGGGCGGCTCGGTCGAAACACTTGTCACGCGTGCCGATGCCGCCTTGCTGGAGGCCAAAGCCGGGGGGCGCAACCGGACGGTCGCTTCAAGCGAGGTCAGAAAGTCGGCCTGAGGCGCTGGAGCATGCCCGCGTATCGCGGTGCGTGAGGTCCGGCCGACCCCGCCGAGGATCAGCGTGTTGAGCGTCGCCTCCACACGAAGCGGTCGCCGGTGCGGCGCCCGGGCGACTGTGCCGTGGCTGCGATCTTCTCCGGGTCGAGTGCTCTGTAGGACATCGCGCCGGACCCGGTCTGACTAACGTGGCGCGTTGGTCTGGCTGCCGAACTGGTTCGGTCCGGGCGTGCCCGGGTAGAAGCAGAGCACCACGAAGGTGATGAGCGAGACGATCGGGATGAACAGCGTGATCGCGAGCAGCCCGGGCTTGTCGAAATCGTGCAGGCGCTTGACGCTGAAGGCGACATGCGCCCACACGAAGGCGAAGAAGGTCAGGCCGAACAGCAGCGACCAGAGCTGTGCCGCCGAGCTTTCCGGGTGCACGCGCATGAACTGGTAGAGCGGGAACGACACCACCATCAGCATGAACAGGAAGCCGAGCACGTAGGCCGCCCGGCTGATGCGGCCGGAGAAGCGGAAGAACAGCCAGAAATAATCGAGTTTGTTAGGCAAGCGGATCCGGTCCGTATTGGTTTGCGCCCCGGTCGCCCTCGAGGATCCCGAGCTCGACCAGGATCCAGATGGCACCGATGACGGGAACGATTGCGATCAGGCTCCACCAGCCCGACTTGCCGCGGTCATGCCAGCGCTTGGCGTAAATGGCCAGCGCAAAATAGATCGAGGCGATGGCAACGATGATGCCGATGAGGCCGTAGCCGGCCTCGCCGACGCGCAGGCCGAGCACCATGTCAAGCAAGCTGGCGACGATGCTGACGGCGATCAGCACGCCGATGCCCGCCCAGAACTTGGCGCGATTGATGCGTCCGTCGAAGCTGGTCAGAAGATACTTCCAGTCCATTTCACCCCTCCGAAGCTAACCGGCGCACATGTCCTGTGCGCCGGTCGAAGTTGCTTCGGTTTCAGCGAAAGATCAATCGCGCAGCAGCTCGTTGATCGAGGTCTTAGAACGGGTCTTGGCGTCGACGCGCTTGACGATGACGGCGCAATAGAGGCTCGGGCCAGGCTCGCCGTTCGGCAGCGGCTTGCCCGGCAGCGAGCCGGCGACGACGACCGAGTTGGCCGGCACTTCGCCGTAGAACACCTCGCCGGTGGCGCGGTCGACGATTTTGGTCGACTGGCCGATGAACACGCCCATGCCGAGCACCGAGCCCTCGCGCACGATGCAGCCCTCGACGACTTCCGAGCGCGCGCCGATGAAGCAATTGTCCTCGATGATGGTCGGGCCGGCCTGCATCGGCTCCAACACGCCGCCGATGCCGACGCCGCCGGACAGGTGCACGTTCTTGCCGATCTGGGCGCAGGAGCCGACCGAGGCCCAGGTGTCGACCATGGTGCCGGTGTCGACATAGGCGCCGACATTGACGAAGGACGGCATCAGCACCGCGCCCGGCGCGACGAAGGCCGAGCGGCGCACGATCGCCGACGGCACGGCGCGGAAGCCGGCCTTCTCGAAGTCGACCGAGCCCCAGCCGTCGAACTTGGACGGCACCTTGTCCCACCACGACGCGCCGCCGGGCGCGCCCGGGATCAGCTCCATCGGGTTAAGGCGGAAGGAGAGCAGGACGGCCTTCTTGAGCCACTGGTTGACGTGCCACTTGCCGTTTTCCTGGCGCTCTGCGACGCGCGAAACGCCTTTGTCGAGCAGGTCGAGCGCGCTCTCGATGGCCTCGCGGACTTCGCCGCGCGTGGAGGTCGAAATGCCGTCGCGTTCCTCGAACGCCTTGTCGATCGTCTTCTCGAGGCTGGCGAGGTCGGGCTTCGACATGAACATCTCCGTTACGGGCCGTTAAGGTTAAGGCTTCTAAGCTGGCAGTAAGTCGCGGCGGACCCTATTTCAGGCTTATCTGGGGGTCAATCGCGGTGACGCCGCGGAATGTCGCGGTCAACGGTATATTGGGACTGAGCAAAGAATGAATCCTATGGAAAAGGCTGGCTGGACGCCGCTGCCCCACTCCGACGAGGACCTTGAACGGGCCAAGAGCGTGCCCGACACGCCGCAGACCCGCGCGTCGACCTACAGGCTCGCCTGGAACGACGAGGACTTCATGACCCAGCGCGAGCTGCGCCCCGTGCGGCTGCAGCTCGAACTGCTCAAGCCCGAGATGATTCTCGCGGAGCGCGGCATCCGCTCGACCGTCATCCTGTTCGGCGGCGCCCGCATCCCCGAGCCGGGCGGCGAGGCCTGGGCGGCCAAGAACGAGACCCAGCGCAAGCATCTCGAGGCCAACAGCCGCTACTACGACGAGGCGCGCAAGTTCGCGCGCATCTGCTCGCAGCATTCGGCCGCGTCCTACTATCGCGAGTTCGTCGTGGTGACCGGCGGCGGGCCCGGCGTCATGGAGGCGGGCAACCGCGGTGCCGACGACGTCGGCGCGCCCTCCATCGGCCTCAACATCGTGCTCCCGCACGAGCAGGCGCCGAACCCCTACGTCACGCCCGAGCTCTGCTTCAACTTCCACTATTTCGCCATCCGCAAGATGCATTTCGTCATGCGCGCCAAGGCGGTTGCGGTCTTCCCCGGCGGCTTCGGCACCATGGACGAGCTGTTCGAGACGCTGACACTGATCCAGACCGGCCGCATGGAGCGCGTGCCGGTCATCCTGTTCGGCAAGTCATTCTGGCAGCGTGCGTTCGACCTCGACTTCCTGGCGGACCAGGGCACGATCACCCCCGGCGACCAGGACATCATCGACTACGTCGACACCGCCGACGAGGCCTGGGACATCATCAGCCGCTTCTACGGCCTTTGAGCGGGGCGTGGTCTTCTCCCCCAGCGCCTGGGGGCGGTGCACCAGCGTCACCAGCACGAAGGAGATGATCATCAGGAGGTACCAGGCGCCGAGCTTCTGGATGGAGACCGGCGTCCAGCCCTCGTGCTGGACGGGATAGATCCAGGCGCGCGACCAGGTGCCGATGTTCTCGGCGAACCAGATGAACAGGGCGACGAGCAGGAAGCCGAGCAGCAGCGGCATGCGGTGGCGGCCGCGGAAGACGCGGTAGTGCACCACCGTCCTGAGGTAGATGAGCGCGGTGGCGGCGAACAGGCCGTAGCGGATGTCGACCGTGAAGTGGTGGGCGAAGAAGTTGACGTAGATCGCCACGCACAAGAGCAGCGTCGCCCAGCGCAGCGGATAGCGCGTATAGCGTATGTCGAAGATGCGGCTGATGCGGGCGAGGTAGGAGCCGACGGCGGCGTACATGAAGCCGGAGAACAGCGGCACTCCGCCGATGCGGAACAAGCTCTCCTCCGGATAGGCCCAGGAGCCGGCCGAGGTCTTGAAGATCTCCATCGCGGTGCCGACGAGGTGGAAGATCAGGATGACCTTGGCCTCTGACGGCTTTTCCAGCCTGAAGGCCAGCATCGCCGCCTGGATGCCGAGTGCGGCCAGGAACAGGAAGTCGTAGCGCGCGAGCCCCGCCTCCTCGGGCCACCACAGCCGGGTAGCGAGGATGAGCGCCAGCATGGCGCCGCCGAACAGGCAGGCCCAGGCCTGCTTGAGGCCGAATACCAGGAACTCGATCAGCGCGCCCGAGAGACCGCCGGCCGGCAGGCGGTCGAGCACGGCATGTGCCGCAGCATCGATCCGCGCCTCGACCGAGGTAAAGCGCCTCACTTCGTATTGGCCTCGACGATGGTCGTCAGGAACGTGGCGAGATCGTCGGTGACGAAGTCGACGTCGTCCTCGTTCTGCGGGTCGCGTTCCCAGATCTCCGAGAATGTGGGCTCGAAGTTGCGCGGCACGATCAGCACCGTCGTCATGCCGAGCGACTTGGGCACGGCGAGGTTGCGCGCCAGGTCCTCGAACATCACGGCGTTGGGGCCGGTGACGTTGTGCAGGGCGGCGAACTTCTCGTAGGTCTGGCGCGCCGGCTTGGGGGTCAACCCTGCCGCCACGATGTCGAAGATGTCGTCGAAATGGTCGAGGATGCCCAGCTGCCGCGCCGTGCGCTCGGCGTGGCCGCGGTTGCCGTTGGTGAAGATGAACTTGCGGCCGGGCAGCTGGCGGATCGCCGCGCCCAGCACCGGGTCGGGTACCAGCCAGGAATAGTCGATGTCGTGCACGTGCTCGAGGAAGGCGTCCGGATCGATGCCGTGGCGCTGCATCAGGCCGTTCAGCGTCGTGCCGTATTCGAGGTAGAGCTGCTTCTGCAGCTTGCGCGCGTCCTCGCGCGACAGCGTCAGCAACTCCGACACATAGGCCGTCATCTTCACGTCGATCTGCGCGAACAGGTTCGAGTGGTGCGGATAGAGCGTGTTGTCGAGGTCGAAGACCCAGTCGGTGACGTGGTCGAAGCGGGCGGGATCGGGAAGCTCAGTCATGCAGTCCTTATCGCACGGATCTTGGACTTTGTAAGCGCGGATGCAGGGGGCGGGCCCAGGTGGCAGGAAATATTTTCGCATGTGCCACCCACGAAATTCCTTGGGGTAGATCAAATTTTAACTACCGTGGAAAGATCACCTTCAGGTCATGCTGGCATCTCAACGGCCAGCAGGGAGTGGAAAGTGAAGCGTATCTTCTGGAAATCCGTTTTCGTCACGCTGCTGTGCATGGCAGCTACAATGGTGATCGTCCTGTCGGTCATTACGCTGCTGGGCGGAACGATCGACAAGGCCGCATACATCTTGCCGATCCTGTGTCCTTTGCTGATCGGCTTTCCGTTCGCGTTCCATAACTTCTGGCAGCGTGAGAAGCTGAGGCTGGCGCACGAGGAACTGACCGTGGCGCACGGCCAGCTCGCCGCCGCCCACAAGCGCCTGTCGGAAAAGGCCAGCCGCGACGAGATGACCGGCATGCTCAACCGCGAGAACTTCTTTGCGGCCCTCGACGGGTCCCGGCGCCGGAGCGACCGCGGCGCGCTGCTCATCATCGACGCCGATCATTTCAAGCGCATCAACGACAATTTCGGCCACCTGACCGGCGACCAGGCGCTGCTGATGATCGCCGGCGCGATCCGCGGCGCGGTGCGCAGCGGCGACGTGCTCGGCCGCATCGGCGGCGAGGAGTTCGCCGCGTTCCTGGTGGGCGCCTCGCAGGACGAGGCGAAGCTCGTGGCCGAACGTATCCGCGCCGAAGTCGAACTGCTGCGCTTCAAGCCGGAGGAGGGCCGGGTGGTGCCGCTGACGGTCAGCATCGGCGGAACCAACTGCGCCACCGACGCCAATGTGTCGGAACTGATGCGGACTGCCGACAAGTGGCTCTACGAGGCCAAGAACCGCGGTCGCAACCTCGCCCTGCTCGACACCGGCATTCCGGAAGCGGCCTGATCCGGCACTGGCACAAGGTTTTGGGGCCGCGTGCGGTTGCGCGCGGCCCTTGCCGCTTCTAGAGGGAGCGGACGTTTTCTGCCGTCTTGCCGGACATCTCCATGGAACTCTGGATACCCATCACCATCGCTGCCGCCTTCCTGCAGAACCTCAGGTCAGTGGTGCAGAAGCACCTCAAGGGGGTGATGGGGACGACGGGGGCCACCTTCGTCCGCTTCGGCTTCGGCTTTCCCTTCGCGCTCGCCTTCGTCGCCGTGCTCAAGCTGGCGGTCGGCTACGATCTGCCGCGGCTCAACGCCGTCTTCTTCGCCTGGACGGTCGTCGGCGGCATCAGCCAGATCGCCGCGACCTTCCTGCTCATCCACCTGTTCTCGTTCCGCAACTTTGCCGTAGGCACCGCCTATTCGCGCACCGAGCCGGCGCAGGCCGCGCTCTTCGGGCTCCTGTTCCTCGGCGAACGCGCGACGCCGGGCGCCATCGCGGCGATCGCCATCAGCGTCTTCGGCGTGATGCTGATCTCGGTCGCCCACACCGCCTTCAATGCTCGCACGCTGGTGACCTCGGTGCTGAGCCGCAACGCGCTGGTCGGCCTCGTCTCCGGCACCTGCTTCGGCATTTCGGCCGTGGCTTACCGCGCCGCCTCGCTTGCGCTGGGCGGGCCGAACTTCATGATGCAGGCAGCCGTCACGCTCGCCGTCGTGATCGTCTTCCAGACGCTGGTGATGTTTGCCTGGATCGTCTGGCGCGAGCGCGACGAACTCGGCCGCATCGCCAGGGCCTGGCGCCCGTCGCTGTTCACCGGCCTGGTCGGCGCCTCGGCATCGTTCGGCTGGTTCATGGCAATGACGCTGCAGCAGGCGGCGATCGTCAAGTCGCTCGCCCAGATCGAGATGCTGTTCACCTTCGCCTCGACGGTGTTCTTCTTCCGCGAGCGGATCAACCGGCTGGAGGTCGCCGGCTGCGCGCTGATCGTGGGCGGTATCCTGGTGCTGCTCGCCGCCGGCTGACCGGCCACGCGGGCAGGGGCCGAAAGATCCTCAGATCATTGCCGGATCGAGCGGCGGCGCGTCCTTCCAGCGCTTGATGATGCCGGCGATGTCGGCCGTCTGGAAGCTGTCCCTGAGCACGTCGAACGACGGCAGCACGAAATAGGCGCGCTGGAACTTGTCGATCTCGTAGGTCGTCCGCATCACGGTCTCGACGTCGAAGGGCACGTGGTGGGCGTCTGGGCTCTCGACCGCGAACTGCAGTTCGGTGAAGGACGACATCAGGCCGGCGCCGAACGCCTTCTTCGGCTGGCCGGGCTCCTGCATCAGCCCGTATTCCACCGTGTACCAGTAGAGCCGCGTGACCATCTCGTCGCCGCCGAGCGCGATGTAGTCGCCGGCCTTCTCGCCGTACAATTGCATGAAGTCGCCGAAGGCCGGCTGGCTCAGCACCGGCACGTGGCCGAAGAAGTCGTGGAACATGTCGGGTTCGACGATGTAGTCGAGCTCCTCGCGCCGGCGCAGCCAGTTGGTCACCGGGAAGCGGCGGTTGGCGAGGTGGTCGAAGAACGGCTGCGCCGGGATCAGGCCGGGCACCGCAACGATCTCCCAGCCGCTCAGCCGATGCAGCTTCTCGCTGACCTCATGGAAGTCGGGGATCTTCTCGACCAGGCCGAGGGCGGCCATGCCGTCGAGGTAGGATTTGTGCGCCAGCCGCTGGGTCAGCTTGGTCTGGCGGTCGCAGAGCGTGCGCCACACCTCCTGCTCGGCTGTGCTGTAGTCGTATTTCTGTTCGACGGTGAAGTCGGAGCGGCACTGCGAATAGTCGCCGCGCAGTCCCTGTTCGGCGCATTCGCGCGCATAGTCCTGGACGCTGATTCCCATGGCCTGTTTTCCTCCCCAGACACGGTCTTCGATGCTGGAAGCATAGCCGGCCGGCCAGAGTGAAATTCACCTTCCTGCGTTCAATGTGCGCTCGTTTGAGGTATGATCACTCGGAAAACATGCATCGGGAGGAAAAATGCCTCAGTTCGACGAATTCGAGATCAGGATGCTCGACATCCTGCAGCGCGACGGCCGCAAGCCTATCTCGGAGCTGGCCCAGGAGATCGGCCTGTCCAACACGCCCTGCGCCCGCCGCTTCGAGGCGCTGCAGGAGGCGGGCGTCATCAAGGGCTTTTCGGCGCGCATCGGCCGGCGCGCCGTCGGGCTGATGGTCGAGGTCTTCGTGCAGGTCCGGCTGGTCAGCCACAGCGACGAGTCGCCGGAAAAATTCATCGCCGCGGTCCAGCGCATGGACGAGGTGTCGTCCTGCTGGACCATGACCGGCGAATACGACTTCCTGCTCCACGTCATGGTGCCGAGCGTCGACGACCTCAACGCCTTCGTCATGCACCGCCTGATGCGCCTGTCGGGCGTCCGCGACGTCCATACCCAACTCGTGCTGCAGAACATCAAGGGGCCGGGCCACGTGCCGCTCGGACACCTCCGGCCATAGGATCGACGATCAAGGGTCGGGATAGACCAGCCGGTAGCGCTTGCGCTCCGTGCAGACCCGCGCTCAACAGCGCCACGTACCGCTCGGGCATCTGGCAGGATAGGGCGGGATCAGGCGGCCTGGGTTTTGGACGGCGGCCGGGACTGGTCGCCGCGGCCGGCCAATAGGCCCTCGACGGAAATGTCCTCGTCGAGGTCGTCCCAATGCAGTCCGCGCGTGCTGATGCTCACTGCCTGCCGCTGCGCGGGCGTCGCCTGAAGCAGTCGGGGAAACCAGGCCAGCGGAACGCTCAATGTCCGTCCATCCGACAGGTCGAGCCACATGCTGTCTTCGTCGAACCAGACCTTAGTTGCCTTCACCAAAGAACTCGTTCCAGGCATTCGCGATCTCACGCCGCCGATGGGTGACCATTTCGGCCAGTTCGCGCAAGGTGCGCGCGCCGAAGCCGTCATTGTACGCTACCACGACATCCGGCCAGAGCCAAAACTTGGCGTCGACGCCGTCCTTGCCGACATGAACGTGCATCGGCTCGCGCGGATCGCCTTCGTTCGAGAAGAAGTAGAAGCGAAAGCCCTTGTGACGAAAAACGACGGGCATCCGCTTCCTCTCCGCCTTACGGAACGATCAGCGTTCCCGCGCCGTGCTCGGTGAACAGCTCCAGCAGCACCGAATGCGGCGTCTTGCCGTTGAGGATGACCACGCCTTCGACGCCGCGCTCGATCGCCTCGATGCAGGTCTCGACCTTGGGGATCATGCCGCCCGAGATCGTGCCGTCCTTGATCAGCGCCTTCGCGTCGGCCACCGTCAGCTCGTCGATCAGCTTCTTGTCCTTGTCGAGCACGCCCGGCACGTCGGTGAGGAACAAAAGCCGCGAGGCCCTGACCGCGCCGGCGATGGCGCCGGCGAAGGTGTCGGCGTTGATGTTGTAGGTGTGGCCGTCGCGGCCGGGCGCCACCGGCGCCAGCACCGGGATCATCTCGGAGCGCGCCAAGAGGTCGAGCAGCGTGCGGTCGACCTCGACCGGCTCGCCGACGAAGCCGAGGTCGAGCACCCTCTCGATGTTCGAATCGGGGTCGACCATGGTCTTCTTGGCCTTCTCGGCGAAGACCATGTTGCCGTCCTTGCCGCACAGGCCGATCGCCCATTCGCCCTCGGCGTTGATGAGCGCGACGATCTCCTTGTTGATCGAGCCCGCGAGCACCATCTCGACGATCTCGACCGTCTTCTGGTCGGTGACGCGCAGGCCGCCCTCGAACTTCGATTCGATACCCATCTTGTTGAGCATCGCGCCGATCTGCGGGCCGCCGCCATGCACGACGATGGGGTTGACGCCCGACTGCTTGAGTAAGGCGATGTCGCGGGCGAAGGCGCGGCCGAGCGCCACGTCGCCCATGGCATGGCCGCCATACTTCACGACCACCGTCTTGTTCTCGTAGCGCTGCATGTAGGGCAGGGCGGCTGAAAGCAGGGCCGCCTGCATTTCGGCGTTGGCGGCGACGTTGGTCGTCATCGGCATGGTCCCGGATAGTGGAGAGATTTCGCGCGGTATTAGCCGGAAACCGGGCAGGGGGCAAATGGTTCGATGCCCGCGGAGCAGCACCGCGCTCCACGCTCCGGTTGCAGCGCGCGCCCGCGGAAACAGCGGTTGCAATTCATGTGCCGCAACGTAACTTTGCGGGAATGACGCCGCAGGACATCACCAAGCTGATCGTGCGGACCTCGATGAAGGACCGCAACGCCTTCGACCTGCTCTACCGGCAGACGAACGCGAAACTTTTCGGCGTGTGCCTGCGTGTTTTGAACGACAGGGCAGAAGCCGAGGAAGCGCTGCAGGAGGTCTTCGTCAAGATCTGGACGAAGGCCGACAGGTTCGCGGTCTCCGACCTCAGTCCGATATCGTGGCTCGTTGCGATCGCGCGCAACCATGCGATCGACCGCATCCGCGCAAGGCGCCAGGCGACGGTTGCCATCGACGAGGCGTTCGAGGTCGCCGATCCCGCTCCCGGGCCCGAGGCGGCGGCGGTGGCCGGCGGTGAGGCCGAGCGCATCCATGGCTGCCTCGAGGAACTGGAGAAGGACCGGGCGGCCGCCGTTCGGGGCGCCTATCTCAAGGGTGAGAGCTATGCCGAACTCGCGGAACGCCATGGCGTGCCGCTCAACACCATGCGTACCTGGCTGCGCCGCAGCCTGATGAAACTCAGGGAATGCCTCGAAAGATGACACTGGCGGAAGACAACGGACCGGAACGGGAAGGGGGCGACGACATCCTGGCCGCTGAATACGTTCTCGGCGTGCTTGCCGCCGAAGACAGGCGGCAGGCGGGCCGGCGCATCGAGGGCGAGGCCGCCTTCGCGCGGCTCGTCGACCAGTGGGAGGTGAGGCTGTCGCCGCTGGCGGCCGGCTATCCGGAGATCGAGGCGCCCGTTTCGGTCAAGGCCGGCATCGACCGGCGCCTGTTCTCGTCCGCCGCCCGGGCACCCGCCGAACGGCCGGCGGGCCTGTGGTCCAGCCTCGCGGTGTGGCGCGGCTTCGCCGCCGCCGCAGTGGCCGCGCTGGCGATCTATGTCGCGGTGCCGCTGGTCAATCCGCCGGTGCCGCACGAGATGATGGTCGCCTCGCTTGCCGCCGAGGGCAGCGAGGTCAAGTACATGATCATGTACGACGCGACCGCCGGCGAGATCGGGCTGTCGCACGTGGCCGGGAACCGCGATGCCGGCAAGGATTTCGAACTGTGGATGATCGAGGCCAATGCGCCGCCGGTCTCGATGGGCGTCATTCCGGTCGGCGCCACCATGAAGATGCCGGTCAAGGAAAACATGCGCGACAAGCTCGCAGCGGGTGCCGTGCTCGCCGTCAGCCTCGAGCCCGCGGGCGGCTCGCCGACCGGCCTGCCGACCGGCCCCGTCGTCGCCGCCGGCGATCTCCGCGAAATCTGAGCGCGGTCACCCCGCTCACTCGGCCTCCGCTTCGCTCGGCCCTCCCCGCCGGGCGAGGGGGGGCAATTGCCTTTGGCATCCTTGCATGCCCCGGCTCAGGCTGAAACTATCTCCGCGCGCCACTCGTTACTTCCCGTTTGCGGCATGCAAATTACTGATTTTATTATAGAAAATTCACTTTTTGGTGAAACTGGGCGGCTCTCGGGCGCGTAGCTTCTTCTGTCTTTCCGACACGGAAACAACCAAGGAGTTACGCTATGCGCAAGACCACTCTCGCCGTGCTCGCCGGCGCCTTCACCGCCCTGGCCACGATCGCCTATGCCGCGAATCCGATGGTTGGCGGGGCCGCCATGTTCGCCGACAAGAACATCGTCGAGAACGCCGTCAACTCGAAGGACCACACCACCCTCGTTGCCGCGGTGAAGGCCGCTGGCCTGGTCGAGACCCTGCAGGGCAAGGGCCCCTTCACCGTGTTCGCGCCCACCAACGAAGCCTTCGCCGCGCTGCCCAAGGGCACGGTCGAGACCCTGCTCAAGCCGGAGAACAAGGATCAATTGACCAAGGTGCTGACCTGCCACGTCATCGGCGCCAAGGCCATGGCGGCGGACGTCGCCAAGATGGCCATGGATGACGGCGGCGCCCACATGGTCAAGACCGCCGGCGGCTGCGAGCTGACGCTGAAGTCCGACGGCGGCAAGGTCACCGTGACCGACGAGAACGGCAATGTCGCCAACGTCACCATCGCCGACGTCGAGCAGTCGAACGGCGTCATCCACGTCATCGACAAGGTGCTGCTGCCGAAGATGTAGGTGCGCCCCGGGCGAGGCGGCGGCGCCGCTCCCTTGGCCCGCACGACGATCAGCGCCCCGCCCGGCTCCTGCCGCGCGGGGCGTTCGGCCGTGGCTGACGATTTTGATGACGCTTTCCGGCCGCCGGGATTATGCTTGGCGAGCAACGCCAGGGAGGATCGAGCGATGACCCCGCACGGCGAATTTCACTGGAACGAGCTGTTGACCTGGGATGCGCCGAGAGCCAAGCGCTTCTACACGGCCACCCTCGGCTGGACCTACGAGGACATGCCGATGGACGGCGAGAGCTACCACGTCTGCATGTCCGGCGGAAAGCCGGTGGCTGGCATCTTCCAGATGCCGAAGGGCAAGGGCATGGACGGCGTGCCGGAGAACTGGTTCGCCTACATCTCCGTCGACGACCTCGACGCGCGGCTCGCGCTGCTGGTCAAGAACGGCGGCAGGGTCATGCGCGCGCCGTTCGAGGTGCCGGGCGTCGGCCGCATCGCCATCGTCGCCGACGACGGCGGCGCGGCCATGGGATGGATGGTGCCGGCCGAGTGAGGCCGCTCAGCCGCCGTTGACAACCAGCGCGATCGCCGTGCGCAGCTCGTCCATGCCTTCGTCCTTTTCCGACGAGGTGGCGAGCACGACGGGGAAGGCCGCCGGCCGCTTCTTGATCTTCTGCAGGGTCTCCTCGATCAGCCGGGGCACGCCCGCGGCCTTGATCTTGTCGGTCTTGGTCAGGACGATCTGGTAGGAGATGGCGGCCTTGTCGAGCAGGGACAGCACCTCCTCGTCGTTCTTCTTGATGCCGTGGCGGGAATCGATCAGCACATAGACGCGCTTGAGCGTCACCCGGCCGCGCAGATAGTCGAACACCAGCTTGGTCCAGGCGTCGACCTGCTCCTTTGGCGCCTTGGCATAGCCGTAGCCGGGCATGTCGACCAGCGCCATGGGCGGCAGGTCGCCGGCCTCGCCCGAATAGCCGTCCGGCACGAAATAGTTGAGCTCCTGGGTGCGCCCCGGCGTGTTCGAGGTGCGCGCCAGTCCGCCCTGGCGGACCAGTGCGTTGATCAGCGACGACTTGCCGACGTTGGAGCGTCCGGCGAAGGCGATCTCGGGCGGCCCTTCCGGCGGCAGGAATTTCATGGCCGGCACGCCGCGGATGAAGATCCACGGCCGGGTGAAGGTCTCGGTATCCACCGGGGGCCTCGTCAAGGTCTGTTCGTTCAAGCCGCTGCCTCCAGCAATGAGATGTCCGAGCCGCGAATGGCGTCGAGGTTGCGGCCGATCTTGTCCACCGGCCAGTTCCACCAGGCGATTGCCAGCAGCTTCTCGATGGTCCTGTCGTCGAAGCGCTTCTTGACCACGGTCGATGGATTGCCGGCTACGATCGCATAGGGCGGCACGTGGCGGCTGACAACCGATTTCGCAGCGATGATGGCGCCGTCGCCGATATGGACGCCCGGCAGGATCACCGCTTCCATGCCGATCCACACGTCGTTGCCGATGACCGTGTCGCCGCGCACCTCGCGCTGCCAGGTGGCGGCGTCGAAACCTTCCTCCCAGCCATGGCCGAAGATGTTGAACGGGTAGGTCGAGAAACCCGACATCGCATGGTTGGCGCCGTTCATGATGAAGCGCGCGCCCTCGGCGATGGCGCAGAACTTGCCGATGATCAGCTTGTCGCCGATGAAGGGGTAGTGATGCAGCACGCATTTGTGCTGGAACAGGTCCGGCCCTTCCGGATCGTCGTAGTAGGTGAAGTCGCCGATCTCGATGTTCTCGGCGTCGACCAGGGGCTTGAGGAAACCGACGCGCTTGTGCATCGGCATGGGATGCTTGATCGAGGGATTGGGGCCTTGCATGGCGATGTTTCCACGTGACTGCGGATAGCAATATAGCGCGATCCGCCGCGATACCGACATCGCCTGTTCGGAACTTCCTTACCCGATCATCTTGGAGACACTCCCCCGGCGCGGCGGATTTCGCGGGCAGCTACTTTGCCCGTTTCCGCGCGCAAAACCGGGGTCCCGCAAGGGACATGCGAGACCCCGGCCTCGCCGAGACGGTTCCTTGCCGGTCGGGGGGCGACCAGCTCCGCCACCCCGCATAAGCCGGCATGTACGGGGCATCCCGAAGTTACGGCGTGCCTGCCGAGAGAGTTTCGGCGGGCGAGGCCGCCCATGAAAAAAGGGCCCCGGCGAACCGGAGCCCTTTGATTTGCCTGGACGGCGCCGGCCTATTCGGCCGGCGACGGCTTCTTCTTGAACAAGGCGACCAGGTTGTCCCAGAGTTCGATCTTTGCGCCCTGGCGCTTCATAATCACGCCCTGCTGGACGATCGACAGGAAGTTGTTCCACGCCCAGTACAGAACCAGGCCGGCAGGGAAGCCCGCCATCATGAAGGTGAAGATGACCGGCATCCAGGTGAAGATCGCAGCCTGGGTCGGATCCGGCGGCGTCGGGTTCATGCGCATCTGCAGGAACATGGTCACGCCCATGATGAGCGGCCACACACCGATCATCAGGAAGGCCGGAACGCCCCAGGGCAGCAGCCCGAACAGGTTGAACAGCGACGTCGGATCCGGAGCCGCGAGGTCGTGGATCCAGCCGAAGAACGGCGCGTGCCGCATTTCGATGGTGACGTACAGCACCTTGTAGAGCGCGAAGAACACCGGGATCTGGATCAGCACCGGCCAGCAGCCCGCCAGCGGGTTGATCTTCTCGGTCTTGTACAGCTCCATCATCGCCTGCTGCTGCTTCATCTTGTCGTCCGCGTATTTCTCGCGGATCTCGAGCATCTTGGGCTGCACCATCTTCATGTTCGCCATCGACTTGTACGACTTGTTGGCGAGCGGGAAGAAGATGCCCTTGACGATGACGGTGGTGGCGAGGATGGCCAGGCCGAAGTTGCCGAGGAACTTGTACAGCGTGTCGATCAGCCAGAACATCGGCTTGGTGATGAAGTAGAACCAGCCCCAGTCGATCAGCAGGTTGAACTGCCTGATCTGGCGGCCGTCTTCATAGGCGTTGAGCTTGGCCACTTCCTTGGCGCCGGCGAAGACCAGCGTCTCGACCGTCGCCGACTGGCCGGGGGCCACGGTGACCGGGTCGGTCAGATAGTCCGACTGGTAGCGCGGACGGCCGTCGTCGAAATAGGAGAAGCGCGGCTGGAACGGCTGCTTGCCCGAGGGCACCAGCGCCACCGCCCAGTATTTGTCGGTGATGCCGAGCCAGCCGTCGGTCGACTTGCCGGGCAGCGATTGCTTGTCCTTCTCGATCGCCGTGTACTTGAACTCCTGCAGGCCTTCCTCGCCGGTCACGCCGATCAGGCCCTCGTGGAGGACGTAGATACTCGGGTGCGTCGGCTTGTCGAAGCGCGTCACGCGGCCGTAGTTGGACAGCGAGACCGGGGTGCCGCCGGCGTTCGTCACCGTGTCTGAGACGGTGAACATGTAGTCCTGGTCGACCGAGATGGTGCGCTTGAAGGTCAGGCCCTTGTCGTTGACGTAGGTCAGCGTCACCGGCGTCGCGGGCGTCAGCGTCTGGTTGGCTTCCGCCGTCCAGACCGTGTCGGGGCCGGGCACCGTTCCGGTCGCGTCGCTGCCGACGAAGCCGATCTCGCTGTAGAAGCCGTTCGGCTGGGCCTGCGGGTTGAGCAGTTCGATGATCGGCGAGTTCGGCTCGACGGTGACCGTGTAGTCCTTGAGGCTCAGGTCGTCGAGGCGCCCGCCGGTCAGGTTGATCGAGCCCTTGAGGCTCGGCGTGTCGATGGCGACGCGGCTCGAGGCCGCCACGGCCTGGGCGCGGTCGACGGGTGCGGTACCCGTCGCGGACGGGGCGCCCGGAACGCCTGCCTGCGGCGCCTGCGCGCTGCTGCCGGGGCTTGCCGGCTGCGCGGCCTTCTGGTCCTGCGCGACCCGTTCGGCCTCGATGCGCGCGGTTTCGCGCTGCGCTTCGATGCGCGGGTTCATGTAGAACACCTGCCACAGCGTCAGGATCAGCACCGACAAGGCGATGGTGATGAAGAAGTTACGGTTGTTTTCCATCGAAAGCCCTTATCGCGTTCCGCGAATGCGCCGAGAGAGTTCGGCCGTGAGCTGGCCGAAAGGGGCGGTGAGCACGTCTTCGCGCCCGACGATCACATAGTCTCTGCCGGCGGCCATGTCACCTGCGGCATGAGTGCGGACGGCCTCGCGTAGGCGCCGGCGGACCCGGTTTCGCACCACGGCGTTGCCGACCTTCTTGGTGACGGTGAAGCCGACGCGCGGCTCCGCCTGGTCGCCTCGATCCATCATCTCAACGAGAAAAAACCGCCCGCGCCGCTTTTCACCGCGGCGGACGGCCAGGAATTCTTTTCTTTTAAGAAGCCGTTTGGGGCCGCGACCGTGCGGAGCGGACCCCTCAGGCTTGCCGTCAGCGGGCAAGGTTCCCGCCTATGGCTTAGGCGGAGAGCCGCTTGCGGCCGCGGTTGCGGCGAGCAGCGACGACGCCGCGACCACCCTTGGTGGCCATGCGGGCACGGAAACCGTGACGACGCTTGCGGACGAGTTTGGACGGCTGATAGGTACGCTTCATTTGTTTTAATACCGCGGGGTGCGGCCCTTCTTGTGTCTGTCACTTTGTAACAGGAGCTTGGCTCGGCTTGCTTCGACGCGATCAAAAACCGCGACGGAAGCGGGTCCCGAGCGTGTGCGGGCTTATATGGATTAGGTGTCGCGAAGTCAATCCGCCCATGCGGGGCTCCACCGGTGGTTGTCACCTGCCCCCGCTCCGTCGTAGCATCCTCTAGGGCATTCGGCGGGGCAGTGGAAGCGAATGGGCAGGCTTGTGCCCGATTTGTGCGTGATCGGCGGTGGACCGGCAGGCATTCATGCGGCCACCACGGCGGCGGCGCTCGGCGCGCGCGTCGTGCTGGTCGAGCGGGCCCGCACCGGCGGTCTCTCGCTCCACGGCGGTTCGGTTTCCATGCGCGCGCTGGCGGCGGCCGCGGCCAAGGCGCAGGCCATGCGCGACGGGGCTCCCTTCGGCGTCGCCGCGCGCGAGCCCGAAATCGACTTCGCGGCGGTCCGGCGCCATGTCGCCGCCGCAGTGGCGGCCGCGTCGGCGAGCTGCTCGCCCGAACGGCTGCGGGCGCTGGGCATCCAGGTCTTGCCCGCCGAGGCGCGCTTTTCCGATACCGGCACGGTGATCGCCGGCGACAGCGAGATCGCCGCCCGCGGCTTCATCATAGCTACCGGCTCGCGGCCGGTCGTGCCTGCCGCGCCCGGCCTCGACGGCGTGGACTATCTGACGCCGGAGACCGTCTTTGCGCTCGAGCGCCGGCCGCGGCACCTGGTGATCCTCGGCGGCGGCGACAGCGGCATCGAGGCCGCGCAGGCCTTCCGCCGGCTGGGGTCGAACGTCACCGTCGTCGAGTTCGGCGCCGCCTTGCCGCGATGGGACCCGGAGCTTGCGGCCGTGGTGCTGCGCCGCCTGCGCCGCGAGGGCGTCGTCGTCCGCGAGAATGCGAAGGTGATGGGCATGGACCGCACCGGCAGGGGCCATGTGCGCGTCCAGATCAAATGGCCGGCTGGCGTCGAGACCTACGATGCCTCCCATGTCCTGCTCGCCGCCGGACGCCGGCCGGAGCTTGCCGGGCTCGGGCTCGCCGAGGCGGGGATCGTCGAGGACGACAACGGCATCAGCGTCGACGACCGGCTGGTGACGGCCAATCCGCGCGTCTTCGCCATCGGCGATTGCATCGGCGAATGCGGCAATGTCGCGCTGGCGCGCCATCATGCCGAGGTCGCGGTGAGCCAACTGGTCGAGCGCAAACGTGCGAGCGAGCAGGGCTGGAAGGTGCCGCGCTCGCTCGGCACCGACCCCGGGATAGCCGAGGTCGGCCTGACGGAGGCCGAGGCCCGCCGCCGGAGTATTGCCTTCCGCATCCTGCGCGCGCCTTTCGCCGATGGCGAGCGCGCCCTGGCCGAGCGCTGCGGCGAAGGGCACCTGAAGCTGTTGCTCGACGACAGCCACCGCCTCTTGGGCGCAGGTCTGGCCGGAACGGGGGCGGCGGAACTCATGGACACATGGGCGCTTGCCCTGTCGGCGGGTCTCTCCCTGCAGCAGATCGCCGCCCACGCTTCTGTGTTTCCTTCCTTTGGCGGAATTTGCAAGAACGCTGCGATGGCCTATCTATTGGCGAATGGCGACGGCAAGGCCGGGCCGATTCTGTTCGGGCGGCGCCTGCGTCGCTGAGACGGCCGGGTCCCCCGGCGGGGACATGCAGCGAAGCTTTATATGACAAGTGCAGCCGACATCGGCCAGGACGCCGGAAAGCAGCCGGACCATTCGGTCCCGCTTTCGCGCGGCCTATCGACCAAGCTGCTGCTGCTGACCATCGTCTTCGTGCTGTTTGCCGAAGTGCTGTTCTTCCTGCCCTCGATCGCGTCCTACCGGCTGCGCTGGCTGGAGGAGAGGCTGGCGACCGCCGCTGCGGTGGCGACGATCCTGGTGCAGGGCGATCCGGCGTCGCTGTCGCGCGCGGCGCAGGACGACGTGCTCATGGCCATCGGCGCCAAGGCCATCGCGGTCCGCGACGGCGGGGTGTCGCGCCTGCTCGTCGTCTCCGAGATGCCGCCCACTGTCGACGAGCATATCGACATCGCCGCTGCAGGCGTGCTGCGCTCCATGCCCGCGGCCATGGACACGCTGCTCTTCGGCGGCGACCGCGTCCTGCGCGTCTACGGCAAGGTCGGCGACAGCAACAAGGAGTTCGAGCTCGTCATCTCCGACAACCGGCTGTTCCGTGCCATGCGCGCCAATGCGCGCTACATCGTCTTCGTCTCGCTGCTGATATCGCTGTTCACGGCGGCCCTGGTCTACGGCACCATCGACCGCATCATGATCGGGCCGATCCGGGCCATGACGCAATCCATGCTGAGCTTCTCGCGGGCTCCCGACGACCCCTCGGGCGTCATCGTCCCGGAACGCCGGGCCGACGAGATCGGCGTGGCCGAGCGGGAGCTTTCGGCGATGCAGACGCGTCTGCAGAAGGTGCTCGCCGAGCAGAAGCATCTTGCCGATCTCGGCCTCGCCGTTTCCAAGATCAATCACGACATGCGCAACATCCTGGCCTCCGCCCAGCTGATGTCCGACCGCCTCCGCGTGGTCAAGGACCCCTCGGTGCAGGCCTTCGCGCCCAAGCTGGTGCGCACGCTCGACCGGGCCGTCTCCTATTCCGAGAACGTGCTCGCCTATGGTCGTGCCCAGGAACCGCCGCCGGCGCGGCGGCGCCTGCGGCTGCGCCAGCTGATCGAGGACATGCACGGCCTGCTCGGCCTGGAGCCGGAAGGCGGCATCGAATTCGTCAATGCCGTCGACGTGGCCTTCGAGGTCGACGCCGACGCCGACCAGCTTTTCAGGGTGCTCACCAATCTCAGCCGCAACAGCGTCCAGGCGATGGCCGGCATGGCCGACGAAGCGGTCGTCAAGCGCCTGACGATTTCGGCCGAGCGGCAGGGCAGCGTCAGCCGGATCCTCGTCAACGACACCGGCTGCGGCCTGCCGCAGAAGGCGCGCGAGAACCTGTTCGCCGCCTTCCGCGGCTCGGCCCGCAGCGGCGGCACCGGGCTCGGGCTGGCGATCGCGCACGAGCTGGTGCGCGCCCATGGCGGTTCGCTCGAGCTGGTCGAGAGTGTCGGCGGCCGCACCACCTTTGCCTTCACCATCCCCGACCAGCCGCTGCGCCTGGACGAGGCACGCAGCAGCCTGCGCCGGCCCGCCTGACCGAGGCGTGCGCGCGTCCTTCCCTGCCGCCGAAAAGTTTTGCCGGCAGCCGCTTGCATTTCGCCGAGCCAGCCGCTAGGTAGCGCCGATCGCTTCGATCCGTCGAAGCGTGGCGGCCGCCCGTGACGGCCCGATGCGCGCCCGTAGCTCAGCTGGATAGAGCACCAGACTACGAATCTGGGGGTCAGGAGTTCGAATCTCTTCGGGCGCGCCAGACTCAACTCATTGATTTTGTTTAGGTTACCTTCCCGACACCAGTTTGGAATGAGAACTGGCAATCGGTCGCCAAAGAAAGGCGTGGCAATACAGCTAGTTGTGCTGCCACACCTTGATCGCTGAAATCGCCAGAATCACGGCGAGCGTGGGCAGCAGAACGGCGTTCGGCACAACGCCAAGCAAGTGACCGCCGATAAAGGTTCCGGCTGTCGACCCTGCCGCCATGCCGAGTTAGAAGGCTTTGTTCCGGCCAAGAGCGGAAAAACTCTGATCCCGACTGTAGCACGCGAAACCCACTAGCAGGCTGCTGAAAGAGGAATCTGGGCATGGACGACGCGCAATATCGATTCCCATTCAGCGGGTTCGACGGAAAATTGATTCATGAAGTCACCCTAGTCGCATCGGAATTTGGGCGACGACTGCCCTCGATTCCTGCGATTCCGTCTTTTTCAACAGCCTGCTAACATCGTCGGCAGGCTCACCGCAAACGAGAGAGAACCGGCGAGTTTGATATCCGCGCCAAACAGCAACACCAGCGTGGGGATCACCGAACGAGTGGAGTTGCTACTCGCCGATCATCGCCCATGATCAACGGGCGCAGTTCGTTGTGCGGAGGAGGGGCAGATGAGCATCAAGACTCATGACTATGAAAAACATGCCGGCGAATATGCCGAGCTCGAGATGCAAGGTACACAATACCTGGCATTTCGCGACATACCCATGCTGATCCGGGAGTATGCAGGGTCCATCGCATCCGTGCTTGATTATGGCTGCGGCGCTGGGCGCTCAACACGATTTCTGAAGCGCCTTGGCTTCAATGCAGTTGGCGTAGACGTGAGCAAGGAGATGCTCGAGCAAGCTCGATCCAAAGATGGGTCGGGCGAGTATCACCATATTCCCAGCGGGCTCCTGCCTTTTGAGGACTCTACGTTCGATCTGATTTTTTCGAGCTTTGTGTTCCTAGAAGTGTCGCGAATCGAGGAGATCGAGGGCATTCTCAAAGAAATGAAGCGGGTCCTCCGGCAAGATGGAATCATCATCTTCGTGACCGCCTCAACAGAAGCGACAGAAGGAAACTGGGTGTCATTGTCATACTCGTTTCCAGAGAACGACAAGCCGCTCCAGAGCGGCGACACGGTGAAACTGCTGATCCAGGGCATTGACGTCGTATTGTATGACTATTTCTGGACGGAGGAGGATTACAGCGGAGCCGCCGAACGCGCTGGCCTAATTCTTGCCAAGCTTCATAAGCCGCTCGGCTCTCGTGATGATGCAATAGAGTGGCGCGATGAAACGAAGATGTCACCCATTGCAATATACGTGCTCAGGAATTCATCTCTGACGTCGCAACCATGAGAGGGCGACAGGCATCGTCGGTCGCGGGCGTCCTCACGTTGAGGAACAAGCAGCCCTCATCCAGAGGCTCCGTCTGCGAGCGTGCGCTGCTGGTACCCGCGGGCTGTGATGGCCGTGCGGCCCCGCAGCCACCCGGGACGTCGGTCCGTTCAGCAAGTCGTGACGTGCGGCGTCGGGGACACAATCGGCTTCTGTGTCGCCCGAACCTCCATGCCGCGCTGGACAGCTCCCAGGTGCTCCAGGAATATGGAATCCAGGCCAACGGCCTTGCGCGCGCAGTAGCAAATGGGCATCCCAAGGAGGCGGTCATGAGGAGCGATGCCGAATATCTACGTCTCGCCATGGAGATCTCTGCCGAGAGCCGGGCCAGTGGCAATCATCCCTTCGGGGCGCTCCTGGTCGGGCCGGACGGCGACGTGCTGCTTTCGTCGGGCAACACCTATGCGCGCGATCGCGGCGTTGGCCACGCGGAGGCAAACGTGGCCCGCGCGGCAGCACGGCAATACGACCCGACTTTTCTCGAGCAATGCACGCTGGTGACCTCGGTCGAGCCGTGCTGCATGTGCGCCGGGGCCTGTTACTGGGCTGGCATCGGCACCGTGGTCTACGGATTGAGCGAAAGGCGGTTGGCCGAGTTGACCGGAGACAACCCGGAGAACCTGACCCTCGATCTGAGCTGTCACCAGGTGTTCGCCGCCGGACGCCGCCCTGTAGCGATCCGTGGCCCATTCCCCGATCTCGAAGAAGAGATCGTAAACGACCACAAGGACTTCTGGTGACAGAACCCACCAAGATGGGTCGATGAAGGTGGCCTTGCGGCGCCACCGGCTCCAGTCCTCTTGAGCGGTGCAAGCCGCCGTCGCTGCCGCAAGGTTGCCTTCGCCGCCGGTCAGTCTTCGGGCAAGAATGCCGGGTTGTAGACGACTTCCCAGAGATGGTCGTCGGGATCCTGGAAGTAGCCGGTATAGCCGCCCCAGAAGGTCTTCTGCGCCGGCTTGACCAGCCGCGCGCCGGCATCGATCGCCCGGCGCATCGCCGCGTCGACCTCGCGCTCGCTTGCGACATTGTGGCCGAGCGTGAATTCCGTGGGGCTGCGGCCGGTCGGGGCGATGCCCGCGTCGCGGGCGATGTCGCCGCGCGGGAACAGCGCAAGCTTGATGCCGTGCTCAAGTTCGAAGAAGGCCACGGCGCCGTGCTCGAACTCGGTGCCGATGATGCCCTCGGTCGGCATGCCAAGGCCGTCGCGATAGAAGCGCAGCGAGGCTTCCAGGTCGTCGACGCCGATCGTGATGACGCTTATCCTCGGTTTCATGGTGATCTCCTTCGTGCTGGCTTGCGGCGGCCGGCGTTGCGCGCCAGGCGGCCGTTGCCGACAATCTGGCCCTTCGCTAGACGGGTTGATTGAACTTTTCGGCCAAGTGTTACGTTTGTTGGTGAAACTGCTTGAACAAGAGACGGCCTGAGACTGTGACGGCAGCAACGGCGCAACGGGTGTGGAAGATGAAGGCTCTGCCCGCCTTGGCGATCGGTGACTTTCGGGAGCGCCCGGCCGCGGCTGCCCTCGGCCGCAGTTTTGCGTCGGTCTGGGTGCATCGGTTACCCGAGGCGGCTGCGCCGATCGTCGTCACCCCCGATGGAACCATCGACCTGCAATGGATCGACGGCGGTTTCCGCGTCGCCGGCCCCGACAGGGACCCCAAGCTCGAACTGCTTCCGGCCGGCACCACCGTCATCGGCTTTCGCTTCCATCCCGGGGCCGCCGCGGCGTGGCTGGGGATGCCCGCAGCCGAGATCGCCGGGCAGCGGCTGGCGCTGGACGAGTTGTGGGGACCGAAGGCGCGACGGCTCGCAGCCGGCATCCGCCCCGACAGGGACACCGCGGGACTGATCGGAGAGCTGGAGGCGGCCATTGCGGCGCTCGCGCCGGCACGGCGCGCGCCGGATCCGGTCATGCGTGCCGCCTTCGAACTGGTCCGGTCCGGGCCGCCGCCCGGCGCCCCGCTGGTGCCCTGGCTCGGGCGCGCTTTGGCCATGAGCGAGCGCACCTTGCGCCGGCGCTTCGACGAGAGCTTCGGCTATGGCCCGAAGACGCTCGACCGCATTATGCGCTACCAGCGTTTCCTTGGCCTTTCGCGCCGGTCGGCGCAACCGACGGCCCGGCTTGCGCTGGAGGCCGGATATGCCGACCAGGCGCACCTGGTCCGCGAGAGCCGCCGCCTCGCCGGCGTCACGCCGCACGAACTCGGGCGCATCCTGAACCACGGCTGAAATTGCCGCCGCGCCGGCAACTTCACAGCACCCGCGAGATGGCCTGCACGCCCTTCATGCCGGTGCCGAAACGCGCGATCGGATCGCGGTTCCGCTCCAGGTCGCCATAGGACAGGAAGCGTACCTGCAGGTCGGCGACGCGGCTGAAGGCCGGCCGCCTGAGCTGCGTGCGCACCTCGCCCTCCCGCGCGTCCGGGGCGACCAGGTAGAGGCCGCCCGCCGCATGCAGGTCGCTGCCCAGCGCCAGGTCGAGCATGCGCACGATGCCCGAATAGATCGACGTGGTGTGCTCCACCTCGAAGGCGGCGATGACACGGGCGCCGTCGAGCCAGAGTATGTCGATGAGGCGGATCGATTCGGCGCCCGCCACGCTTTCCAGCGACGCCGGCAGCCGCTCCATGCAGCCGATGCCGAGTGCAGCACCCGCATGCAGCCGGCCGCGGTCGTTGGCGGCGACCCAGACCTGGTATCCCAGCGCCAGGCCGAGATCCCTCAGCCATGCCTGTACCTCGGTGTGGGTGCGGTCGCCCTCCCGGTCGGCGGCCATCGACCCCTCGAGCCGCTTGGCCGTCTCGCGCGTCTTCGACAGCTCGGTCAGCCACGCCTCGCGGGCGTCTCCCTCGGTCGCGACCGGCGGGGCGGCATAGCGGCCCGTGCCGACGTCGAACAGGAAGCCGACGACCGCTCCGAGATCGTTGGACAGGAGGTCGCGATAGGTCCGGTTGAGCGACAGGATGCCGGCGCGCATCGCCAGATACTCGCCCCAGCGGCCGAGCTTCACCTTCGATCCCGTCACCGCGTTGAAGCCGTTGACGATGGCCGTGTTGAAGGCCGGCATCAGCGTCGGATGCAGGAAATAGAGCAGGTTGGCGACCGCCGGCCCCAGCCCCTTGATCTTGAGCCGGTCGATCGCCTCGATGCCGGCGATGATCTCGCGCTCCGTGCTGCAGCAGGCGCAATGGTGCAGCAGCCGGCCGAAGGCCCGCTGATTGGCGGGGCTTTCGTAGATGTCGGGGATGCGCAGCTTGGGCTTCCACAGGAAGGCATGGTCGGCGCCCTTGAAGATCTGCCGCTGCTCGGCGATCGAGCCGACGATCGTCTCGAGCGACGAGCCCTTGTAGACGTTGCCGAACGTCCCCGCCTCGATCTCCTGGACCACCTGGTCGATGCCGCGCCGTATCGAACGGAAGTTCTTGAGCCGTTCCTCCCACAGGAACCAGGTCCGATACGTCGAACCAGGGTCCTCGCGCCAACGTTCGATCAGGACACGCAGCAGATCAGCCAAGCGAATGCTCCGGGAAGCGCCGCATCGGCGCCAGGAATTGAAAATAAAAGAAATATGTCAGGTGCGTAAAATCAAGACAAAAGGTTCCACGATGTAAAAGACGCCGCAAGACGCCGAAATCATTTCCACCGGAAAATTCGATTTAACATTCCAGTATTGGAATGCTGTGGCTGGAAGAGTTTGAAGAATACGCCGCCTTTGCAGCGGCCCCATGCAAAAGCATTCAGGCCTTGATCCAGCTCAAGGCCCTGGCCCGGCAACCATGGAACTGTTGACGGCAGTTGGCGCCGAGCGCGCTGCCCTCAAAGGAGTTCACCGATGCGACAGCAGTTCTTCCTCCCGCTCGCCACCTATCCCGAGGCCAATGCCGATGCCGTCGCCACCAACGCCGTGGCGATTGCGGCCCGGTTCGGGGCTGAACTTCACGCTCTGGCGATCAACCCCGACATTCCGCCGGTTTCGAACGCCCTGTCGAAGCTCTTGCTCGACACCCCGCAGATGATCCGCGACGCCGAGGCCTCCAGCCGCCGGCGCGGGCAGGAGCTGCTGGCGCTGGTCAAGGAGAGGGCAGGGCAGGCCGGCGTCGTGGCCAGCGTGGCCGAGACCGCCGCGCCGCTCGCCGCGATCGGCGACGCCGCATGCCGGCACGCGCGCTACTACGATCTCGCCCTGCTGGGGCTGGAGCCCGGCAACACGACCGCGCGCATGGTGGCCGAGGCCGTGGTGTTCGGGGCCGGCCGTCCGGCGCTGATGCTGCCCGGCGTCCTGCCGGAGCCGACCGGCCATGTCGCCGTGGCCTGGGACGGCAGCCGCGTCGCCGCGCGCGCCGTGGCCGACGCCCGGCCCTCCCTCGAAAAGGCGTCCGAAATCTCCGTCGTCACCGTCGTCGACGAGAAGAAGCTGCACGACGCCGATGCCGCCGAGCGGCTGGCCGCGAACCTGCGCCATGCCGGGCTTGCCGCCGAGGCCGTACCGGTCCGCATCGGCGCCACGTCGATCGGCGCGGGCCTGCAGGAGAAGGCGATCGCACTGGGTGCCGACCTCCTGGTGATGGGCGGCTACGGCCACTCCCGCATCCGCGACTTCGTGCTCGGCGGCGCCACCGAGGGCGTGCTCGCCGACCTCAGGTTGCCGGTGCTGCTGTCGCACTGAGGCCCGTGGCGCTGCGCCCGGCACATGGCCGTGCCGGGCGCGCGAAAAAGTTTGGCCGGGGCGGCTTGCAATTCGTGGAGGCAGCCGCTAGGTAGCGCCGGTCGCTGCAGCCATCGGATTGCGGCGGCACGGCCGTTTCGCCGGCCCACGCGCCCGTAGCTCAGCTGGATAGAGCACCAGACTACGAATCTGGGGGTCAGGAGTTCGAATCTCTTCGGGCGCGCCACTTCGGTTCAAAACTGCGAACCTCTATTCCCGCCGATTTTGCGCCAGATGCGGTAGCAAGGGCCCTGAGAAGATCGGTCCTGGTGCCGACGATGCGAATTTCGGTTTTGCTCACGACTTCCACGCGCTGCGCCATAGCTCGTAGATAATCGCGGCGATAGCTGCCATCAGCCTTCCGCAGCTTGCCTAAGACGCAGAACCTCGATTGAACTGTGAACCGACTTTTAGGGCATCGCTGTTCAACGAAACGCGTGATAGGCAGGCGGATAACCCCCGGCTGAAAGGTCTTCCGGTGATGGCTAACGATAATCGCTCCCCGCGGCTCGCTGTACTGATTGATGCAGACAACGCGTCCGCGAAGATCGTCGACGGTCTTTTCGATGAGATAGCGAAGATTGGTGAGGCCAGCGTCCGGCGCATCTATGGCGATTTCGCCAGCTCGAGATCGAAAGCGTGGATCGATGTCCTGGCGCGGCACGCAATCATCCCGCAGCAACAGTTCGCTTATACAACTGGCAAGAACGCGTCTGACATCACCTTGGTTATCGATGCGATGGATTTATTGCATAGTGGCCGTTTCGACGGCTTCTGTCTGGTCTCGTCCGATAGCGATTTTACGAGGCTGGCTGCTCGTATCCGCGAGCAGGGTGTCGATGTCTTCGGGTTCGGAGAACAGAAGACACCTGAGAGTTTCCGTCAGGCTTGTCGACGCTTCACCTACACCGAAAACTTGCTGCCGGATGCGCCGGCCAATACGGAGGCAGCAGGAAGCAAATCCAAACCCCTTCAGCCGCCGAGTGCGGCCGCGCCGATCATCCGCCGCGTGCTCGATCAGATGGAGACAGAAGATGGTTGGGCACCGCTGGGAGCGGTAGGTACGCAGTTGGCGAACCTATCCTCCGACTTCGATCCCCGCAATTTTGGCTTCCGCAAGCTAAGCGACCTCGTCCGCAGAACCAATGCCTTTGAGATCGAACATCCGGAAGGGCGGGCCATACGCATCCGCGAAAAGCCAGCATCAGCGAAGTCCTCACCCAAGCAGCAGTCGTGACTGGCTGCACCATTGAACTGGAGTTTTGGGGCCTGTTATCGATCCGTCTTCCGCAGCAGGACCAGGGACGGCGATATGGAGTGGGAGAAGCTGCTTGGCAGCGAACGCCTCGGCGACAGCAGGTACGAGCAGAAGGCTGCCGCCTCCCGACCTCACAGTCAGTGCATCGAACTGCCTCCGATAGGTGCCGGTGCCGTTCTCGAATGCGCTTCCGGCCTCGTGAAGAACCGACGGATCACCGCATAGAACACCGGCGTCAGGATCAACCCGAAGAGCGTGACGCCAAGCATGCCGGCGAACACCGCAATGCCCATGGCCTGGCGCATCTCGGCGCCGGCGCCTGTCGCGATGACCAGCGGTACCACACCCGCAATGAAGGCGAGCGAGGTCATCAGGATCGGCCTCAGCCGCAGGCGCGCGGCTTCGAGCACCGCGGCAAGCGGATCGCTGCCCTTCTTTTCCTCCTCATGCGCGAACTCCACGATCAGGATGGCGTTCTTGGCCGCGAGCCCGACCAGCACCACGAAGGCGATCTGGGTGAAGATGTTGTTGTCGCCGCCTGAGAGCCACACGCCCACGATCGCGGAGAGCAGTGCCAGGGGTGCGATGAGCAGCACGGCGAAGGGAAGCGACCAGCTGTTGTACTGGGCGGCCAGGATGAGGAACGCCAGCAGCACCGCGAGCGGGAACACGATCATTGCCGTGTTGCCGGCCGCCTTCTCCTGATAGGTCAGGTCGGTCCATTCGAAAGCCATGCCCGCCGGCAGCGTCTCGCGCATGATGCGCTCGATCGCCTCCGTCGCCTGGCCGGACGAGTAGCCGGGGGCAGGGCCTCCGGTGATGTCGACCGAGGGGTAGCCGTTGTAGTGCATCACCCGATCCGGCCCCGAACTCGTGGCTATGGTCGCAAGCGCCGCGAGCGGCACCATTTCGCCCGCCGCGTTGCGGACCTTCAGGCGCGATATGTCGTCGACTTGCGCGCGGAACGGTGCATCCGCCTGCACGATGACGCGATAGGTGCGACCGAAGCGGTTGAAGTCGTTGGCGTACAAGGAGCCCAGATTGACCTGCAACGTCTCGAATACGGCGGTCAGCGGGACACCTTGCGTCTTCGCCTTGACGCGATCGAGATCCACCTGGACCTGGGGCGCGTTGACCTGGAAGCTCGCCATCATGCCGGCAAGCTCCGGCGTGTTCATCGCCTTCGCCATGACCTCGCCCTGCGCCTTGGCGAGGGCCTCCAAGCCTGCACCCGAGCGATCCTCGATCTGGAGCTTGAACCCGCCAGTCGTGCCGAGGCCCGGTACCGGCGGCGGCGGGAAGATGCCGACGAAGCCGTCCGGGATCTGGCTGTATTTGCCCATCAGCCGGCCTGCGATGGCGTTCGCCGAAAGCTGCGGATCCTTGCGCTGGTCGAACGGGTCCAGCATGGCGAAGATCACGGCTGCGTTGGGCAGGTTGACGAAACCGTTCACCGACAGGCCCGGAAAGGCGACGACGCTTTCGACACCCGGTTCAGCCAGCGCGATCTTCGACATTTCCCTCGCCACGGCCTCCGTCCGGTCGAGCGACGCTCCGGACGGCAATTGCGCGATGCCGACGAGATAGTACTTGTCCTGCGCGGGCACGAAACCGGCCGGGATTTGCTGGAACCCCATCCAGGTCGCTCCAAGCAGCCCGGCATAGAGAAGCAGGACAACCCCGCTGACGCGGATGGCGCGACGCGCCAGGCCGACATAGGCGTTGGAGGCGCTGTCGAAGAAGCGATTGAAGCCGCGGAAGAACCGGCCGAACACAAGGTCGATGCCTCGCGTCAGCCAGTCGCGCTGCGATCCGCCGTGATGCGGCTTCAGCAGCATGCCCGCCAGCGCCGGGGAGAGCGTCAGCGAGTTGATCGCCGACAGCATCGTCGAGATGGCGATCGTGACCGCGAACTGACGGTAGAATTCGCCCTGGAGACCGGACAGGAACGCCGATGGGATGAACACCGCCGCCAGCACCGAAGTGATTGCGATGATGGGCGCGGTCACCTCGTCCATCGCCTTGCGGGCCGCTTCCTTCGGCGTCTCGCCGAGGCCCATATGTCGTTCGACGTTCTCGACGACGACGATGGCGTCGTCGACCACGATGCCGATCGACAGGACCAGGCCGAACAGCGACAGTGTATTGAGCGAGAAGCCCAGCAGATACATCACCGCCAGCGTGCCGATGAGCGATATCGGAACGGCGACGAGAGGGATGATGGAAGCGCGCCACGTCTGCAGGAACAACACGACGACGATGACGACCAGGATGATCGCCTCGACCAGCGTCTGCACGACGGCCGCCAGCGAGGCGCGGACGAACACGGTCGGATCGTAGGCGATCCGATATTCCAGCCCTTCCGGGAAGTTCCGCTTCAACTGCTCCATCTCGGCGCGCACCGCGCTCGAGACGTCCAGCGCATTGGCCCCGGGACGCTGGATGATCTGCATGGCGACGGCCGGCTCGCCGTCGAGCAGGCTTCGCAGCGCGTAGCCGTCGGCGCCAAGCGAAATCCTGGCGACGTCGCGCAGGCGCACGGTCTGGCCGTCCTCGCCGGTCTTGACGACGATATCGCCGAACTGTTCCTCGCTGGTCAGGCGCCCGAGCGTGCTGACCGTGACCTGATAGCTGGCCGCCTCGGACGGCTGCTGGCCGACAGAACCCGCCGCGACCTGGAGGTTCTGTTCCCGGATGGCCGCGATGACGTCGCTTGCCGTCAGGCCGCGCGAGGCGACCTTGTCCGGGTCCAGCCAGATCCGCATGGCGTATTCGCCCGCGCCCCACACCACGACATCGCCGACGCCGGGCAGGCGCGCGATCGTGTCGCGAACCTGGAGGGTGACGAAGTTGGAGATGTACAGGGGGTCGTAGCGCTTGTCGGGCGAGATGAGGTGAACGACCATCAGGATGTCCGGCGACGTCTTTTGCGTCACCACACCGATGCGCTGGACCTCTTCGGGCAGGCGCGGCAACGCCCGCGACACACGGTTCTGCACCTGGATCTGGGCCATGTCGGCGTCGGTACCCTGGGCGAAGGTGACCGTAAGCGTCATCCTGCCGTCGGTTGCGGCCTGCGAGCTCATGTAGAGCATGCCCTCGACGCCGTTGATCGACTGCTCGAGGGGTGCGGCGACCGTCTCGGCAATGACCTCAGGGCTGGCTCCGGGATAGCTGGCGGACACCTGCACGGTCGGTGGCGTGACGGAGGGGTATTCGCTCAAGGGCAGTTGGAACAGAGTGATCACGCCGGCGATCAGCATGAGGGCCGACAGCACGATGGCAAAGATCGGGCGATCGATGAAGAAGCGTGGCAGGCTCATCGACGAGCCTCCTGCGTGTCGGCGTTGGCACCGCCGGCCCCGGAACGTTGATCCGGTGCCATGGCGATCCGGTTGGGGGTGACCTGCATTCCGGGCCGGACCAGCCCCTTGATGATGATGGTTTCCCCGGGCTTCAGCCCGCTTGCGACGGTGCGCAGTCCATCGTTCATCGCGCCGAGTTCGACCGGGCGGTATTCGGCCTTGTCGTCGGCGCCCAGGACCAGCACATAGCGGCGCCCCTGATCCGTCCCGACGGCCTGATCGTCGATGAGGACGGTCTCCTGCGGGGCACCGACTGCAAGCACCACCCGCGCATACAGGCCCGGCGTCAGCCGGCCCTCGGGATTTCCGAGCACCGCCCGGGCGCGGATCGTGCCGGTGCTGCGATCGATGCGGTTTCCGAGAAAGTCGAGCGTGCCTGAGTGCGGATAGCCGGTCTCCGTCGCCAGACCGACGGCGACCGGGAAAGTTGCACCGTTGCGGCCGGCGGTCTCCGGTCGGGATCCCCCCAGGAAACTCAGATAGGTGGCCTCGTCGATATCGAAATAGACATGGACCGGGTCTGCCGAAACGATCGTGGTGAGCAGTGTCGCCGCTCCCCCCGACGCGCCGGTGACGAGGTTGCCTTCGGTCACCAGGACCCTGTCGACGCGCCCGGCGATTGGTGCCGTCACGCGGGAATAGGAAAGATCGAGCTCCGCCGCGGAGACTGCGGCCCGCGCCTCCAGCACCTGCGCTTCCCGCTCCTGCGTCCTGGCCGAGGCGTCGTCATAGGACTTGCTGGATATGGTGCCGTTCGGGACCAGCCGCTTCGAGCGGTCGAGATCGGACTTCGCCTGGGAAAGCAGGACTTCGGCCCGCTGCAATTGCGCCTTGGCATTCTGGAGCGCGACCTGGAACGGCCGAGGATCGATCTGGAACAGCAGTTGTCCGCGTTCGACGAGGCCACCTTCCGGAACGCTGACGGATTCGATCGTACCACCGATGCGTGGCCGCAGTTCGACAGTCTTGGTGGCTGCCACGACGCCGGTGAATTCCGACGACGGCGCGATCACCCGCGTGACGACTTCGGCCACGGGAACCTGGGGCGGCGGGGGGATGGGCGCGGCCGTGCTCGCGTCTTCGGAGGCCTGGGCCCTGTTTGCATAGGCGGGCACGTCGTTCAGGTAGGCGAGCGTTGAGCCAGCGCTCAAGGCCACCGCCGCGAGTAAGTAAATCGTTGATTTTTTTGCCATTCTGGCCACCCCGTCGTCGAAATAAGCGGTTTCTTCGAAGACTCCGCTTGATGAATTCCGGGGACGGTAGTCATTCCAGTTCCAGGAAGGTCAACGCTGCATGAGTGAATTGTTCAAACCTTTTCAGGCTTGCTCGAACAACTGGTCGTGAACTGATGGGCTGCAGTCATGTCATCGCATCGGACGAGGCGTTCTTCGGCCTGGCCCGGTTGGCTGGCACCTTGATCCGCGGGTTCCGACGCGCGAGAGCCGCGGTGCTCGTTGACAGGGCCTGCGCGCCCCTTTTCGGATCACGCCTCGTAGGCCATGGAGGTCATCATGCCGCCAGCCATGTGATAGAGGTGATGGCAACCCAGCGCCCATTCGCCGGCATTGTCGGCATCGAGGGCGACCGTGACCTCCCCCATCCTCGCCGACACCAGGACCGTGTCGCGCACGGCGCCGGAAAATCGCTGCCTGTTGACCGCGGTCACCTGGAAGCGATGTCCGTGCAGGTGCAAGGGATGGGACGTGCCGGAGTAGTTGAGGAAGGTCAGTTCGACCCGGTCGCCGCGTCTCACCACGAATGGACTGTCCTCGCCATGCGTGGCCCTGACAAGGTCCCACATGTAGTTCGACCCTTCGCGCAGCATCATCGTATGACGGCGGGTGACTTTCCTGTCTGCGAGCGGACTGGCGGCGCGAAGGGCCTGCTCGAGCCCGAGGCCTACAGTGGGAAATGTCTCGTCGGCGAGATTGGCAAGCTTTTCCACCGGCGCACCGCGGGCGGCGAGCATCACGCCCGTGCGCATCCGCCCTCTTTCCTGAACCGCCAGAACGGGCCAGGCTGACCTTTCCCTCGGCAACTCGAGCATGATGTCGAGCCGCTGCGCGACCGCCAGTTCGAAGTAGCGTCGATCGACCGGCGCAACGGGCATGCCGTCGACCGCGATCAGCCTTCCGGTGAGCGTTCCGAGATCGATCCACATATTGGTGCTGGCGGCGCCGTTGATGAGGCGCAGGCGAATGCGCCCGCCCGGCTCGACGGAAATGATCTCCGGATCGTCCAGCGTGCGGTCATTGGCGAGCAGCGCATCGTGCAGACTGTCGGAGGGCGGCGCCTGCACGTCGGCCGTACCCTGCGCCGCGCTGCGCAGTTCGGCCAGAATTTCGGCCGGATCGCGGAAGCTGAAGTCTTGGAAAAGCACCACTATGTCCTGCACGTCCATGCCGGCCTCGGCCGGATCGCGCACGATCAGCGGAGCGGCAAGCAGCGACTGCCCCTGAAGGCCGAAATGCGAGTGCATCCAGAAGGTCCCCGGCTGCGCAACCGGGAAGTCGTACTCACGCCGGCCGCCGTCGGCTATGGGGTCTTGCGAAAGTCCCGCGACGCCATCCTGCCGCCAGGGTGGCGTAAGGCCGTGCCAGTGGATGACCGTCGGTTCGCCGATACGGTTTTCAAGCCGCACGCGAAAATTCTCGCCTGCGTCCATGACAAGGCCGTTGCTGCCGTCGGGCTGCGTCAGTCCGAGGACATTCGCCGCACGCCCCTTGACCTCGATGACACGTTTGCCGGCCATGACGATCTTCTGGCCGGCGGCGGGCTTGCCGGATGCCGGCAAGGCAGGAGAAACGGTCGCGAGAACACCTGTTGCCGAAAGTCTGAGAAAATCTCTGCGACGCATGGGGTCGGTCCCTTCCTGATGGTTACGAAACCGATGTCCGCTTCAGTCTCGAAGAGGGCGTCGGCCCGGATAGCGAAATTGCGCGAGCAAGAAGATCGGCGCCGAAGGCAACCATGAGTTCACACCGGCCAAGGGGCGCTGGAGTGCCGCGCAACACATTGCGTCTCGCTCTCCGCCTGATCCGTATGAATGGCCTCGATGCGCCAACGCTGTTCGTCGAAGGTGCCATAAAAGACGTGCGTGCCATCGATGACGGTGATCGGGGCAACACGCATGCCGGTCCGCTGCCTGACCTCATCGGCGATCGCCGGGTCGCTCATGTCGCGCTCGACGAAGGGCAGGTACTCGGCGCTCAGCCAGCGCTTCAGTGCCGCGCAGTCGGGACAGTCGGGCGTGGTGAATATCTCGATCCAGGGTGGGCGCATCATGGCGGCCTCGGCGTGATGTGAAGGGGGCGACCTGCCAGGCGGGTCGCCGAGGGGCTAGTCGGCCGCAACCGACGAAGGGATGCTCGATGCGGCAGTCGCAGGAGTTGGGACCGGGCCCAGGGGAGCGTTCATCGTTGTTGTCCTCTTTCGCACGCGATGAACAAAGGCTGGATCTACCAGTGACTGGAAGGTCAACATGATTCTAACGGCCAATTCGTATGCGCCGTAACGCATTGAATTAACGTGACATTTTCATGAAGAACGTCTTGGTGGGCGCTTGTCTTGAACATCCGAAGCCAAGCGATTGACGCATCGCGTCGAAGCTGACGCAGCTTGCTGTAAGACGCAGTAAGCGTCATGAGAGGAAGGTCAAACGGGTGTTTCGGCATTGGCCCGCGTCCGGCTTCGAGTGCGGAAGAGAGGTGCCTTGGGCGGCAACCGCCACCTGCTGCCCTTCCGCCCGGAGCGTGAGCGACAGCCCACGCCGTCCCAACGCCGCGATTCGGGAGCCAGCCTTCGGGCAACCTCGGTTCGCTGCATATTTGCATTTGCGGCGCCGGCCATTTCCGTTTAAGGCCGAGCTTATGCTGCACCTGCCTGAGAAGCTCCTCGCCGGTTACCGCAACTTCATGACCGGCCGTTATTCGGTCGAGACGGATCATTATCGATCCCTGGCGCGCGAGGGCCAGACGCCGGAGACCATGGTCATTGCCTGCTGCGATTCGCGCGCGGCGCCCGAGACCATCTTCGAGGCGGGGCCGGGCGAGCTGTTCGTCGTCCGCAACGTCGCCAACCTGGTGCCGCCCTATTCGCCCGACGGCGAGTTTCACGCCACCTCGGCAGCGCTGGAATTTGCCGTGCAGGCGCTCAAGGTCAAGAACATCGTCGTCATGGGCCATGGCCGCTGCGGCGGCATCCGCTCCGCGCTCGACACCAACGCGGCGCCCTTGTCGCCCGGCGACTTCATCGGCAAGTGGATGAGCCTCGTTGCGCCCGCCGCCGAGTCCATCGCCGGCAACGCCATGATGACGCCGACCGAGCGCCAGACCGCGCTCGAACGCATCTCGATCCGCTATTCGATCGCCAATCTGCGAACCTTTCCATGCGTGAACATCCTCGAGCAGAAGGGCCGTCTGGAGCTGTTCGGCGCTTGGTTCGACATCTCGACGGGCGAGCTCTGGGTCATGGATCGCAACACCGGCGATTTCGAGCGCCCCGCCCTCGCTTGAGCCCCCGGGCTTCGCCGAGGTCTTCACATTGGCAAACGCAATCGGCCCGCAGCGCCAGGCTCCGGGCCGATTGCATTTCCAACGCTCTCGACCTCAGAACTTCGCCGTCATGCCGAGCTGGAGGCTGTGCGCGTAGAGGTTGCCGTCGGTGAAGTAGTTTTCCGCATCGCCGTCGATGTCGAAGTCGACGCTCTTCACCGCCTTGAAGCGGTAGCCGAAGTCGAGGTCGATGTTGGACGCCACCGCATAGGTTATGCCCGCGCCCACCTGGCCGGCAAAGCCCCAGCCGCCGGAACCATAGCCGAAGTCGGGCTCGTCAAAGGACGTGTCCGCGGTGACATAGGCCGCGCCGATGCCGCCGCCGGCATAGACCTTGGCCTGGCCGAAGCTCGCGACGTCCACCCAGGCATTGGCGAGCAGGTAGGTGGCCGACAGGTCGCCCGACGCGTCGAACGGCCCGTGGTCGTGGTCGCCATGATCGAAGATGAACGAATTGGCGCCGTAGCGCGCATAGGAAAGTTCGCCTTCGACCCGGAATGCATCGTTGATTCGCCGGCCGATGGCCGCGCCGATCGTGAACCCCGTGTCGAAATCGACCGAGTGGCCATAGGTGTCGTCGCCGCCGATGCCGGTCGTCATCTTGTTCGGAAAGCTCGCGCCGCCGAACAGCAAGACGTACCAGAGGTCCTGGCCGGCCGGCGCTTCGGTTGCAGCCGCCTCGGCGGCATGAACGGACGTCGTTGCGGCGGAAAACACCAGCGCCGAAACGCCGGCAAGAAATGACAACTTCATGTAGATTCACCCCAAGTATATTGCAACCTGGGGTCTAATTATGGTGGCATTCTCGTGTCAAGGATGTACGCCTCAAAAAAATCAACCTTAGGTAAAAGAGCCGGCTCGCGGCAGGTGCTGCCGTTCCACGGCCCGTGGCCTCATGCCATGGGCTTGAGTGACGGCAGGGACGGGGCGTAGCCTTTCGGGACATGGCGGCGCCGCAGATGCGGTGCCGGAAGGAGCAGTTCATGACCATCGCCCAGACGCCCGCCGCGACCCGCCGCCCCATCGACGGCCGCCATCGCCGGATGTTCATCGGCGGCCGCTGGGTCGACGCGGCCTCCGGCCGGACCTTCGAGACGCGCAATCCGGCCACCGGCGAGGTCATCGCCACGGTGCCGCGTGCCCAAAAGGAGGACATCGACAGGGCGGTTGGTGTGGCGCGGACGGCCTTCGACGGCCCCTGGAGCCGTTTCAAGCCGCATGAGCGGCAGAAGCTGCTGATCCGCATCGCCGAGCTGTTCGAGCGGCACTGGGAGGAGATCTGCGTTTCCGACACCACCGACATGGGCCTGCCGATCGCGCGGGCGCGCGGCAACGCCAACCGCGTGCTCGGCATGCTGCGCTTCTATGCCGGCATGGCCACCGCCATCCACGGCCAGACGATCGAGAATTCGCTGCCGGGCGACATCGTTTCCTTCACCCGCAAGGAACCGGTCGGCGTGGTCGGCGCCATCATCCCGTGGAACGCGCCGACGGCGGCTTCCGTCTGGAAGATCGGCCCCGCGCTCGCCACCGGCTGCACGATAGTGCTCAAGCCGTCGGAGGAGGCGCCGCTGACGCCGCTGCTGCTGGCCGAGCTGATGGCCGAGGCGGGCGTGCCCGACGGCGTCGTCAACGTCGTCACCGGTACCGGCGCCGAGGCCGGCGCGCCGCTGGCCGAGCACATGGGCGTCGACAAGATCGTCTTCACCGGCTCGACCGCGACCGGCCAGAGCATCGTGCGGGCGTCCGCCGGCAACCTCAAGCGCGTGTCGCTCGAACTCGGCGGCAAGTCGCCGGTCATCGTCTGCGCCGACGCCGACCTCGAGCGGGCGGTGCCCGTGGCGGCCATGTCGGTCTTCGCCAGTTCCGGTCAGATCTGCATCGCCGGCTCGCGGCTTTTCGTCGAGCGCAAGGTGCATGACGCCTTCGTCGAGAAGCTGGCCGCCTATGCCAACGGCCTGCGCATCGGCAACGGCATCGATCCCGAGACGGAGATCGGCCCGCTGATCTCGCCGCGCCAGCTCGCGCGCGTCGAGGGCTATCTGCGTGCCGGGGCGGAGGAGGGCGCCCGCCTCGTCGCCGGCGGAGCGCGGCTGAACGAGGGCCCGCTCGCCGCCGGCAATTTCGTCGCCCCGACCGTCTTCGCCGGCGTCTCCGACACCATGACGATCGCGCGCGAGGAGATCTTCGGCCCGGTCATCTCGGCGCTGCCCTTCGACACGCTCGACGAGGTCGTGGCCCGCGCCAACGACACGCCCTACGGGCTCGCCGCCGGCGTCTTCACCCGCGACCTCGGGGTCGCGCACCAGCTGTCGCGCCGCCTGCGTGCCGGCTCCGTGTGGGTCAACACCTATCACGCCATCGACCCCGCCGTGCCCTTCGGCGGCTACAAGATGAGCGGCTACGGCCGCGAGGGCGGCGCCGAGCATCTCGACGAGTACCTGAACACCAAGGGCGTGTTCATCCGCATCGACTGAGCACTGCCCTCCTGCGGATGGCGCGCCGCCCCGCGCTGGGCTCGCCTGCCTCAGGGCATCAGCTGGTAGTCGTAGAGCCTGCGATAGAGCCCGCCGCCTTCGAGCAGGTCGGCGTGGCGGCCCTGCTCGACCACGCGGCCCTTGTCCATGACGACGATGTTGTCGGCCTGGTGCACGGTCGAGAGCCTGTGGGCGATGGCGATGGTCGTCCGCCCCTCCGACAGCCTCTCCAGCGCGTCGCGGAACAGCGCCTCCGATTCGGCGTCGAGCGCGCTCGTCGCCTCGTCGAGCAAAAGCACGTCGGCGTCGCGCAGGATGGCGCGCGCGATCGACAGGCGCTGCTTCTGGCCGCCCGAGAGGAAGGCGCCGTTTTCGCCGACCTGGGTCTCGTAGCCCTTGGGCAGCGCCATGATGAAGTCGTGCGCGTTGGCGGCCTTGGCGGCCGCGGTCACCTCGTCGTCGGAGGCGCCTTCGCGGCCGAGCCGGATGTTGTGCATGATCGTGCCCGAGAACAGGAACGTGTCCTGGCTCACATAGGCGATGCGGTCGCGCAGCGAATGCAGCGTCGCGTGCGAGATGTCCTGGTCGTCGAACAGCACCTCGCCGCTGTCGGGATCGTACATGCGCATGATCAGGTTCATGATCGTCGACTTGCCGCTGCCGGACGGGCCCACCAGCGCCGTCATCTTGCCGGGCGGGAAGGACAGGTCGAGCTCCCGCAGCACCGGTTCGCCGTCCTTGTAGGCGAAGCTGACGTCGTCGAACCTGATCAGGCCGGGGCCGTCGGTCAGCGCCACCGCGCCCGGCCGCTCCGCCAGCGTCAGCGGCCGGTCGGCCAGCTCGAACATCATGCGCACGCCGACGAGGCCGCTTTCCAGTGACACGCGCATGCGCGCCAGCCGCTTGGCCGGCTCGTAGGCGAGCAGCAGCGCGGTGATGAAGGACATGATCGAGCCCGCCGTCTGCCCACCCTGTACGACCAGGAAGCCGCTGACCAGCACCACGCCGGCGATGGCGAGGCCGGCAAGCGTTTCCATGATCGGGCTGGTGCCGGCTTCCAGCGCGGCGATGGTGTTGGCGCGCCGCTCGACGTCGGAGACGGCCCGGTGCATGCGGCTGCGCATCAGTCGCTCCAGGTTGAACGACTTGACGATGCGCACGCCGACCATGGTCTCCTGCATGACATGCACGATCTGGGTCAGCGACAGGAACTCGGCCTCCATGATCTTGCGCACCCGGCGCAGGATCAGGTTGACGCCGTAGATGGCGATCGGGCCGATGATGAAGGCCACCAGCGACAGCACCGGCTGCTGGATTACCATGACGGCGATGAGCCCGATGAGGGTGAACAGGTCGCGCACGTAGGACGTGACGATGAGGTCGAGCACGGAGCGTGCGGCCTGGGCGTTGTGGGTGACGCGGGTGATCAGGTCGGACGAGGGGATCGAGTGGTAGAAGGATATGCCCTGCGCCAGGATGCGGTCGTAGATCTTGCGCTGCCGGTCGGCGATGATGGCGTTGCCGACGCGGCTGAGGAACAGGCCCTGCACGAAGGTGGCAAGGCCCTTGACGATGAAGATACCCGCCACCGCCGCCGCGATCATGTAGACGCGGTTGATGTCCTTGCCTACCGTGAACTCGTTGGTGATGTCCTTCATGATCCAGGCGCTGGCCGCCGTCATGCCGGCCACCACCAGCATCGAGGCGATGGACACGGCATAACCGAACGCATGCTGGCGAAACGACTCGCGCACCAGCCGCCAGATCAGGCGATGATTCTGGGTCGGGCGAATAAATCCAAGCAAATCAATGGGTCCCTTGACCGGCGGCCCCCCGCGGACGGCTTATATAATGCACCCTCCGGCGAAGGCAAACCTGTGTCCCCCGTGTCCCGGGCCTTAAGCCGCAGATCGCATGCGGCGGTGGACAGTCGCGCGCCGGCCGATTGCCGCTCCTGGCGATTTCGCATACCGTTGACCAAACGATAAAAAAGCCTTCGATCGACAAGTGCAAATCCAACCAGAGGTGGAACGAATGCCGACTTTTTCCAGCTGTCCAGGCTTGTCGCGGCGGGCCCTGCTCAAGGCCGCCGGTGCGTCCGCTGCGGTCGCCGCAGCGGGGCTGCCCGTGCGGCTTTTCGCGGCCGAGCCGATCAAGGTCGCGGCCGTCTATACGGTGCCGGTCGAGCAGCAGTGGGTGAGCCGCATCCACAAGGCCGCCAACGCCGCCAAGGACCGCGGCGACATCGAATATGTCTATTCCGAAAACACTGCCAACAACGACTATGAGCGCGTCATGCGCGAATATTGCGAGGCCGGCCACAAGCTGATCGTCGGCGAGGTGTTCGGCGTCGAGGACGCCGCGCGCGCGGTCGCCAAGGACTATCCCGACGTCGCCTTCCTGATGGGCTCCAGCTTCAAGCCCGATGCCGCCGTGCCGAACTTCTCGGTCTTCGACAACTACATCCAGGACGCGTCCTACCTGTCCGGCATCGTCGCCGGCGCGATGACCAAGTCCAAGAACATCGGTATGGTCGGCGGCTACCCGATCCCGGAGGTCAACCGGCTGATGAACGCCTTCATGGCGGGCGTGAAGGAAGTGGCCCCCGACACCAAGTTCCAGGTCGCCTTCATCGGCTCGTGGTTCGATCCGCCCAAGGCCAAGGAAACCGCCTTCGCCCAGATCGACGGCGGCGCCGACCTGCTCTACGCCGAGCGCTTCGGCGTGTCCGACGCCGCCAAGGAGCGCAAGGTGCTCGCCATCGGCAACGTCATCGACACCCAGGCCGACTACCCCGAGACCGTCGTCGCCTCGGCGCTGTGGCACTTCGAACCGACGCTCGACAAGGCGATCGCCGAGGTCAAGGCCGGCACCTTCAAGGCCGACGACTACGGCGTCTATTCCTTCATGAAGAACGGTGGCTCGTCGCTCGCCCCGCTCGGCACCTTCGACGGCAAGGTGCCCGACGACGTCAAGACCAGGGTCGCCGAGAAGGAAAAGGCGATCAAGGACGGGTCCTTCTCCGTCGAGATCAACGACGCCGAGCCTAAGTCGAGCTAGCTCGACTATCCCTCCCCCTCGAGGGGAGGGTGGCCCGCGTAGCGGGCCGGGTGGGGTCGGCCCGGCCGGCCTCAACTCGTCTACCTGTGCAAGAGGGCGTTCCGCGCTGCTGATATGACCCCACCCGCCTCGCTGCGCTCGGCACCCTCCCCTCAAGGGGGAGGGATGGCCGCGCCGCCCGTCCTTCGCCTCGCCGGCATCACCAAGCGTTTCGGCCCGCTTACGGCCAACGACGCCATTTCCTTCGAGCTCAGGCGCGGCGAGGTGATCGCGCTGCTCGGCGAGAACGGCGCCGGCAAGACGACGCTGATGAACATCCTGTTCGGCCACTATGTCGCCGACGAGGGCACGGTCGAGGCCTTCGGCAAGCCGCTGCCGCCGGGCGACCCGCGCGCCGCCCTCGATGCCGGCATCGGCATGGTGCACCAGCACTTCACCCTCGCCGACAACATGACGGTGCTGGAGAACATCGCGCTCGGCACCCAGAAGCTCTGGCGCCCGCACCTCGACCGGGCTGCCGCGCGCAAGCGCATCGAACGGCTCGCCGCCGATTTCGGCCTCGCCGTCGATCCCGCGGCGATCGTCGCCTCGCTCTCGGTCGGCGAGCGCCAGCGCGTCGAGATACTCAAGGCGCTCTATCGCGACGCCGAGATCCTCATCCTCGACGAGCCGACGGCGGTGCTGACCCCGGCCGAGACGGACGCGCTGTTCCGCACGCTCAAGCTGCTCGTCGCCAAGGGCCTGTCGATCATCTTCATCTCGCACAAGCTGCATGAGGTGATGGCCGTCAGCGACCGCGTGCTGGTGTTGCGCTCGGGCCGGCTCGCCGGCGAGCGGGAGACGAAGTCGACCAACCGCAAGGAACTGGCCGCCCTCATGGTCGGTCAGGAGGTCAGGCCGGCCGAGGTCGTGCCGGTCGCGCCCGGGCGTCCGCTTCTCGTGCTCGACCGCATCTCGACCGCCCGCCACAACGGTGCCGCGCTCGACGACGTTTCGCTTGTGCTCCGCGCCGGCGAGATCACCGGCCTTGCCGGCGTCTCCGGCAACGGCCAGGCAGCGCTTGCGGCGCTCATCGCCGGCACCCAGCGCCCCACCGCCGGCAGCATCGCGATCGACGGGGCGCCGGTCGGCGGCTGGTCGCCGCGCGCGGCGCTCGGCCACGGCATCGCCCGCATCCCGGAGGATCGCCACGCCGTCGGCACGATCGGCGACATGAGCGTCGCCGAGAACGTCATTGCCGAGCGCTACGGCAGCCCGCGCTTCAGCCGCATGGGCTTCCTCGACTGGAAGGCGGCGCGCCGCTTCGCCGAGAAGATCATCGCCGACTACGACGTCAAATGCCCGTCGCCCGAGGCGCGCATCCGCCTGCTGTCCGGCGGCAACATGCAGAAGCTCATCCTCGGCCGCGCGCTCGATCCCGAGCCTGCGGTCATCCTCGCCAGCCAGCCGACGCGCGGCCTCGACGTCGGCGCCGTGGCCTATGTCCACCGCATGCTGCTCGCCGCCCGCGAGCGGGGTGCCGCGGTGCTGCTGATCTCGGAGGACCTCGAGGAGATCCTGGCGCTGTCCGACCGCATCGTCGTCATCTCGAAGGGACGGCTGTCGGCGCCGTCGGCGCGCGGCGAGCGCACCATCCGCGAACTGGGGGAGCTGATGGCGGGGCACGGCGAAGAGGAGCGGGCGGCGTGAGGGGCGGGCTGATCCTTGTTGGGGCAGCGCTCGACGTTGCCCCCCTCTGTCCTGCCGGACATCTCCCCCACAAGGGGGGAGATTGGCTGGCCGCGACGTGGTCGCAAATCTTAGGGCTTGCTCGGTGGGCGCTGTCGTGGCCACTGCCAATCTCCCCCCTTGTGGGGGAGATGTCCGGCCCTTCGGCAAGCTCAGGGTCAGAGGGGGGCGCTGTCCTGCAAACATCTCAGGTCAGCATGGAGCAGACCCATGCGGCTTGAGCCAAAACCCGCGCCGTCACTGGCGGTCACCCTACTGTTTCCGCTGGCGGCCGTCGCGGCCACGCTGGTCTTCACCTCGCTCTTGGTGCTTGCCGCCGGCGCATCGCCGCTGTCGGTGTTCTATCTCGTCGCCAAGGGGGCTGCTGGCTCGCAGTTCGCGTTGCTCGAAACGCTGACGCGCGCGACGCCGCTGATCTTCACCGGCCTCGCCGTTGCCGTCGCCTTCCGGGCCAAGCTCTGGAACATCGGCGCCGAGGCCCAGCTCTATGTCGGCGGCATCGTCACGATCGTGCTCGGCACCGGCGCGCTGCCGCTGCCGTCGGTGGTGCTGATCCCCGTCATCATGCTGGCGGCGATGCTTGCCGGCGGCTTGCTGCTACTCGGCCCGGCGGTGCTGAAGACCCGCTTCGGCGTCGACGAGGTGGTGACCACGCTGCTGCTCAACTTCATCGTGCTGCTGTTCGTGTCGATGCTGCTCGAAGGCGTGCTCAAGGACCCCATGGGCCTCGGCTGGCCGCAGTCGCAGAAGGTCATCGCCGACGCGCAGCTGCCGCGCATCATCCAGGGCAAGCGCCTGCACTACGGCTTCGTCATCGCCGTCGTCTCGGCCATCGCCGTCTGGGTCATCATGAAGAAGACCGTGCTCGGCTACGAGATGCGCGCCGTCGGCCACAACCCCGAGGGCGCGCGCTTCGTCGGCGTCCCGGTCAACGGCGTGCTGATGAAGACGGCACTGCTGTCGGGTGGCCTCGCTGCACTCGCCGGCTTCTCCGAGGTGTCCGGCCTCAAGGGCAACCTCACCCTCGACCTGTCGCCGGGCTATGGCTACTCGGGCATCGTCGTCGCCATGCTGGCGATGCTCAACCCGCTCGGTGTCATCGCTTCGGCGATCTTCGTCGCCGGCATCTTCGTCGGCGCCGACGCCATGAGCCGGGCCGCCAAGGTGCCGAGCTACATCGCCGACGTCATGGTGGCGACGTCGCTCTTGACCATGGTGGTGGCGATATTGCTGACACGGTTCAGGGTGAGGTGGAGGTGATGGCTGTGATCCTTCGCGCCCCCCTCTGGCCTGCCGGCCATCTCCCCCACAAGGGGGGAGATCAGGCTGTCACCAGCGCCTCGCCCAACCGCAAGAGGCAGAGCGGAATCTCCCTGTCGGTCAAAGCGCCCTACGACGCTGCTGAAGTTGGCGCGCCGCCGACGCGACTGATCTCCCCCCTTGTGGGGGAGATGGCCGGCAGGCCAGAGGGGGGCAACGTGGAGCACCGGAGCCAATCGACGGCAGCAACCACGATCGGGAGCCACTGATGGACGCGTTTGAAATCCTCTTCACCGCCTCCTTCTGGGTCGCAGCCATCCGCATCGCCTCGCCGCTGATCTTCGCCACCATGGGCGAGCTGATCTGCGAGCGCGCCGGCGTGCTCAATCTCGGCATCGAGGGCATCATGACGGCCGGCGCCTTCGCGGGCTGGTTCACCGTCTATGCCGGCGGCGACCTGTGGACCGGCGTGCTGGTGGCCGCGCTTGCCGGTGCCATGTTCGGCCTGCTGCATGCCACGCTCACCGTGCCGCTCGGCTTGTCGCAGCATGTCGTCGGCATCGGCGTCACCCTGCTCGCCACCAGCCTGACCTATTTCACCTATCGCCTGGCGCTGCCGGAGGTTACATCGCCGCCCAAGATCGAGCCGTTCCAGCCGCTGCCGATCCCCGGCCTGTCGAAGATCCCCGTCATCGGCGAGGCGCTGTTTTCGCAGACGCCGCTGACCTATCTCGCCTTCCTCACCGTCGCCATCGTCGCCTGGGTGCTCTACCGCACGCCGCTCGGTCTGGCGGTCCGCGCCGCCGGCGAAAACCCGTCGGCAGTGGAGGCGCAGGGCATTTCCGTCACCGGCATCCGCATGGGTGCCGTCGTGATAGGCAGCGCGCTGATGGCGGTCGGCGGCGCCTTCCTCACCATGTCGGCGTTCAACTCGTTCTTCTTCCAGATGATCAACGGCCGCGGCTGGATCTGCATCGCGCTCGTGGTGTTCGGCTCGTGGCGGCCGGGCAAGGCGCTGATCGGCGCTATCCTGTTCGCCGCCTTCGACGCCTACCAGGTGCGGCTGCAGCAGATGTCGGGCGGCATCGTGCCCTACCAGGTGTTCCTGATGATGCCCTACGCGCTGTCGATCCTGGCCCTTATCCTGGTGGCGCGCCGTGCCACCTATCCCAAGGCGCTGATGATCCCGTACCAGAAAGGCGAAAGATGAGCTTCGACCTGATCGTCAAGGGCGGCACGCTGCCCGATGGAACCGTTGCCGACATCGGCATCAACGGCGACAGGATCGCCGCGATCGAACCGCGCATCGATGCCGCCGCCGCGAAGGTCGTCGATGCCTCCGGCAACCTCGTGTCGCAGCCTTTCGTCGACCCACATTTCCACATGGACGCGACGCTGTCCTACGGCATCCCGCGCATCAACGCCTCTGGCACGCTGCTCGAGGGCATCTCGCTGTGGGGCGAGCTCAAGCCGCTTCTGACCCACGAGGCGGTGAAGGAACGCGCGCTGGCCTATTGCGACTGGGCCGTGTCGATGGGCCTGCTCGCCATCCGCACCCATGTCGACACCTGCGACGACCGCCTGCTCGCCGTCGAGGCGCTGCTCGAGGTAAAGAAGGAGATCGCGCCCTACATCGACCTGCAGCTCGTCGCCTTCCCCCAGGACGGGCTCTACCGCTCGCCGACAGCCCGCGCGAATACCATCCGCGCCCTCGACATGGGCGTCGATGTCGTCGGCGGCATCCCGCATTTCGAGCGCACCATGGCCGACGGCACGCGCTCGGTGACCGAGCTCTGCGAGATCGCGGCGGAACGCGGCCTGATGGTCGACCTGCATTGCGACGAGACCGACGATCCGCTGTCGCGCCACATCGAGCAGCTGGCCTACGAGACCCAGCGGCTCGGCCTGCAGGGCAGGGTGGCCGGCTCGCACCTGACCTCGATGCACTCGATGGACAACTACTACGTCTCGAAGCTCCTGCCGCTGATCGCCGAGGCCGGCGTCTCGGCGATCCCCAACCCGCTGATCAACATCATGCTGCAGGGCCGCCACGACACCTATCCCAAGCGCCGCGGCATGACCCGTGTGCCCGAGATGCTGAAGGCCGGCATCCGCGTCGGCTGGGGCCAGGACTGCGTGCTCGACCCCTGGTATTCGCTCGGCACCGCCGACATGCTCGACGTCGCCTTCATGGGGCTGCACGTCGCCCAGATGTCCTCGCCAGCCGACATGCGCCGCTGCTTCGACATGGTCACCAGGGTCAACGCCGAGATCATGGGGCTCGACCATCTCGGGCTCGAAGTCGGCAAGACCGCCAGCCTCGTCGTGCTCGACGCCGGCAACCCGATCGAGGCGGTGCGCCTGCGCGCCGAGCGGTTGTGCGTCGTGGCCAAGGGCAAGGTCGTGGCCGAGCGCCCGAAGCGCGACACCGCGCTGTCCATCAAGGGCCGCCCTGCCACCATCAACCGCCGCCACGTCGTGCCGCCGCAGGCGAACTGACCGAAGCCCACGCGCTTACCCCCTCACCGGCGCGCTCCGCGGCCACCTCTCCCCCCACTTCGTGAGGGCGAGGAATCGCCAACCAGGCAAGGCTGCGACCTCGCAGGACCTGGGTTCCTCGCCGCAACGGCGTGGGGGCGAGGCGGTGAGGGGGCGTTTAATCGCAGCCGGCAAGAGCTGCCCCCATTGAAGCCAGTCTTCCCGAACTCCGACCAACCGCCTAAAGTCGCCACCCGGAATCAAGTTTGGATGCGAGGCGATGTCATGAGGGTCAGACCGGTCTCTTTGCTCTTGCTGGCTGCCGTGCTTGCCGGCTGCGTCTCCGCCGAGGAGCAGCGCGAGCTCGACGAGCAGAAATGCCGCTCCTACGGTTTCACCAAGCGCAACGACGCCTTCGCCGAATGCCTGCAGCGCATCGAGCTCGACCGCCGTGCCGAGTTCCGCGACCGCCAGGCAGCCTTCGACGACTGGGACCGGCCCTTCGTGGTCTATCGCCCCATCGTGGTGGCACCCAGGCCGTAACCGCTGGTTCTGCGGCGCAGGAATGCATGGTCCAGGCCACTTAGCCCTCGCAATGGCGGAAATCCGGGCATAGATAGGCGCGAACCGGGCTCGTCGGCCCGCCGGACACCTTGCCCATGACGTTCCGCCAAGCCCTCGCTCTGCCCAAGAGCAATCTCGTCCTCGCGGGCATCCTGCTGATGCTGCTTGGCGACTTCATGTTCGCCCTCAACGACGCCATGGGCAAATGGCTGGTCGAGAACTATTCGGTCGGCCAGGTGCTGGTCATCCGCTCCATCGGCGCCTTCATCATCCTGGGCCCGATGATCGCCAAGCAAGGCCTCGGCCCGCTGACCAGGGTCGAGCGGCCGGGCCTGCAGGTGCTGCGCGTCGTGCTCGCCACCGCCGACACCGCCTTCTTCTACGCCGCGGTCGCCTACCTGCCGCTGGCCGACGTCATGACCTTCTACATGGCCGGGCCGATCTACATCGCGGCGCTGTCGCACTTCTTCCTCGGCGAGAAGGTCGGCTGGCGTCGCTGGCTCGCCATCGTGCTCGGCTTCTGCGGCGTGGTCATCGCGCTCAGGCCGTCCACCGCCTCGCTGTCCTGGCCTTCGCTCTTCGCCGTGGTCGGCAGCCTGTCCTTCGCCATCAGCCTGATCCTCAGCCGCAAGCTGCGCGCCACCAACGACACCACGCTGGTCACCTGGCAGACCATCGGGGCGCTGGTCATGGGCGGCATCATGGCGGCGTCCGACTGGCGTCCGGCCAGCGCCGTAGACTGGTCGGCCATGCTCTTGCTCGGCGTCGTCGCCTGCGCCGCGCACCTGATGATCACGCGCGCGCTGAAGCTCGCGCCCGCCTCGCTGCTGGCGCCGCTGCAATATACGCTGCTTTTGTGGGCCGTCGTCTTCGGCGTCGCCTTCTTCGGCGACTATCCGGATGCGCAGATCCTGATCGGCTCGGCCATCATCGTCGTCGCCGGCCTGTTCATCTTCCACCGCCAGAAGGTGGTCGACAAGGCCGAGCCCGAGACGGTGCCGACCAGCGTGCACTGAGCGCGCCGGGTAACTGCCCCTCATCCGCCTGACGGCACCTTCTCCCCGTGAATGACGGGGAGAAGGGACACTGCCGCGACGCCGGCGCCCCCTCGCCCCGTTTACGGGGAGAGCGTAAGGGTGATGGGCAATCCTTTGACCTGCCTTATTTGCCCAGCACCAGCGCCCAATAGCGCTTGTCGCTGCCCTTGCTCTCGCGCACATAGGCGAGGCCGAACTTGCCGAAGCGCGGGTCGAGCATGTTGCGGCGGTGGCCCTCGGAATTCATCCACATCGAGAACAGCTTGGCCGGCTCCATGCCGCCATGGGCGATGTTTTCGGCAGCGGCACCGGCAACGCCGTTATCATTCATGCGCGCGGCAAAGTCCTTGCCCCAGCCGGTGGTGTGCTCCATCTTGCCGCTGCGCGCCATGAAGGCCGCCTGCTGCAGGGCGGCGCGCTCCAGCGTCGCGTCGGGCTGCAGCGGCGGCAGGCCGTATTCCGACCGGATCGTCTGCAGATAGGCGATGCCGGCCGTCGAGGCGCCGGCACCGTCGCCGGCCATGTTCGCGCCGGTCTGGCAGGCGGCGAGCAGCATGAGGCCGCCCAATGCCGTTGCGCGCAGTGCCGCGCCGCCGATGCGTCTCGTCATGATCATGTCCTTGTCCCGTGCCCGTCCTTGGGAGCCTTGATAAGGCAGATCATGGCTTTTTGGCGGAGTGCGGCGCCGCGCGCCCGGCTCGGCGCGCAAATGTCGCCGGAGCTGGGCATGATCCTTCCCGCAAATCGATCCCGGTTCCGCTCAGGCCTTCACCCGCGCCGCGGCCGGGTCGAGCAGCGGCTCGAGATGGATCTTCGCCGGCACCCGCTCCATCGCCACGACCAGCTCGTAGCTGCCGCCGGCCAGGAAGGCGTCGTCGACACCCGCGGCGTTGCGGACGTAGCCGAAGCCGATGTTCTTGCCGACGGTGTAGCCAAAGCCGCCGCTGGTGAGGTAGCCGACCGGCTGGCCGTCGCGCAGGATGGTCTCGCGGCCGACCAGCACCACCTCCTTGTCGTCGACGGTGAAGCAGGCGAGGCGCTTGGTCAGCGGCGCGTTGCCGAGCTTCTCCAGCGCCTTGCGGCCGATGAAGTCGCCTTCCTTCTTCAGCTTCACGGCCCAGCCGAGGCTGGCTTCGAACGGCGTGTCGTTGGGCGTGATGTCGGAGCCCCAGGCGCGGTAGCCCTTTTCCAGTCGCAGCGATTCCAGCGCGCGATAGCCGACCGGCCGGACGCCGTGCGCGGCCCCCGCCGCCATCAGCGCGTCGAACACCTCGCCGGTGGCGGCGATCGGCACGTGTAGCTCCCAGCCGAGTTCGCCGACATAGGTGACGCGCAGCGCGCGGACGGCAGCACCCGCGATCCCGATCTCGCGCACATGGCCGAAGGGGAAGGCGGCGTTGGAGACGTCGGCATCGGTGGCCGCTTCCAGCACCAGCCTCGCCTTCGGCCCCATCAGCGACAGCGTGCCGAACTGCTCGGTGACATCGATGAGCTTCGCGTCCAGCCCTGCCGGGACGTGGTCGCTGATCCAGGCGAGGTCGTGGGTGCGGAAGCCGGTGCCGGTGACGATGTAGAATTTTTCGTCCGAAAGCCGCGCCACCGTCAGGTCGGCCTCGATGCCGCCGCGGGTGTTGAGCAACTGCGTGTAGGTCAACCGGCCCGCTGGTTTCGACACGTCGTTGGCGCAGATGTGGTCGAGCGCCCTTTGCGCGTCCTTGCCCGTCATCTCGTATTTGGCGAAGGACGACTGGTCGAACACGCCGACCGCCTCGCGCACATGCCGGTGCTCGTCGCCGACAGGCTCGAACCAGTTCTGGCGGCCCATGGCGTAGACGTCCCTGGCCTCCATGCCCTCGGGCGCGAACCAGTTGGGTCGCTCCCAGCCGAGCTTCGAGCCGAACACGGCGCGGTGCCTCTTCAGCCGCTCGTAGAGCGGCGAGACGATGTAGGGCCGACCGCTCTCATATTCCTCGTGCGGATAACCGATGGTGTAGTGCTTGCCATAGGCTTCGAGCGTGCGGTCCGACACCCACTGCCGGTCGCGGTGCAGGCCCGAGAAGCGCCTGATGTCGACCACCCAGAGGTCGAGCGGCGCCTCGCCGTCCACGACCCACTGCGCCAGCACCCAGCCCGCCCCGCCGCCCGAGGCGATGCCGAAGGCGTTGAAGCCGGCGCCGACGAACATGTTCGAACATTCGGGCGCCGAACCCAGGATGAAGTTGCCGTCCGGGGTAAAGCTCTCGGGGCCGTTGATCATCTGCTTGACGCCGACGTTCTCCAAAGCGGGAACGCGCGCGATCGCCTGCACCATGTGCTGTTCGAAATGGTCGAAGTCGTCGTCGAACAGGCGGAACTCCCAGTCATTGGGCACGTCGCCCGTCGTCCAGCCCTGCGGGTTCGGCTCGTAGCCGCCCATCACCAGCCCGCCGACTTCCTCCTTGAAATAGGTGCGGCGGTCGGGGTCGCGCAGTGTCGGCGCGTCGGTGGCGAGCCCCGGCAGTTTCTCGGTGATGATGTACTGGTGCTTGACCGGCTGCAGCGGCACGTTGATGCCGGCCATCGCGCCCACCTGCCGCGCCCATTGTCCGGCGCAGTTCACCACCTTGTCGCAGGCGATGTCGCCCTGGTCGGTCGCAACCTTCAGGATGCGGCCGTCCTGCATCTCGAAGCCGGTCACGCGCACATTCTCGAACAGCTTGGCGCCATGCATGCGCGCGCCCTTGGCGAGCGACTGGGTGATGTCGGAGGGGCTCGCCTGGCCGTCGGTCGGCAGCCAAGAGGCGCCGACCAGGTCCGAGGTGTCCATCAGCGGCCACATGCGCTTGACCTCCTCCGGCGACACCAGCTGCATGTCCATGCCGAAGCTTTTCGCTGTCGTCGCCAGCCGCTTGTATTCGGTCCAGCGGTCCTGGTTGGTGGCGAGCCTCAGGCAGCCGGTCATCTTCCAGCCGGTGGCAAGCCCGGTCTCGGCCTCCAGCCCCTTGTAGAGCTCGACCGAATATTTGAGCACGCGGGTGATCGAGGCCGACGAGCGGAGCTGCCCCACCAGCCCCGCCGCATGCCAGGTCGAGCCTGAGGTCAGCTTGCCCTGTTCGAGCAGGATCACGTCGGCCTTGTGGTCGCGGGCGAGGTGATAGGCGGTCGAGCAGCCGATGATGCCGCCGCCGATGACGACGATCTGCGCATGCGAGGGGAGGGCCATGTCTACAGTTTCCCGTAATGGTTCTGGTAGGTTTCGAGCGCCGCCTCGAGCTTGTCGAGGTTCTCGGCGGTGTAGGCGACGTAGTCGACGCCGGGTGCGGTGAGGTGGAGTTCCGAGACCATGCTCCACATCGCCTCGCGCAGCAGCGAGGCGCATTGCATGGCCTGATGCGAGCGGCGGATGGCCTGGTCGGGGCTGACGCCGAAATAGACAGACAGAAGCTCGTCGGATTCCTCGTCCGTCATGCCGGCGTTGGAGGCGGTGCCGGCGAGGTCGAACATCGCGGTCGAGAAGCCGGCATATTCGAAGTCGATGAGCCACAGCCTGTCGCCGTCGTCGAGGAAGTTTGCCGGCAGAAGGTCGTTGTGGCCGAAGATGATCGGCAGCGGCGTCTGCGCCTTCTCCAGCCTGTCGGCCAGGTCGAGATAGCGCGGCAGCTGCGCCGTCATGCGGCTGCCGCCGGCGGCAAGCGTACGCGCATAGTCGCGAATGACGTGGAAGGCCCAGAACATGAAGCCGGGGCCGGAGACGTGGCGCGGCATCTCCTCATGGAAGCGCCTGACGAGCTGGGCGATGCGCCCGGCATTGGCGCGCACGTCGTCGGCGCCATAGGTCCTGGCGCCGAGGAACTCGCTGACCATCACGCCCGGTTCGGCATAGCGCAACTCGGGCGCAAAGCCGGCCTTGTGTGCTGCGCGCGCCACCATCACCTCGCGGTCGCGGAAGACGTGGTGGAAGGGATAGTCCTTGCCGAAGCGCACCACGTGGCGGCCGTTGCGGTCCTCGACCAGCCAGCTCTCGTTGCTGATGCCGCCCTTGAGCGGCGCGATCGTGACTGCCCCGTTCCACAGAGGCAGGGCCCGGATACGGTCCTCGCTGTTCGACATCCAGCCCCTCCCTGCGGTGTCAGGCGCGTTCCCCTTGCGCCTCGATCAGATTGGCCGGCAGTCTCACGCAGCGGAAGCGGCGGAGTCAATCCGATTCTGTGGTTTTTGTTGTTCTTTTGACCGTATATGTTGAGATCGATCGTATGAATGCGGTAAGGTCGGTCAATTCCATCTTCAGATTCGGCCAAACGCGCCGTCTGACCGGGGCCGCCTGATGAACCATTCCAAGCGTCACAGCGAAATCCTCCGCCTGCTCGAAACCGAGGGCACGATCACCATCGCCGATCTCGCCGACAAGCTGGGCGTATCGCTGGAAACGGTACGGCGCGACGTCAAGCCGCTCAGCGCCAACGGCTCGATCCTCAAGATGCATGGCGCCATCGGCCTGCCCGCCGTGGTGGGCGAGGCGCCGTTCGAGCGGCGCATGCGCGAGAATGCCGAGGCCAAGCGCAGCATCGCCCGGGTGGTCGCCGCCACCATCCGCGACGGCGATTCGGTCATGCTCGACACCGGCACCACCACCAGCTACCTCGCGCGGGAACTTCTGGGTCACCGCCGGCTGACGGTGGTCACCAATTCGTCCGACATCGCCCGCACGCTGGCGACCGTGAACGGCAACAAGGTCTACATGGCCGGCGGCGAGCTGCGCAGCGACAGCGGTGCCGCCTTCGGCGTGTCGGCCATCGAGTTCGTCAGCCGCTTCGCCGTCGCCCATGCGGTGATCTCGGCCGGCGCGGTCGACGCGGCGAACGGGGTGATGGACTACAATCTCGAGGAGGCCGAGTTCGCCCGCACGGTGCTGGCGCGCGGCCAGCGCTCGGTCGTTGTCACCGACCATACCAAGTTCGGCCGCCAGGGGCTGGTCCAGGTCTGCGGCTTCGCCGGCTTCGGCGAGCTGGTCACCGACCGCGCACCGCCGGCCGACCTCGCCGAAGCCTTGGCGGCGGCCGGCACCGAACTCACCGTCGCCGGTCTGCAATAGGGGTATCGGACGGTCTCCCTTTGATACGCAACGGACCTGCCTTGCGCGACGACGCCGGGGGCGGACCTTCCAGTGCCTTGGCCCTACGCCGTCGGGAACACCATCCTGAAGCAGGCGCCGCCGTTCCGGGCGCGGTCGAGTTCGATCCGGCCGCCATGCATCTGCATGATCTCCTGCACCAGGTTCAGCCCGAGCCCGGCGCCGTGGCCGCGCGGGCGCAGGCGGTAGAACGGCTCGAATATCCTGTCGCGCTCGGCTTCCGGCACGCCTTCGCCCTCGTCGCTGATCTCGACCGTAGCTGGCCGGGCGACGGTGATGGCGATGCGGCCGGCATTGCCGCCATGCTCGATGGCATTCTGCACAAGGTTGGTGATCGCCCGCTCGATCGCCGTGCGGTCGCCTTTGACGAACAGCTCCTCCGCCGCCGGTTCGAACGACATCTCGTAGCCCGTGGCGAACGCCATCGGCGCAAGGTCGACGACCACGCCGCGCGCCGCGGCCACCAGGTCGATCGGCGCGAGTCCCTCGGGCTGGCGGCCCAGCCGCTGGATGTCGAGCAGCTGGTCGGTGAGCGTCGACAGCCGCGCCGTGTCCTGCAGGAGCCGCGCCCGCTCCGGCGTCGGCGGCAGCGAGGTGATGCGGGTGTTGAGGATGGCGACCGGCGTGCGCAACTCGTGCGCGGCGTCGATCAGGAAGCGCTTGTGCCGCTCGTAGCCCCGGTCCAGGCGGTCGAGCGCGCCGTTCACGGCCTTCACCAGCGGCGCGATCTCGGTCGGGATGCGGGCCACCGGCAGGCGCACGCCGCGCGCGTCGACGTCGATCTTCTCGGCCAGCTGGGCCGCCTGCCTCAGGCCCTTGAAGGCGTTGCGCACGACTAGCGGAATGACCACCAGCGTCGCCAGCCCCATCACCCCGCCGATCGGCAGGATGGCCTGCAGGAACAGTTCGGGTGTCACCGCCAGCAGTGCGGTGAGCCGGAACCGGCCCTGGGCGCCAGTGAAGATCTGCACGCGCCCGGCCTTGGTGTCGTACCAGGAGACGATGGCCGCCGGCAGCGTCGTCCCCTTCTTCCAGACCAGCTTGGCGTTGTCGATGTTGTCGAGCGATGCCGTCATGCGGTCGAATTCCTGCGGCACGGTGCCTTCCGCAAGCGAATGTCCCTGCTCGTCGCGCATCACGAACCACAGATCGGGCACCTCGGCGCGCAGGTCGGCGAGCGCCGGGCTCTGCTTCAGCACCAGCCCGCCCTGGTCGTCGCGCCGCACGTCCTTCTTGAGGATCTCGACGGCGCGGCCTTCATATTCCTGCGGGATGACGCCGGTCACCACGAAGCCGCCGATGATCAGCGCGATCAGCAGGGTCAGCATCACCACCTGCAGCACCACAAGGCGCCATACAAGGCGCCATTTCAGCGAGCCGGGACGGATCAGCCGCCTGAGCGGCGAAAGCAGCAGGGCCGGTTTCATGCAATCTCGCGCAGAAGGTAGCCGACGCCGCGCACGCCGTTGATCTCGACACCGCATTCGGCGTCGGCGAGCTTGCGGCGCAGCCGCGACACATGCGTGTCGAGGGCGTTGGACTGGATCTCGTCGTCGAGCCCGAACACGGCCTCCATTAGCGACGCCCGCTGCACCATGCGTCCCGTCCGCTTCATCAGCGCCTCCAGCACCAGCAGTTCGCGGCGCGGCAGCGACATGGCCTCGCCGCGCACCGCGACCTCGCGGTGGCCGAGGTCGAGGACGAGCTCGCCGGCACGGATGACCTGGGCCTGGATCGCCGCGGGACGGCGCAGCAGGGCGCGCAGCCGGGCCAACAGTTCCTCGAAGGCGAAGGGCTTGGCCAGGTAGTCGTCGGCGCCCATGTCGAGCCCGTCGACCTTGTCGGCGGTGTCGCCGCGCGCCGTCAGCACCAGCACCGGCGTGGCGTTGCCGCGGGCGCGCAGCCTGGGCACCAGCGTCAGCCCGTCGCCGTCGGGCAATTGGCGGTCGAGCAGGATCGCATCGTAGCTCTCCGCGTCGGCATAGTCCCCGGCTTCGAGCAGCGATGCGGCGTGGTCGCACACCATGTCGTGGCGCTTGAGCGCCGTGCGCAGGGCGGAAGCCAGTTCCGGCTCGTCTTCGACCAGCAGTATGCGCATCTACGTCTCCGGCAATATGCGGCTCCGGCTGGAGCATCTTGCGGTCAGACGGGTTCGTCTGGGGTCGCACGAATGCGGCTGGAAAAACAGCAGGAACGGCGAAATTGCATTACTCAGAAATGCCCGCCGCTCTAGTGTTCCAACATTGCGAAAGCATTGCGACCTGATCATTCTTGCCGATGCAACTCCGCAATGCCTCAATTCCGCCGATTCTCGCAATGCAGGTGCAATCCAGCAGTCGCAAGCAGTCTTCGCCAGGATCCGGCGCCGATTCGCCGGCGGGACATGCGAGAGGGGTTCGAAATGGCTGCAGGCGACGCTTTGTCGTTTCTCAAGGCATGGGCTTCGGCGCCGCGCAAGATCGGCGCCATCGCGCCGTCGGGCGCGAGCCTGGCCACGCTGATCACCCGCGCCATCGGTCCCGACACCGGCCCGGTGCTGGAGCTCGGCGCCGGGACCGGATCGTTCACCCGGGCGCTCGTCGCCCGCGGGGTGAAGGAGCAGGAACTGACGCTGGTCGAGCTCAACCCCGAGTTTGCCCGCATGCTCAGGCAGCGCTTCCCGGCGGCGCGCGTTCTCGAGGTCGACGCGGCCGGGCTGCGCCAACTCCCGGACTTCGAGGGCAGCACCGTCGGCGCCGTCATCAGCGGCCTGCCGTTCCTGGCCATCCCGCCGCGCCAGACCTATGCCATCCTCGAGGGCGCCTTCGCGAGCCTCAGGGCGGACGGGGCGATGTATGTCTTCACCTACGGCTTCCGCTGCCCCATCGACCGGTCGGTGCTCGACCGTCTCGATCTCGACGTGGCCCGCGTCGGCCACACCTTCCGCAACATCCCGCCGGCCGCGGTCTACCGCATCAGGCGCATGAAGCCGGCCAAGGGCTACGACTGGCGCTTCGCATGATCCCGTCCTTCCTCGGCCTTGGCGTGCTCGGCGCCGGCGTGCTCGCCTTCACCGAGAAGATTTCGCCGGTGCCGCCGTCGCATGTGCTGCTGTTGTTCTTCGGCATGACCGCCGCGCCGGACTGGCAGACGCTGGTGGCGCTGATGCTGGCGACGACGCTGGGTTCCGGCACCGGCTCCATGCTCTGGTACGCCGCCGGCAACTGGCTCGGCCCGGACCGCGCCGATGCGGTCGTGCGCCGTTTCGGCAAATATGTGCTGCTCAAGCACGCCACCTACCAGCGGCTGGCGCAGGCCTACCGCCGCAACAATTTCCGCGCCTCGCTGATCGCCCAGCTGGTGCCGGTGGCGCGCACCTACCTGGCGCTGGAGGCGGGCGTGCTGCGCCTGTCCTTCGTGCCCTTCGCGGTGGCCACGTTCTCGGGCAGCCTGATGTGGAACGCCGCCTTCCTCACCGGCGGCTACATGATGCGCGAGAGCGGCCGCGACCCGGTTGCCCTGGGCTTCCGTATCATCCTGATCGTGGTCGCCGTCGAGGTCGTCTTCCTCGCCGCGCTGAAGCTGTCGGCCATCGCCCGGCGGGCGGCCGCCGCCCGCTCACCGGACGAGGCGCCGGTTCAATCCTCGACGACCCTGTAGATGTTCCAGTAGGACGATCCCGAGACCACCAGGGGTTCGAGCTTCTTGCCCCACTGGGCGTGGGCGTCGATCTTGGAAACCTTGGCGAACATCTCTTCGAGCTGCGCCAGGCTCGCGACCTGGTGGTTGACCTCGATCGTGGCTTCCTTCGCGCCGACCGATCCGGTCAGTATCTGCATCGTCATCTTGTCGGTCCCGGCCTGGGGACCGATCTCGCGCTCCCACTGGCGCAACAGGTCGATTGCACTCTGCTTGTGCCCGAAGCGGGCGTCGATCTTCCATCGTGCCACGAACATGCTTCTCTCCCTCGAGGGTTGGCAGCCTCCGTTCTTACTGTAGCACTTGCCGGACTTTCTAACGAACGTAGCGGGGTGGCAAAATAAAAGCGGCCGGATCTGGTCCCGGCCGCCCTGCTTGACTGTCCCGATTGATTGGTTTCAGGCGGCGTCCTGCCTGGGGCGCCTGATCTTGGCGGCGGCCTCGACCACCGTCGGCTTCATGCCGGCGCCGCCTGCGTCGACCATCTCGAAGAACTGGCGCCGCATGCGCGGGTCCCAGAACTTGTTGATGTGCTCGGCGATGCCCGCCACACCTTCGTCATGCGGCTTGCTATCGAAGAACATGGCGATCTGGTTCGCCATGTAGACGAGCTTCTGCTTCGTGCTCATCCTGTCTTCGTCGTCATGCGACATTTTTCGCGGCTCCGGTGTTCACTCGGTCGGGGTGGGTGAAGATGTCGAAATCGTCGCCGCGCACCAGCGCGACGAGGGTCATGCCGGCTTGCTCGGCGGTGCGGATGGCAAGCGCGGTGGGTGCCGAGACGGCGATGATGAAGGGCGCGCCGATCGCCGCCGTCTTCTGCACCATCTCGACCGAGACGCGGCTGGTCACGACAACCGCGCCCGAACCGCCGTCGATGCCGGCCCGGCTCAGCGCGCCGGCCAGCTTGTCGAGCGCGTTGTGGCGGCCGACGTCCTCGCGCGCCGCCACCACGCCCTTGCCGGGCACGTAGAAGCCGGCGGCGTGGACCGCGCCCGTCTCGGCGTGCAGCGGCTGCACCTTGGACAGCATCTTCACCGCCTGCACGATGTCGTCGGCGGAAAGGTGGAGCGTTGGCCGGTGCACGTCGCAGACCGAGCGCATCGCCTCCTCGATGGATTCGATGCCGCACAGCCCGCAGCCCACCGGGCCGGCGAGGCGGCGGCGCCGCTGCTCGAAACGGGTGTTGGCCTTGTCGAAGAGCCTGATCTGGATGTCGATGCCGGCCTCGACGTCGAGCACCTCGATGGCCTCGATCTCGGCCGCCGATCCGACGATGCCTTCGGTCAGCGAGAAGCCGAGCGCAAAATCCTCGAAATCGGCCGGGCTCGCCATCATCACCGCATGCGTCGTGCCGCCATAGGACAGCGCCACCGGCGTCTCCTCGGGCACCATGCGGTTGGCCACCGACGTCCCGCTCGCCCGGCGGGCGAGGCGGGAGGTCTGGGTGATAGCGGGGCGGTCGGTCATGGCCGGCACTTTCCCTCCCCCTTGAGGGGAGGGTGGTCGCGAAGCGGCCTGGTGGGGTAGGTGCGGACGTACTCGACGCCAATGGCGGTGCCTTCTGAGGCTACCCCCTCTGTCGCCTTCGGCGACATCTCCCCCTCGAGGGGGGAGAAGAGCGACGGTGTCCCGTGCACGTTCCTACTCCGCCGCTTCCATGTGGCCGGCGATGCGGCGGCTCTGCTGGGCCTGCTCGTTGTAGTCCTTCTGCCAGTCCGACGGACCGTTGGAAGGCGACACCTGCACCGCCGTCACCTTGTATTCCGGACAGTTGGTTGCCCAGTCCGAGAAGTCGGTGGTGATGACGTTGGCCTGCGTGTCCGGGTGGTGGAAGGTGGTGTAGACCACGCCCGGCGACACCTTGTCGGTGATCGTCGCCCTGAGGGTCGTCTCGCCGGCGCGGCTCTGCAGCCGCACCCAGTCGCCGTCGCGCAGGCCGCGGTTCTCGGCGTCGTGCGGGTGGATTTCCAGCAGGTCCTCCGCATGCCAGGCGACGTTTTCGGTGCGCCGGGTCTGGGCGCCGACATTGTACTGGCTGAGGATGCGGCCGGTGGTGAGCAGCAGCGGGAAGCGCGGGCCGGTCTTTTCGTCCGTCGCCACATATTCGGTGCGGATGAACTTGCCCTTGCCGCGCACGAAGCCGTCGATGTGCATGATCGGAGTGCCTTCCGGCGCCTTGTCGTTGCACGGCCACTGTACCGAGCCCATCTTCTCCAGGAAGTCGTAGGAGACGTTGGCGAAGGAGGGCGTGGTCTTGGCGACCTCGTCCATGATCTCGGACGGGTGCTTGTAGGCCCAGTTGAGGCCCATCGCCTGGGCGAGCTTCTGCGTCACTTCCCAGTCGGCATAGCCGTTCTTCGGCGACATCACCTTGCGCACGCGGTTGATGCGGCGCTCGGCGTTGGTGAAGGTGCCGTCCTTCTCGAGGAAGGTCGAGCCCGGCAGGAAGACATGGGCGTAGTTGGCGGTTTCGTTCAGGAACAGGTCCTGCACGACGACGCATTCCATGGCGGCGAGGCCGGCCGAGACGTGCTTGGTGTCGGGGTCCGACTGCAGAATGTCTTCGCCCTGGATGTAGATGCCCTTGAAGGTGCCGTCGACGGCGGCGTCCAGCATGTTGGGGATGCGCAGGCCGGGCTCGTCGTCCAGCTTCACGCCCCACAGGCTGTCATAGATGTCGCGCACCGCATCGCCCGAAATGTGGCGGTAGCCCGGCAGCTCGTGCGGGAACGAGCCCATGTCGCAGGCGCCCTGCACGTTGTTCTGGCCGCGCAGCGGATTCACGCCGACGCCCTTGCGGCCGATGTTGCCGGTCAGCATGGCGAGGTTGGCGATGCCGATGACGGTGGTCGAACCCTGGCTGTGCTCGGTGACGCCGAGGCCGTAGTAGATCGCGCCGTTGCCGCCGGTGGCATAGAGCCGGGCTGCACCGCGGATGGTTTCGGCCGGCACGCCGGAGAGCTTTTCGACTTCCTCCGGGCTGTGGCGCGGATCGGAGACGAATTCGGCGTAGTCCTGGAATTCCGACCAGTCGCAGCGCTCGCGGATGAACTGCTCGTCGAACAGCCCTTCGGTGACGATGACATGCGCCAGCGCGGTGACGACGGCGACGTTGGTGCCCGGCTTCAGTGCCAGGTGGTGCGCTGCCTCGATATGCGCCGACTTCACCATCTCGGTGCGGCGCGGATCGATGACGATCAGCTTGGCACCGGCGCGCAGCCGCTTCTTCAGGCGCGAGGCGAAGACGGGGTGCGCCGAGGCCGGGTTGGCGCCGATGATCAGCGCGACGTCGGTGTGCTCGACCGAATCGAAGTCCTGCGTGCCGGCCGAGGTGCCGTAGGTCTGGCCGAGGCCATAGCCGGTCGGCGAGTGGCAGACACGGGCGCAGGTGTCGACGTTGTTGTTGCCGAAGCCCTGGCGGATCAGCTTCTGCACGAGGAAGGTTTCTTCATTGGTGCAGCGCGAGGAGGTGATGCCGCCGACGGCGCCGCGTCCATACTGGTACTGGATGCGGCGGAATTCCTTGGCCGTGTGGGCGATCGCCTCTTCCCACGACACTTCGCGCCACGGATCGGCGATGTTCTCGCGGATCATCGGGTTGAGGATGCGCTCCTTGTGCGTGGCATAGCCATAGGCGAAGCGGCCCTTGACGCAGCTGTGGCCGCGGTTGGCCTTGCCGTCCTTCCACGGCACCATGCGCACCAGCTCATCGCCGCGCATCTCGGCCTTGAACGAGCAGCCGACGCCGCAATAGGCGCAGGTGGTGACCACCGAATGTTCGGGCTGGCCGATCTGGATGACCGACTTCTCCTGCAGGGTCGCCGTCGGGCAGGCCTGCACGCAGGCCCCGCACGACACGCACTCGCTGTCGATGAAGGCTTCCTGCATGCCGGCCGACACGCGGCTGCCGAAGCCGCGGCCCTCGATGGTCAGCGCGAAGGTGCCCTGCACCTCTTCGCAGGCCCGCACGCAGCGCGAGCAGACGATGCACTTGGCCGGGTCGTAGGTGAAGTACGGGTTGGACTCGTCCTTCGCCATCCAGTTGAAGTTTTCGCCGCCGTCGCGCTTGGAAAAGACGTGGTTCTCGCCCTCGTAGCCGAAGCGCACATCGCGCAGGCCGACGGCACCGGCCATGTCCTGCAGTTCGCAGTCGCCGTTGGCCGCGCAGGTCAGGCAGTCGAGCGGATGGTCGGAGATGTAGAGCTCCATCACGCCCTTGCGGATGTCCTTCAGCCGGCCGGTCTGGGTGTGCACGACCAGCCCCGGCGCGACCGGGGTGGTGCACGACGCCGGCGTGCCGGCGCGGCCCTCGATCTCAATCAGGCAGAGACGGCAGGAGCCGAAGGCGTCGACCATGTCGGTGGCGCAGAGCTTCGGGATTTCGATGCCCGCCTCCATCGAGGCGCGCATGATCGAGGTGCCTTCGGGCACGGTCACCTCGAAGCCGTCGATGGTGAGCGTGACCTGCTTTTCGGATTTGGAGGCAGGGGTGCCGAAGTCGATTTCGTGGATGAGACCCATCAGTAGGACTCCTGAGAAGAATTCATTTTGGCTTGGCGGGGGTCGATCAACGCGAACATTTCTACTCCGCGACCTTCGCTGGATGGCCTATCGGCACCAAACGTATCCGGGCTTGCTCAAGCATGTGATCGATAATCTCGATTGGAATATCGGGCACTACAGCCGTGAACGTCATGCTATGGCTTTGGTCCGAGTAAAACACCTCGGCCACGAACGTCGATTTCCCGCCTACGATTTCTGTCGCTTCGTAGTACATGCCGTCCCGTTGCACGTCGCTTCCGACGACAAAACCAAAGCTGCGACCCTGAGCGTCCATCATTCCGCTGCCTGAGCGACCGCTGCCGGCCGGAAGTCTTCGGGGAAATGGTTGATGGCGCTCATCACCGGGTAGGGGGTAAAGCCGCCAAGCGCGCAGAGCGAACCGAACTTCATCGTGTTGCAGAGGTCGCTCACCAGCGCGAGCTGCTTCTCCGGCTCGATGTTCGCCTTGAGCTTGTCGAGCGTCTCGACGCCGCGCGTCGAGCCGATGCGGCAGGGCGTGCACTTGCCGCAGCTCTCGATGGCGCAGAACTCCATGGCGAAGCGGGCCATCTTCAGCATGTCGGCGCTGTCGTCGAACACGGTGATGCCGGCGTGCCCGATCAGGCCGTCCTTGGCCGCGAAGGCCTCGTAGTCGAACGGCGTGTCGAACAGCGCGCGCGGGAAATAGGCGCCGAGCGGGCCGCCCACCTGCACCGCCTTCACCGGCCGGCCGCTGCGGGTGCCGCCGCCGATCTCGTCGACGATCTCGCCGAGGGTGAGGCCGAAGGCCACCTCGAACAGGCCGCCATGCTTGACGTTGCCGGCGATCTGGATCGGGATGGTGCCGCGCGAGCGGCCCATGCCGAAGTCCTTGTAGTACTGCGCGCCCTTGTCCATGACGATCGGCACGGAAGCGAGCGAGATGACGTTGTTGATGACGGTCGGCTTGCCGAACAGGCCCTCGATCGCCGGCAGCGGCGGCTTGGCGCGCACCACGCCGCGCTTGCCCTCGAGGCTGTTGAGCAGCGAGGTTTCCTCGCCGCAGACATAGGCGCCGGCGCCCGAGCGGATCTCGATGTCGAAGCCTTGGGAGGTTCCGAGAACGCTCTTGCCCAGGACGCCCGCTTTCCCGGCCACCTCGACCGCCTTGGTCATGGCGGCGATGGCGTGCGGATATTCCGAACGGATATAGACGTAGCCCTTGGTGGCGCCCGTGGCGAGGCCGGCGATGGCCATGCCCTCGATCAGCACGAAGGGGTCGCCTTCCATGATCATGCGGTCGGCGAAGGTGGCCGAATCGCCCTCGTCGGCGTTGCAGACGATGTATTTCTGCTCGCCCGGCGTATCGAGCACGGTCTTCCACTTGATGCCGGTCGGGAAGCCGGCGCCGCCGCGGCCGCGCAGGCCGGATTCGGTCACCTGCTTGACGACGTCGGCGGGTGCCATCGCAACCGCGTTGCGCAGGCCGACGAGGCCGCCATGGGCCTCGTAGTCGGCCAGCGACAGCGGATCGGTGATGCCGCAGCGGGCGAAGGTCAGGCGCGTCTGCTTGGCGAGGAAGGGCAGCTTTTCCGGATCGCCGAGCGACAGCTTGTGCTGGCCGCCCGCAGCGAGGCCGGCGTCGAACAGCGAGGCGACGTCCTTGACTGACACCGGACCGTAGGCGACGCGGCCGGCTGCGGTCGCGACTTCCACCATCGGCTCCAGCCAGTACATGCCGCGCGAACCGTTGCGCACGATCCTGGCGTCGAGGCCGCGCGCGGAAATTTCCTTCTCGATCGCCTTGGCGACCTTGTCGGCGCCGAGCGCCAGCGCGCCGGAATCGCCGGGAACATAGATCGTCACGCTCATGAGCGCACCTCAGCGGCAATTTCGTCGATCTTGTCGGCGTCGAGACGGCCGATCACCTCGCCGTCGAGCATGGCCGAGGGGGCACAGGCGCACAGGCCGAGGCAGTAGACCGGCTCCAGCGTCACGGCACCGTCCTTGCTGGTCTCGTGGAAGCCGATGCCGAGCGTCTGCTTGATCTGGGCGGCGATCGCGTCGCTGCCCATCGACTGGCAGGCCTCGGCCTGGCACAGCTTCAGCACGTGGCGGCCGGCCGGCTCCTTGCGGAAGTCGTGGTAGAAGGTGAAGACGCCGTGCACTTCGGCGCGCGACAGGTTGAGCGCCTCGGCGATGATCGGCAGGGTTTCCTGCGGAACGTAGCCGAACTCTTCCTGGACACCATGAAGGATCGGGATCAGCGGACCCTCGAGATTCCTCAATTCGCTGATCACCGCAGATGTCCTCGCGGCGACATCGGTACTTGCAGGCTGCATGACCACGCAGCGCCCTCCCTGACATTTGCGCCGTTCCATTGGGCGCCATGTTCCTATTGAACCCGATCCTTAGGGCCGGAATCAATAAAGCTGTTTCGTCACATGATAAAAATTTTCTATCGAGTGGACGATGGAGGGGAGTCTAGCTCACGAGTTGCGGCGGAAATCGCCTGCCAGCGTCATGGCTTCGTCAAGCAGCGCCTGCACCAGCGTCGTGTTCGGATCGCGCCGCGCCACCACCAGGCCGACGGTGTGGCTGGCGTCGGGCTCGACGATCGGAATGGCCCGGATCGGCTCGGCGAAGCCGAAGGTCTCGGCGAGGTTGAGCGGCATGATCGACGACCACTTGCCGGTCCTGATGTGGGAGAACAGCACGATCATCGAATTCGATTCGAGCGTCGGCCTGACCTGCACGCCGGCCTCGGCGAGGTGCTGGTCGATGATGCGGCGGTTCTGCATGTCGGGCGTCAGCAGGCACAGCGGCAGCGTGCTCACCTCTTCCCAGGTGACCTTGTCGCGATCGGAGTATTCGTTGCCCGCCGCCGTGATCAGCTGGTAGCGCTCGGCATAGAGCGGCACGCTGGTGACGCGCCCCAGCGGCTCGTTGTCGAGATAGGTGATGCCGGCGTCGATCTCGAAATTGCCGAGTAGCGACAGCACCTCGATCGAGGTGCGCGACAGGATCGAGAAGGTCACGCCCGGGTGCTTGTCGCGGAACGGCGTCGTCAGCTTCGGCACCATGGCGAGCGCGGTGGGGATCGCCGCGATGCGGATGCGCCCCGACAGGCCGTGGCGGGCGGCGCGCATCTCCTCGCGCATGGCGCGGGTGTCGCCGACGATGCGGCGCGCCCATTCCAGCACCTGCCGGCCCTCCGGCGTCAGCCCCTGGAAGCGCGAGCCGCGCTGCACCAGCATCACGCCGAGGATGTCCTCGAGCTGCTTGATGCCGGCCGAAAGCGTCGGCTGGGTGACGCGGCATTCCTCGGCGGCGCGTCCGAAATGTTGTTCCCTGGCGAGGGCGATGAAGAATTCCAGCTTGTCGATCATGCTGTGAAGCTATCTGGAGCCGGCAGCTTGCGCCAGACTGGTTGCGCCGCGGTCGGGCGGGTTACTTGCAGTTGGGGGCCAGCGGTGGTGTGGGATGATTTGCCGGATGCTGAAGCTTGGACCATCGTTGGCTTCATCGACGTTACGGCATGGATCCCCGGGTCTCCGCAGATCGCTGCGCTCCTGCTCCGCCCGAGGATGACGAAGGCATAGTTGCCTCGGCCAATCCCCAAGGGGTGCAATTGGCAAGAAGAGACGAGCCTGCTGCCATTCGAAACCTCGGAGATTGCTGGCAAAGCTCATGCCTTCGTCTCGCACCCTCGGAGATTGGCGGCAAAGCTCATGCCTTCGTCATCCTCGGGCGGAGCAGGAGCGCAGCGATCTGCGGAGACCCGGGGATCCATGCCGTGACCTCGATGAGGTTCACGACGGTCGAATGCCAGCTACCTGAGCGGGTATCCGGCAAGCCCGGGCGACCACCAAAACCCTATTGGTTGATCAGGTTCAAAATGTTCCCGTCGGGGTCGGTGAACCAAGCCACGCGCAGGTCGCCGAACACATGCACGTCGCCATCCAGCTTTGTGCCCGGCATGTCGTAGTGCTCGAACGTGACGCCCTTGAGCTTCAGCTCCTTCACCAGCCGGTCGATGTCGTCGCCGACGGCCCAGGTGACTGTGGTCGCCTTGTTGGTGCCGGCATAGTCGGACCGGTAGACGTTGACGAGCGTGCTGCCGCTCTTCAGCACGGCGACTTCGTCGCCCATCGCCTCGACCTCCGAGAGCCCGAGCGTGCCGATGTAGAAGTTCTTGGCGCGGCCGAGGTCCCTGACCGCGATGTTGGCGATGGCGTTGGTGTGTCCAAGCATGCTGTCCTCCTTCGCAGGTTTGAGAATGCGCCGGCGGAGATGCCTCGCCCGCCCTGGCGGACCAGGACTTGTTCAGTCCCGTTCGGCGATGGCCTTCAGGTTGGCGAGGCCCTTTTCAAAATCCTTGCCGACCATCTTGTCGAAATTCATGAACACCTGCATCAGCTTGGCCATGAACGGGTTGGGCCCATGCATCGACCACGTCACCCGGCTGCTGTCGCCCTGCGGTTCGATGGCGAATGCGGCGACGTTGTGGGCCTCGAAGGGTTTCAGGAAGTCGAGTTTGATGACGATTTCGTTGGGCGCCGAGATGTCGGTGATCTCCATGCGGCCCTGGCCGACCTTCTTGTTGCCGCTCCATTCGTAGACGGCGCCTTCGCCGGCTTCCGCGCCGCTCATCGTCCGCTTGAGCTCGGGGTCGAGCGTCTCCCATGGCGACCAGTCCCGCCAGCGGCGGAAATCGTTGATGAGCCCGAAGATCGTCTCCGGGGCGGCGGCGATGTCGGCGCTGCGCTTCAGCATGAAATGGTTCGGCTTGGACGCGGCGATGGCCAGGACCGCAAGGACGACGAGGCCGAGAATGATTGCGACGAGCTGCATGTGCCGATCTCCGTGGCGGGTGTGGGTTCGCTGTGCCTATTCCTGGGCGTTGCCGCTGCTGATCATCCAGGGCGTGCCGAACCTGTCCTTCACCATGCCGAAGCCCTTGGCCCAGAAGGTAGGTTGAAACGGCATGTTGACCGTGCCGCCGTCGGCAAGTGCCGTAAAGACGCGCTCGGCCCGGCCGAGGTCGTCCAGGTCGACCGATACCGAGAAGCCGCTCATGTCGCTGGCATATCGCGGCGGCGAGTCGGAGGCCATCAGCACCTGGTCGCCGATCGACAGCTGCACGTTCATCACCTTGTCCAGCCATTCGGCCGGCACGCTGCCTTGGCCGGGCTCGTCCCGATAGGTGACCATGCCGGCGATTTCGCCGTCGAACAGGCGGGCATAGAATTCGAAGGCCTCGCGGCAGTTGCCGTTGAAGAAGAGGTAGGTCACGAACTTCATGGCTTGATCTCCCTGTGGACTGGTATCGGTGCCCCAAGGACGCGGCCGGCGGCCCTTGCCCGACACGCCGCGAAAATTTATTTCGTCCGCCAATAGATGGGGCGGTTGGCGGCATTGCCAACCGGCGCGGCACCTGGCCGCCATTTCGGGTAGTTGGTTCTTCGGCCAAACTGCATTATCTGAGACCCAACAGGGAGCAGTGCGTTCGCCAAATGACAGTCACCAAGGAAGCCGTGCTTGAGCATCTCAGGACCGTCAACGGCCCCGATTTCACCGGCAACATCGTCGAGCTCGGCCTCGTCTCGGAGATTTTCATCGCCGACGGCAAGGTGTTCTTCTCGATCACCGTGCCGGCCGCCCGCGCGCAGGAGATGGAGCCGCTGCGCGCCGCAGCCGAACGCGTCGTCAAGGCCATTCCCGGCGTCAGCGGCGCCGTCGTTGCCCTGACCGCCGAGAAGAAGGGCGGCGGCATGGAAGCGCCGGTTCCGCCGCGCCCGGCAGCACCTCGCCCCGCGCCCGCCGCGGCCCCGCGGCCGGCGCCGCATGCGCCTGCATCGCAGAGCCAGGGCAAGCGCGGCGTGCCCGGCATCTCGGCCATCATCGCGGTCGCTTCCGGCAAGGGCGGCGTCGGCAAGTCGACGACCGCAGTCAATATCGCGCTCGGCCTCGCCGCCAACGGCCTCAGGGTCGGCGTGCTCGACGCCGACATCTACGGCCCGTCCATGCCCAGGCTGCTCGGCATCCATGGCCGCCCGGAAACGGTCGACGGCAAGATCCTCAAGCCGATGCAGAACTACGGCCTCAAGGTCATGTCGATGGGCTTCCTCGTCGACGAGGAGACGCCGATGATCTGGCGCGGGCCGATGGTCATGTCGGCGCTGACCCAGATGCTGCGCGAGGTCGAATGGGGTCCGCTCGACGTGCTCGTCGTCGACATGCCGCCCGGCACCGGCGACGCCCAGCTCACCATGGCCCAGCAGGTGCCGCTGGCGGGCGCGGTCATCGTGTCGACGCCGCAGGACCTGGCGCTGATCGACGCGCGCAAGGGCCTCAACATGTTCAAGAAGGTCGACGTGCCGCTGCTCGGCATCGTCGAGAACATGAGCTACTTCGTCGCCCCCGACACCGGCAACCGCTACGATATCTTCGGCCATGGCGGCGCGAAGCGGGAGGCCGAACGCCTCGGCGTCACCTTCCTCGGCGAAGTGCCGCTCGAAATGCAGATCCGCGAGACCTCCGACACCGGCAAGCCGGTCGTCGTCTCCAACCCCGACGGGGTGGGCGCGAAGGTCTATCGCGACATCGCCGCCCGGGTCTGGTCGCGCCTGCAGGAAGAACAGGGCGCCTCGGAGGCAGCAACGCCGACCATCGTCTTCGAATAGGCGAGGGGTCTTTCGCAGGACCGGATGGCGCGGCTCCTGGCGGCCGGGCCATCGCGGCTTGGTTCCCCGTGGTCCTCGTGAGCAGCGTTCCGCGCGAAGGTGCTCGAGCCGGCGCCTTGGCGCGGGCGGCGTGAACTGCTTGTCCACCGCCGGGCGACTTTTTTTGGGGGGCGGCCCTTCGCCGGGACGCCTTCTCGGCTCGCCGTTCCCACCCCCCTCTGTCCTGCCGGACATCTCCCCCACAAGGGGGGAGATTGGGCCGTCATCGATGCCCCGGCTAGTCACCACCGCTGCAAGAGCTATTCTTGAGGGGATGGGCGAGACGCCGAAGCTGCCAATCTCCCCCCGTGTGGGGGAGATGTCCGGCAGGACAGAGGGGGGTGGGAAGGAATGAGGCGTGCGTGACTTTCCCTCCCCCTCGAGGGGAGGGTCGATCCGCGCAGCGGATCGGGGTGGGGTCGCCCGAGGCCGCGCGCAACGCTCCTCTCATTGATCGCGTCGGAGGAAACGAGAGGACGCAGAAGTTTCCGCAACCGGAAAAGACAATCGCTCCCTACGCGCCGCCCACCTTCTCGCTGAAGGTCGAAAAGAACTGGCCGGCGAGCTTCTTCGAGGTCGAGGTGATCAGGCGGCTCCCAAGCTGGGCGATCTTGCCGCCGACATCGGCCTTGGCGGCATATTTGAGGATCGTCGCGTCGGGGCCGTCCTCGGTCAGCGTCACGTCGGCGCCGCCCTTGGCGAAGCCGGCGATGCCGCCCTTGCCCTCGCCTTCGATGGTGTAGGAGTGCGGCGGCTTGAGGTTCTTCAGCGTCACCTCGCCGGAGAAGGTTGCCTTGATCGGGCCGATCTTGAGCACCACCTTGGCGGCCATTTCGGTCGGCGACGACATCTCCAGGCTCTCGCAGCCGGGGATGCTTTCCTTCAGCACCGCAGGGTCGTTCAGTGCCTTCCAGACGACGTCGATGGGCGCGCCGATCTTCTCCTCGCCTTCGATCACCAGAGCCATGCGCGATCCCCTCCCGATGAAAACCATGAAGGGGTAGCGCGGCAGTCGCCGCTTGTCCATCGCCAGGCCGGGTGGTGCGTCTTGCCGGGCAGCCGTCCTTGCCATAACCATGCAACCCGCTTTCGGGAGAATTGCCATGACCGGCCAGAAGACGACGAAGAAGCTCCGTTCGCAGGAGTGGTTCGACAATCCGGACAATCCCGGCATGACCGCGCTCTATCTCGAGCGCTACCTGAATTTCGGCCTGACGCGCGAGGAACTGCAGTCCGGCAAGCCGCTGATCGGCATCGCCCAGACCGGCTCGGACCTGTCGCCCTGCAACCGCCACCATATCGAACTTGCCAGGCGCGTCCGCGCCGGCATCATTGCCGCAGGCGGCGTGCCCTTCGAGTTTCCGTGCCACCCGATCCAGGAAACGGGAAAACGCCCGACCGCATCGCTCGACCGCAACCTCGCCTATCTCAGCCTGGTCGAGGTGCTCTACGGCTATCCGCTCGACGGCGTCGTGCTCACCATCGGCTGCGACAAGACCACGCCGGCGCTGCTGATGGCGGCGGCCACTGTCAACATTCCGGCGATCGCCCTGTCGGTCGGGCCCATGCTCAATGGCTGGCACAAGGGCAAGCGCACCGGATCGGGCACCATCGTGTGGGAATCGCGCGAGCGCCTGTCCGCCGGCGAGATCGACTACGACGAGTTCATGGAGATCGTCGCCTCGTCGGCGCCTTCGGTCGGCTATTGCAACACCATGGGCACGGCGACGACCATGAACAGCCTGGCCGAGGCGCTGGGCATGCAGCTGCCGGGCTCGGCGGCGATCCCGGCTCCCTATCGCGAGCGCGGCCAGATCTCCTACGACACGGGCAAACGCATCGTCGACATGGTCCGCGAGGACCTGAAGCCGTCCGACATCATGACCCGCCAGGCGTTCGAGAACGCCATCGTCGTCAATTCCGCGATCGGCGGCTCGACCAACGCGCCGATCCACTTGAACGCGATTGCCCGCCACCTCGGCGTGCCGCTCGACAATGACGACTGGCAGCGGCTCGGCCACCACGTACCGCTTCTGGTCAACCTGCAGCCGGCCGGCGAGTATCTCGGCGAGGACTATCACCATGCCGGCGGCGTGCCGGCGGTCGTCGCCGAGCTGATCAAGGCCGGCCTGCTGCCGCATCCCGATGCCGTCACCGCCAACGGCAGGACCATGGGCGAAAACTGCGCTTCCGCCGAGACCATGGACCCCAAGGTGATCCGCCCGGTGGCCGACCCGCTGAAGAAGGATGCCGGCTTCATCAACCTCAAGGGCAATCTGTTCGACAGCGCCATCATGAAGACCAGCGTGATCTCGAAGGAGTTCCGCGACCGCTATCTGTCGAACCCCACGGACCCCGAGGCCTTCGAAGGCACCGCCAAGGTGTTCGACGGACCGGAGGACTACCATGCCCGCATCGACGATCCCGCCGAGGGCATCGACGAGAACACCATCCTGTTCATGCGCGGCACGGGACCCGTCGGCTATCCGGGTGCTGCCGAAGTGGTGAACATGCAGCCGCCCGCTTACCTCATCAAGCGCGGCATCCACTCGCTGCCCTGCATCGGCGACGGCCGCCAGTCGGGCACCTCGGGTTCGCCGTCGATCCTCAACGCCTCGCCGGAGGCCGCCGTCGGCGGCGGGCTGGCGCTGCTGAAGTCGGGCGACCGCGTGCGCATCGACCTGAGGAAAGGCACCGCCGACATCCTGATCGGCGACGACGAGCTTGCCCGCCGCCGGGCCGAGCTGCAGCAGGGGGGCGGCTACCGCTACCCGGCGCACCAGACGCCGTGGCAGGAAATCCAGCGCGGCATGGTCGACCAGCTGTCCGAGGGCATGGTGCTGAAGCCGGCGGTCAAGTACCAGCGCGTCGCCCAGACCAAGGGCATCCCGCGCGACAACCACTGATCGCCTGTCTATACCGGCTTGGCGGAGTGCCGACAGCCCATGTCGCTACGCCTTGTCGGTGTCTCGACCGTCGGGCTCCTTTGCCACTCCCTTGAACGGTCCGTCAGACTGTTTGACTTCCATGAATTCGCCAGTCAGCTCATCGCGCTTTTGCCAAAGGCCATCAGGCCGCTCGAACTGGGTGCGTTCGCGAACGGCGCCTCGGCGAAATCCTTCGCCCGTATTCTTGCCCATCATGAATCCTTGTGGTTGCATTCTTCGCACAAAATAAACTAATGATGGAAGTTGTTCCTTATTTGTTCTTTGTTGTCAAGTGGTAACGAGGCTGGAGGCTCGTGCGCTCTACAGATGACTCGTCACCGCCGGCGGGCGGTCCCAGGCGTCGCTTCTGCCGTCCTCGTAGATGATCGGCACGGTGGCCAGTTCCTCCGGCGAGACGTCGTCGAGGCAGGCGATGTTGATGGCATGGAAGTCGCCGCCCATGATGTCGAAGCTCGCCGAGGCGAAGGGATGCACCCCGCAGCGGCTGCAGAAGCGGTGGCGGATGGCCGACGAACCGAAGCGGTAGTCGGTCAGCATGTCCTCGCCCGAGGTGATGCGGAAGCCGGCGGGGCGGGCGAAGTTCTTCCAGAACCGCGTCTTGGCGCACCACGAGCAGTTGCAGCGGAAGCTCGACGTCCACCAGACACCGTCGAGCTCCGGCTTCGATCGCTGCCCGGCAGGCGCGAGATCGAGCTGGCATTCGAAATGGACGGCCCCGCAATGGCAGCTGCCGCGATAGGATTTCAGCATCTTTGTTTCTCCTCGCATGGCGCGTCGTTCCGCTGATCGACAACGACCGGCGGTGACAGCGGGTTCAATCGGGCAGTCGGCGCGCCGGCAGCTACAACCGGCGCGCAGGAATTCAGACGACGGGTCGGCCGGCGAGCGCGTCGGCCAGGCGATCGAGGCATTCGCCCCAGCCGCCCATGTGCGAGTCGCGCGTTTCGACGTCGAGGAACGGCTCCTGGCGGAAGGTCAGCCGCGTGCGCGCGCCTTCGGCGCGCAGTGTCGCCGTGACGAGCGAAACCCAAGAAGGATCATGATCCCAGGCGAAGGTGAAGACGATCTTCTCACGATCTCCCGGAAGGTGCCGGACATGCCGTCGCTGATGCCATCCGGGCCATGGATCAGGTGGTGGTAGCGCCCGCCTTCGCGGAATTCGAGCTGCCTGGAGGTGGACGAGAAGTTCTTCGGCCCCCACCAGCGGGTCAGGTGTTCGGGGCTCGACCACATGCGGAAGACGAGCGCCGGGGGCGCATCCATCAGCCGCGAAATTACCAGAAAGAGCGGCTCTGCCGCGACGGTATCAGTTCTTGCGGTCATCGGGATCTCCCTTGGGCGCCTGCAGTTCCTTGAGATAGTCGGCCATGCGGTCGAAGCTCGCATCCCAGAAGCGGCGGTAGTGCTCGACCCAGTTGGCGACATCCCTGAGCGGCCCGGCCTCCAGCCTGCAAGGTCGCCACTGCGCCGTGCGGCTGCGGCTGATCAGGCCGGCACCTTCCAGCACCTTCAGGTGCCGGGAGATGGCGGGCAGGCTCATGTCGAAGGGTTCGGCCAGTTCGTTGACCGTCGCCTCGCCGAGCGCCAGCCGCGCCAGGATGGCGCGCCGGGTCGGGTCGGCGAGCGATGCGAAGGTGGCGCTGAGCTGGTCGTCGGTCATTTATTTAGCCGTTATGTTAATTAACATATTTGCTAAATACAGGTGGCGCCTCGCGCTGTCAAGCGCGCCAGGCCGGCGTAGCGGCAATCCTGCGCTCATTGGTGCGGAGTAGAACCGGCCGACGCCCGTTCGACCTGAAGAACTGCGAAACATCGTCGTCGCCCAGTGCAGGTGTCCGAGCGGCGGCAGCGGTGATGAACGGCGCGCCGATAGCGGCAAAGACCCTTTTTCATGTGTCGTCTCCCGCTCGGAAATCTTGCCGATTGCGCGGGAGGATGGGGCGCACATCGTCGTATTCGATGCGCCGCAGAAATTTCGCTTTGCAATACGGTGGCAGGCCTTTGCATGTCGGGCCGGAGCACTCTAAATGCGCTGCATCGGGAACCGGAACATCATGGCCAGACGCCGCTCATCCTTGGGTTTCTTGGGAATCTTCGGCCGCTCGGGGGACCTTCGCCAGCTCGACGAGGCCCTGCGCGCGGTCGACCTGCATCCGGCGCTCGTGCCGGAAGGCGTCAAGCTCACCATCGTCAACCTGATGAAGGACCGTTGGCCGGACGAGCCGCCGGCAAGGGCCTATCCGCCGGTGGCGCAGCTGTTCGGCTATTGCCTCAACGGTCCCGAGGCGTTCGGAGGCGTGAACGGCAGCCAGCTTGCCGCCGATGTGGAGCGCCGCATCGAGGCCGCACTCGATGCGGCGGACGGACTGGATGCCCAACTCATCCTGCTCGCCCTGCATGCCAAGCTGATCAATCGCGAGGTCGTCGAGCGCTACGGTCTGTCGTCCGAACAGTCCTGAAACGCTGCCGGGCGCGAGCCGCGCCTTCGTCACCCGCCCATGCCGCCGCGCGGCAGGTGGATGAGACTGCCGAAGCGGGCGCGCAGCTTGTCGTCGGTGGCTTTTGGAATGTGGCGCGGAAAACGCTCGGCGAGGATGCGCTTCTTTTCGGCGATGGCCCGGCCGAGGATGTCGGGCTTGCCCTTCTCGTTCCATTCCTTGGGCGAGAAGCGGTCGGCGACGGCGGGGTAGAAATATTCCGTCTGCATCAGCCTCAAGGTCTGCTCGTTGCCGAGATAGTGGCCGGGGCCGTTGAGGCAGACCTCGGAAATGGTGTCGATCGACAGGGCCTCGTCACTGACCTCGATGCCGCGCACGCAGCGCAGGCATTGGCCCAGCATGTCGTTGTCGATGATCAGGCTTTCGAGGCAGAAGCCGAGCAGCGAGGCATGCATGCCGGCGGACTCATAGACCAGATTGAGTCCGGACAGCCCGGCCATGACGTTGGTGATGCCCTTCTCGTAGCCCGACTGGATGTCCGGCAGCTTGGAGTCGGCCATGCCGGCGGCCGAGCCGCCCGGCAGGTCGTAGAACTGGGCCATCTGGGCGCAGGCCGCCGTCAGCAGCGCCTGCTCGGCCGAGCCGCCCGACATCGCGCCGGTGCGCAGATCCGAGACGAAGGGCCAGGTGCCGAATATGGCGGGATGGCCCGGCTTGATGGCGTTGACGTAGACGAGACCGGCGAGCACTTCGGCGACCGCCTGGACGACAGCGCCGGCTATGGCGGCCGGGGCGGTGGCGCCCGCCTGGCCGGCCGAAAGCAGCAGGATCGGGATGCCGCCGTCGACGCAGGCCTCGAGCACGCCGCAGGCGTCTTCGGCGAACTTCATCGGTGGTACGACGAAGCAGTTGGAATTGGAGACGAACGGCCGGGCGCGGAAATTCTCCTCGCCGCCTGCGATCTCGTAGAGCATCTCCAGCGCGGGTGCCACGTTCTCGCGCACGGTGAAGCTGGTGCCGACATGCTTGGAGGTGCCCGACACGCAGGCGTAGAGCGTATTGAAGTCCATCTCCAGCGGGTCGGGGATGTCGCGCGGCACCATCGGGCGCTGGAAGAAATGGATGTTGTCGAGGCCTTCGACGATGCGTGCGGCATCGTAGATGTCCTGGATCAGGCTTTCGCGGTACGCGCGCTTTTCGACGTCGACCAGATGCACGGCAGCACCGGCGGTGCCGTAGTGCACGCGCTTGCCCTGGATCACCATATCGTGGCGCGGGTCCTGGCCGCAGAGCGTGAAGTTGCGCGCCGCGTTCTCGATCGTCGAAAGAACCAGGGCGCGGGGGAAGCGGATGCGCCCGTCGTCGCCGTAGCTCGCGCCGACCCGCTTGAGAGCCTCGATGCAGCTCGGGATGGCATTGGCGAAGCCGACCGTCTCGAGCAGCGTGAGCACGGCTTCGTGGATGCGTTCGAGGTCGTCCTGCGCCAGGGGGCCGAAGCGCCCGCCCTCGAGGCCGGCTCGAACTGGGCGGATGTCTTCCGCCAGCGGTGCTGCACGCAGCGCCCGCCGTGCTTCGCGGCCGCCGGAACGGCGCGATCGTTGCTCTGCCGAAGAAGCGTTGTTCTCGACGGCTACCGACATGCAGTCCTCCGCAAATCCCGTGAAGCTGGACCGCAGCGATTATGCCACCGTCGTTCCGCCTCGTTCCCTTTGCCGGACTATGCCGCGTCCATTGGCCCAGACCATGGGCCAGTGGATTTGGCTGGATATGCCAGATCGCTGATATAAGCCGGCGGCGGGCTGGCGCCGCCGGCACGTGCATGTGCTCGAAGATCGGACGGGATTTTCGGAGCGGAAGGCATCAGCTCAAGCGGCGCGCCAGGGAGGCGCGCGCTCCGTAGGGCTCAGGCCGCCGCGGGGCGTCGCCCGGCGGCCGTTGCCAGTTCGCGGATGCCGGGCTCGATGTGCTGGAGCGCGATCGAGGAGATGCCCAGGCGCATGAAGCGGGTGGGCTTCTCGCTGTGCTCGAAGAAGCGATCCCCCGGTTCGATGATCACGCTGCGCGACGCAGCAGCCGCCGCGAGCCCGCGCGAGTCGGTGCCGCGCGGTCCTTCGAGCCACAGCGAAGTGCCCCCGGCCGCGTCCGTCGACTGCCAGTCTGGCAGAAAGGCCGAGATTGCCTGGACCAAACGCTTGCGCCTCTCGCCGAACGCCGTCGACAGGCGGCGGACCAGCGCCTCGTGGTGGCCGAGCGACAGGAACAGCGCGACCGCGCGCTGGTTGTTTGCCGGCGGGTGGCGCAGCATGAAGCGGCGCAGCGCCCGCAATTCCGAGATCAGCCCGGCGGAGCCGACGATGTAGCCGAGGCGCAGGCCGGGCGCGAGCGTCTTCGACATCGAGCCGACATAGACGACGCGGCCCGAGCGGTCGATGCTCTTCAGCGCCTGCTGCGGCGATTCGTCGAGCAACTGGCTGTCATAGCCGTCCTCGATGATGATCTGGTTGTTGCGGTTGGCGCGGGCGAGCAGGTCCAGCCGGCGCTCCTGCGACAGCGGCACCATGGTCGGGCACTGGTGGCTCGGCGTGACGAAGACGAAGCCCGCGTCGGAGGGAATGGCCGAGGTGACGATGCCCTCGTGGTCGACCGGAACCGGCTCGATGTCGGCGCCGGCGAGGCGGAAGATCGAGCGCGCGTCGGGATAGCCCGGGTCTTCCATCGCCACCTTCGAGCCCCTGGTCATCAGCAGCGAGGCGAGCATGTAGAGCGCGTTCTGCGCCCCCAGCGTGACGATGATCTCGTCGGGGTTGGCGAAGATGCCGCGGCGCGGCAGGAGCCGCGCCTGGATCTGCTCGATCAAGAGCGGGTCGTCGCGGTCGACCATGTCGGCCGCCCAGTTGCGGATCTCCAGCACGGCGAGCGCCATGCGGTTGCACTCGCGCCATTCGGCGGTGGGGAACAGCGAGGGGTCGAACTGGCCGTAGACGAAGGGGTAGGACGACTTGATCCAGTTTTCCAGCTTGGCCGGCGGCGGCATGTCGCTCGCCGCGATCTGGCGCCTCGCCTTCCAATCGATTTCATTGGGCTGATCGGGGCTCTTCTGCTGCGGTTTGGCGGGCGTCGCCAGCACTTCCGGGTTGACGAAGTGGCCGCGGCGCTCCCGCGCGATGAGGAAGCCCTGGTCGACGAGCTGCTGGAAGGCTAGCACCACGGTGCCGCGCGCCACGCCGAGCTTCTCGGCCAGGATCCGGCACGAGGGCAGCGGCATCGAGGCCGCGATCTGGCGGTCGAGAATCGCCGCGACGATCGCCTGCCTGATCTGGGCCTGGAGCGTCTGGCCCGATTCCGCCGAGATCCTGAACAGGCCGGACCAGATCGCCGTGTCGTTTCGCTGTGGCATAGTGACGTTTCCCGCATGTCCAGACTTTTTGACTTTGCTGGACCATAGAAAGCTATCCTTGGCTCAACCGCTTGCACCAATCAATTTTTCTAATCCTATGGATTTATGCCAGTGAAGTTTCCCGCCGCGCTTGCAAGCAGCACCTATTGAATCGATTGAAATTTGCCGCGATAGTCCGCGCCACCGCCCTCTTAATGTCGCATGAGGTTTGCTAGGATGGTGGCCAGGACGGTACGGGCAGGACGAAAGATTCGGAGTTCCAAGGTGATCGATCAACCCTTCCAGGCGGCGCTCGCCGCGCTTCGCAACCAGCACCAGGACGCGCCGAAGAACATGCGCGCGGCATTCGCCTCCGATCCCAAGCGCTTCAGGCACTTCTCGGTCGCCGACGGCGATCTCCTGTTCGACTGGTCGAAATGCGCGGTGGACGCCGAGACCATGGCGCTGCTCGAAAAGCTGGCCCTGGTCGTCGACCTGCCGGGCCGGCGGGCGGCGATGTTCCGCGGCGACCGCATCAACGTGACCGAGGACCGCGCGGTGCTGCACACGGCGCTGCGCGTCCCCAGGGGCGATGCGGTGATGCTCGGCGGCCGCGACGTCGCCGAGGACGTCCACGCCGTGCTCGACGCGATGGCGGCCTTCGCCGACGCGATCCGCTCGGGCGCCGCCGCCGGCGCCACCGGCAGGAAGATCACCGACGTGGTCAACATCGGCATCGGCGGCTCCGACCTCGGCCCGGCCATGGCGACGCTGGCGCTGGCGCCCTATCACGACGGCCCGCGCGCGCATTACGTCTCCAATGTCGACGGCGCCCATATCCACGACACGCTGAAGGGGCTGAAGGCGGAGACGACGCTGTTCGTCATCGCCTCCAAGACCTTCACCACGGTCGAGACCATGACCAACGCCGAGACGGCGCGCCGCTGGGTGCAGGCCGCGCTTGGCGCCGACGCGGTGGGCCACCATTTCGCCGCCGTCTCCACCGCGCTCGACAAGGTCGCCGCCTTCGGCATCGCCAAGGACCGCGTCTTCGGCTTCTGGGACTGGGTCGGCGGCCGCTACTCGCTGTGGTCGGCGATCGGCCTGCCGATCATGATCGCCGTCGGTCCGAAGCATTTCGCCGACTTCCTCGCCGGCGCGCATGCCATGGACAAGCACTTCGTCGAGGCGCCGCTGCTCAAGAACATCCCCGTGCTGATGGGGCTCGTCGGCTTCTGGCACAGGGCGGTGTGCAACTATCCCGCCCGCGCCGTGATCCCCTACGACCAGCGCCTGTCGCGGCTGCCGGCCTATTTGCAGCAGCTCGACATGGAATCGAACGGCAAGAGCGTCACCATCGCCGGCGGCGGCGTGGTCACGCCGACCGGGCCGCTGGTCTGGGGCGAGCCGGGCACCAACGGCCAGCACGCCTTCTTCCAGCTCTTGCACCAGGGCACGGACTTCATCCCGGTCGAATTCCTGGCCGCGGCCGAGGGCCACGAACCCGAGCTCAAGCAGCATCACGACCTTCTGCTCGCCAACTGCCTGGCGCAGTCGGAGGCGCTGATGAAGGGCCGCACCCTCGAAGAAGCGCGGCGGCAGATGCTGACCAAGGGCATGAAGCCCGAGGAGGTCGACAGGATAGCGCCGCACCGCGTCTTCTCCGGCAACCGTCCGTCGGTCACCATCCTCTACCGCAGGCTCGACCCGCATACGCTCGGCCGGCTGATCGCGCTCTACGAGCACCGCGTCTTCGTCGAGGCGCAGCTGTTCGGCATCAACGCCTTCGACCAGTGGGGCGTGGAACTGGGCAAGGAACTGGCCACCGGGCTGCTGCCTGTCGTGGAGGGGCGGGAAAATGCCGCGCGCAGCGACGCCTCGACAGCCGGGCTTGTGGAGCATATCCATCGGCTCAGGGCGCCGCGCGACCAGTAGGACGCGCAAGGCACGCTTTGGTACTTTGATTGCGCATCGAGCGGCCCGGAATCGGTCCCGATTTCGGGCCGCCGCGCGAGGGGCGAGGGAGTGAGTGATTTGCGGGGCATCAAGGGCATTCTTTTCGACAAGGACGGCACGCTGGTCGATTTCCAGGCGACCTGGTTCGCCATCGGCGACATGATGGCGCTCGAGGCGGCCGGCGGCGACCGCGGCCGCGCCGACGCGCTGATGGCGGCCGCCGGCTACGACTTCGACGCCCACTGCTTCAAGGCCGACTCGGTGTTCGCCGCCGGCACCAATGCCGACATCGTCGAGCTCTGGTACCCCGATGCCGATGCCGCCGAGCGGGCGGCGATGGTCAAGCTGTTCGACCGGGTGACGGCGGAGCAGGGTGCCATGAAGGCCGTGCCGCTGCCCGGCAGCAAGGACGCGCTGGCGCGCCTGCACGGTGCCGGCTTCAGGCTGGGCGTCGCCACCAACGATTCGACCAGCGGGGCGGAGAAGACGCTGCTGTCGCTCGGCGTCGCCCAGATGTTCGACGCCGCCTATGGCTACGACGCGGTCGCCAACCCGAAGCCGGCGCCGGATGCGATCCATGCCTTCTCCGACCTGACCGGGCTCAAGCCGTCCGAGATCGCCATGGTCGGCGACAACCGCCACGACCTCGAAATGGCCAAGGCGGGCGGCGCCGGCCTGGCGATCGCCGTGCTTTCGGGCACGGGCACCCGGGAATCGCTCACGCCCATGGCCGACGTGGTGCTCGATTCCATCGCCGACCTGCCGGCCTTCTTCGCCCGCGAGGCCTGACCCCGCTGCCTCGAGGAAAGTTCATGGCCACTGGGCTGACCATCCGCCGGGCACGCCGCGAGGACCTGCCCGAACTGGTGCAGCTCTATCGCCATCTGGTCCCCGACGACGTGCCGGTCGGCACCGGGCAGGCGGAGGAAATCTGGGAGCGGTTCTCGCACTATGGCGACAGCGGCATCTTCCTCGGTCTCATCGACGGCAGGCAAGTCGCCACCTGCACGCTGGTGGTGGTGCCCAACTTCGTGCGCGGCGGCGCATCCTACGCCCTGATCGAAAACGTCGTCACCCATGCCGACTTCCGCGGCCGGGGCCACGGTAAGGCGGTGCTGCTTGCGGCCGTCGAGGCCGCCTGGTCGCTCGGCTGCTACAAGGTGATGCTGCTCACCGGCTCGAAGGACCCGGCAACGCTGGGCTTCTACCGCAACGCCGGCTTCCAGACGACCAAGACCGGCTTCGAGATGCGCCGCCTGCCGCCGCGGCAGGGGTGAGGCGGGTCGGGTCTGGTCGCGCTTCTTCCCATCGCCCAGAGCGCTCCTCTGACGCCTCTCGTTCCTTCCAACACCCCTCATCCGTCTTGGCGCTGCGCGCCAATCCACCACCCGGGCCTCCGCTATGGCTCCGGGCGTTCGTCGTTGGCAAAGCCAAATCATTGGCTTTTCCTGGCCTGCGGCCACCACTCCTCACCCCACAAGGGGAGAAGGTAAGGATGCGGCCGTCCTCCCATCCTTCGACAGGCTCAGGATGAGGACTGCGCTGGGGCGCATCTATCCATTGCCACGCTCGCTTTCGCGCCTGGCCATTGTCAAAGAACACTCCCTCATGAGGGAGGAAGTTCGGGAAGCGGGGCGCGCGGCCGAGCCGTCCGATAGTTTTGTACGTGGCGCGAACCGCGCGCCCCGCCCGGTGTCTGTCCCTCGGTCGGCCGGTCACAGGTCCGTCCCACGGTCTTTTCGTGGCCTGAACCCGCGGCTTCTCCGCACCGTTCGGCACCCGCCATTTGCGGCGCGCGCCGGACGACGCCGGCCTGTCGACGGGCCCTCGGAGCCACGGCTACCGCAGCCGTGGCGGGAGGTCACCGCCGCCCTCCCTGACACCCGGTGCGCACCAGGTCCCGACAAGGGCGATGGCACAAGAATACGGGAGGTCTTGGAGGGGGTGGAAAAACGGGGAAATTTCTCCACGCGGTCTGCTGACAGAGTTCCTGACAAACACAGGGCGCGTGCTGAAGGTAGGCATTCAGCGTCTCACTCCGTCCCACCCCCCTCTGGGCTGCCGCCCATCTCCCCCACAAGGGGGGAGATCAGGCCTTCATCTGCCCGCCGGCCAATCACCAACCTGCAAACCGACGATCACAGCTAACCCACTCGCCCGGCAATCACTTTTGGCGAGCGGCCGCAGGATAGGCGCCGCCGGCGACGTGACTAATCTCCCCCCTTGTGGGGGGATGGGCGGCAGCCCAGAGGGGGGGGTGGGAAGGAACGAGACTTTGAAGTGGACGACCCTCAGGCAGGGTCAAGGCGAAGGACCGGCACAGATGGAAAAATCTCCCGCCCGTGGATAAGGTCTCCAGCCGCGAAGCATGCCCACCATTTTCGGCTCGGCCTGGCCTGAATCTCGGCGCCAGGGCGGTGCAACGTCCGTTCGTTTCAAATTATGAACGAACTAGATTTTTGGCGCGATGACAGTCGGCAAAGGGGTCGCGCGCTCGCCGCGATGGTCGCGCCACTTGTACTTGCTTTGATACCCGCGCCTCTGCTTGGCGACTTCGTACAAGACGATCCCGCTGCTGGTTCCGAGGTTCAGGCTTTCGATCATGCCGAACATCGGAATCGAGACGCACATGTCGCTCCGTTCGACGGCGAGATCGCTGATGCCAGTCGCCTCGCTGCCGAACCAGACTGCCAATTTGGCATGCTCGGTGTAATCGCCCTCGTGAAGGAAAATGCTGGTTTTGCCTTTCACGTGAGGCGATGTGACGATCGATCTGAAGCCATTCTTCTCAAGGTGATCGAAGCACTCGTCGGTGCTGTCGAAGCGCTTCACGAACGTCCATTTTACAGCGGAGACAGAAGTCTTCGAAACTGAACTGCGATTGCGCAAATCCTGCCAGTCGTCAGGCAAGGACCGCTTGGGGTCAACGACGTAGACTTTCTCGACGCCGAGCGCGTTCACGTTTCGGATGACGGTGCCGATGTTCTTCACGTCGGTCGGATTTTCGAGCACCGCGATCAGGTTCTTGCAGCGGAAGGCCTTGATCTCGTCGGCGCGCACCCTGGCCGATCTCTTCGACTTTACTGCTTCTTCTTCCATGATCGCCTCGAACGATTGCTCGCCAGTTGTTTGCCTGCCTTTATCGGTCGTTGCAATATTGGTCTTATCTCAAGAGGCAGCTGCACATACAAAACGGCCACTGTGAAGAGCTTCGCGGTGGCCGACGGCGTGCCTGATTCGAAATCGACTCAGCCCCTCAACTCGCGCCTCAGGATCTTGCCGACATTGGTCTTCGGCAGCTCGGTGCGGAACTCGATGTATTTTGGCCGCTTGTAGCCGGTGAGGTTCTCGCGGCAATAGGCGAGCAGGATCTCGACCGAGAGATCGGGGTCCTTGCGCACCACGAACAGCTTGGGCACTTCGCCCGAATGCTCGTCGGGCACGCCGACGGCCGCGACCTCGAGCACGCCCGGATGCTGGGCGACGACCTCCTCGAGTTCGTTCGGATAGACGTTGAAGCCCGAGACCAGGATCATGTCCTTCTTGCGGTCGACGATCTTGGTGTAGCCGGCCCCGTCCATGAAGCCCATGTCGCCCGACTTGAAGTAGCCGTCCGGCGTGATGACCTTGGCGGTCTCGTCGGGGCGGTTCCAGTAGCCGGCCATGACCTGCGGTCCGCGGATGCAGATCTCGCCGACCTCGCCGAGCGCGAGGTCGCGGCCGTCCTCGTCGCGGATGGCGATGTCGGTCGAGGGCAGCGGCAGGCCGATGGTGCCGGTGAAATCGGGCGACGAGCACTTGTTGGCGGTCGCCACCGGCGAGGTCTCCGACAGGCCATAGCCCTCGCAGATGTGGTTGCCGGTGACCTTCTTCCAGCGCTCGGCCACCGCCCGCTGCACCGCCATGCCGCCGCCGAGCGACAGGATCAGGCCGCCGAAGTCGAGCTTGCGGAAGTCCTCGTTGTTGCACAGCGCGTTGAACAGCGTGTTGAGGCCCGGGAAGATGTTGAATCGGAACTTCGCCAGTTCCTTGACGAAGCCCGGGATGTCGCGCGGGTTGGGGATGAGCACGTTGAGCGCGCCCTGCTGCATGCCCATCAGCGCGTTCACCGTGAGCGCGAAGATGTGGTAGAGCGGCAGCGCGCAGACGAAGGTGAGGTGCTGCGGCTTGGGCTTGACCGTATAGGCGTCCTCGACCCAGAGCGCGAGCTGGGCGACGTTGGCGAGCACGTTGGAGTGCAGCAGCATCGCGCCCTTCGAGATGCCGGTCGTGCCGCCGGTATATTGCAGGAAGGCTGTGTCGCTTGCCGCCACCTCGACGGGTTTCAGCTTCTTGGCCTGGCCCTCGTGCAGCGCCGCCAGGAACCTGACGTGGCCCGGCAGGGACCAGGCCGGCACCAGCTTCTTGACCTTGCGGACGACGAAGTTGACCAGGAGGCCCTTGACGCCGAGCATCTCGCCCATCGAGGCGACGACGACATGCTTGACCCTGGTGTTGGCGACGATCGCCTGCAGCGTGGTGGCGAAGTTCTCGAGGATGACGATCGCCTCGGCGCCCGAATCCTTGAGCTGGTGCTCGAGTTCGCGCGGCGTGTAGAGCGGATTGACGTTGACCACAGTGTAGCCGGCGCGCAGCACCGCCATCATGACGACGGGGTATTGCAGCACGTTGGGCATCATGATGGCGACGCGCGCGCCCTTGGCGAGGCCCTTCGACTGGAGCCAGGCGGCAAAGGCGGTCGACATGCGGTCGAGCTCGCCATAGGTGAGAGCCTTGCCCATGCAGGAGAAGGCGTCGCGCCCGGCATATTGCTTGCAGGCGGCGGCGAGCAGGTCGCCGATCGACTTGTGCGCCAGCGGCGCGATCTCGGCCGGCATGTTGGCGGGATAGCTTTTCAGCCAGACCTTTGCGCCGGTCGCCGGCTTTGCGGCGATCGCCGCAAGCGGCGCAGGCGCGGCGGCCGCTTCGACCTTGGCCGGCTTCATGGCCGGGGCCTTGGCTGCGGGTTTTGCCGGAGCCTTCGTTGCGGGCTTGGCCGCGGCCTTGGGCAACGGCTTCGCGGCTGCCGGCTTTACGGCAGTCGTGGCCTTCGCGGCGGGCTTGGCCACGGCTTTGGCAGGCGCGGCGGCTTTTGCCGCCGGCGCCGCCTTTGCCGGCTCGGCCTTGGCCGATTTCCCGGCTGACGGCTTGGCTGCTGCGGAGGCCTTGGTCGCCGATGGCTTGGCTGCTGCCTTCGGGGCCGACTTCACCGGCTTCGGCGCCGCCGCTTTCGGGGCGGTTTCTATCCTGGTATCGGCCGCCTTGGCCTTGCCCTTTGCCGCCTTCGCCGCGCCAGTGTTGCCGGTTGTTTTCGCCAAATCAGCCTCCCTTGCTGTTCTTATCGTTCCGGCGGTGTGCCGGTCTGGCCCTCGTCTGTCGCGGCGCCGCAAGAACAGTGCCGTATCGGGGCATGTTGTAGGTGTTTGTATTGCCAGTTGACGTTAACGGCAAGTATCACCCAACGTCAGCTGGACCGGCGGATTTCGGATCGCCGCAACGTTGGCGCCGGCGCGCATCCCGCCACGTAGATCTGCGTCCTGCAAGCTGCTGAAGCCTTCTCTAATAAGAACATTTCCAAGTCGAAATTGGTGAGCGTCCAGTGACGCCGCGCAACAAACTACTAATAGGTAGTCGCATGCGGGTAAATTATTCTGCTTACCGAGCGGCATGTAGGCAGGGAGTTCCAAAGGCCGAGAAACGGTGCTTATATGCGCGCCTGCGAGCCTGACAGGTAGGGGCTTGGGAAAATCATAGGGAGTGTTCAATGTTCAAAAAAACGACCTTTGCGGCCGCGTTGCTGGCTGCAACCGTCCTGAGCGGGGCGGCGAGCGCCAAGACGTTCGTCTACTGCTCGGAAGGTTCGCCGGAGGGCTTCGACCCGGGCCTCTATACGGCCGGCACGACCTTCGACGCCGCTGCACACACCGTCTACAACCGCCTGCTCGAGTTCAAGAAGGGCACCACCGAGACCGAGGCCGGCCTGGCCGAGAGCTGGTCGATTTCCGACGACGGCCTGGAGTACACCTTCAAGCTGCGTCCGGGCGTCAAGTTCCAGACCACCGAGTTCTTCACGCCGAGCCGTGACTTCAACGCCGACGACGTCGTGTTCTCCTTCGAGCGCCAGCTCAAGGCCGACAATCCCTGGAACAAGTACGTGACCGGCGCCTCGTGGGAATACGCTGCCGGCATGGGCTTCCCGGAAGTGATCAAGTCGGTCGAGAAGGTCGACGACCTGACGGTCAAGATCACCCTGACCCGCAAGGAAGCGCCGTTCCTCGCCAATATCGCGATGCCGTTCGCTTCGATCGTGTCGAAGGAATATGCCGACAAGCTGCAGGCCGACGGCAAGATGAACCAGATGAACCAGATGCCGCTCGGCACCGGTCCGTTCGCCTTCGTCGCCTACCAGCAGGACGCCATCATCCGCTACAAGGCCAACCCCGACTACTGGGGCGGCAAGCAGAAGATCGACGACCTCGTCTTCGCCATCACGCCCGACGCATCGGTCCGCTTCCAGAAGCTGAAGGCCGGCGAATGCCAGCTGATGCCGTTCCCGAACGCCGCCGACGTGGCCGCGATGAAGGCCGATCCGAACCTGAAGGTGATGGAGCAGGAAGGCCTCAACGTCTCCTACCTGGCCTACAACACCACCCAGGCTCCGTTCGACAAGCCCGAGGTCCGCAAGGCGCTCAACATGGCCATCAACAAGCAGGCCATCGTCGACGCCGTGTTCCAGGGTGCGGCAACGCCTGCCAAGAACCCGATCCCGCCGACGATGTGGTCGTACAACAACGCCGTCGAGGACGATAAGTACGATCCGGAAGCTTCCAAGAAGATGCTCGAGGAAGCCGGCGTCAAGGATCTCAAGATGAAGGTGTGGGCGATGCCGGTTTCGCGTCCCTACATGCTCAACGCCCGCCGCGCCGCCGAGCTGATCCAGTCCGACTTCGCCAAGGTTGGCGTCACGGTCGAGATCGTCTCCTACGAGTGGGCCGAGTACCTCGACAAGTCGAAGGCCAAGGATCGTGACGGCGCCGTCATCCTCGGCTGGACCGGCGACAACGGCGATCCGGACAACTTCCTCGACACCCTGCTCGGTTGCGACGCCGTCGGCGGCAACAACCGCGCCCAGTGGTGCAACAAGGAGTTCGACGACCTGGTGACCAAGGCCAAGGAGACCAACGACGTGGCCGAGCGCACCAAGCTCTACGAGCAGGCGCAGGTCGTGTTCAAGAAGGACGCTCCGTGGGCGACCCTCGACCACTCGCTGTCGGTCGTGCCGATGCGCAAGGGCGTCGAAGGCTTCGTCCAGAGCCCGCTCGGCGACTTCGCCTTCGACGGCGTTGACATCACCGAGTAAGGTCGCCTAAACAGGCCCGATCTTGGAGGGGCGCTTGCCATGCAAGCGCCCCGCTTCACTTCTGTGCTATCCTGCCCGAAGTCCTCGGAACATTCACTTAAAGGTCTGACATGCTCCGGTACCTGTTGGGACGGCTCGCCGTCCTCATCCCGACATTCATCGGGGTATCCATCATTGCATTCTCCTTCATCCGCCTTCTTCCCGGCGACCCCGTCGCCCTCCTGTCCGGCGAACGCGTCATGTCGCCGGAGCGCCATGCGGAAATCTCGGCCCAGCTCGGCTTCGACCGTCCCATCGTCATCCAGTATCTCGACTACCTCTGGGGTGTGGTGCGCGGCGACTTCGGCACGTCGATCGTCACCAAGCGCGCCGTCGTCGACCAGTTCTTCGAACTCTTCCCGGCGACCGTGGAGCTTTCGCTCTGCGCCATCGTCTTCGCCGTGGTGCTGGGCATCCCGGCCGGCGTGATCGCCGCGATCAAGCGCGGCTCCTTCGCCGACCAGGCGATGATGGGCACGGCCCTCGTCGGCTTCTCGATGCCGATCTTCTGGTGGGGCCTGCTCCTGATCATGCTGGTTTCCGGCATGCTGGGCTGGACGCCCGTCTCCGGCCGCATCTCGCTGATGTACTACTTCCCGTCCGTCACCGGCTTCATGCTGATCGACTCGCTGCTGTCCGGCCAGGCCGGCGCCTTCAAGTCGGCCGTCAGCCACCTGATCCTTCCGACGATCGTGCTCGGCACCATCCCGCTCGCCGTCATCGCGCGCCAGACGCGCTCGGCGATGCTCGAGGTGCTGTCGGAAGACTACGTCCGCACCGCGCGCGCCAAGGGCCTCTCGACCTTCCGCGTCGTCGGCATCCACGCGCTGCGCAACGCCATGATCCCGGTCGTCACCACGGTCGGCCTGCAAGTTGGCGTGATGCTCGCCGGCGCGATCCTGACCGAGACGATCTTTTCCTGGCCGGGCATCGGCAAGTGGATGGTCGATTCCGTGTCGCGGCGCGACTACGCCGTCATCCAGGGCGGACTTCTGATGATCGCTGCCGTGATCATGCTGGTGAATCTTGCGGTTGACCTGCTCTACGGCCTCATCAATCCGCGCATCCGGCACTAGGAGGGCACAATGTCTCAAGCTGCTGCAACCAGTGCCGTTTCGACCGATCCGTCCCGCCGGGCGCGACTGGCCGAGTTCTGGTACTACTTCTCCGAAAACCGCGGCGCCGTCATCGGCCTCGTGTTCTTCATCTTCCTGGTGCTGCTGGCGATCTTCGCACCGCTGATCGCACCGCACGATCCGACCCAGCAATACCGCGACGCGGTGCTGGTTCCGCCGTTCTGGCAGGAGGGTGGCCGCACCGACTTCCTGCTCGGCACCGATGCCGTCGGTCGCGACATGCTCTCGCGCCTGATCTACGGAACCCAGTTCTCGCTGTTCGTGGGCGTCATCGTGACGACGCTGTCGCTGGTCGTCGGCGTCGTCTTCGGCGTGCTCGCCGGCTACTTCCGCGGCTGGGTCGACACCGCCATCATGCGCGTGATGGACATCATCCTCGCCTTCCCGTCGCTGCTGCTTGCGCTCGTGCTGGTGGCCATCCTCGGGCCGGGCCTGGTCAACGCGATGATCGCCATCTCGCTGGTCTACCAGCCGCACTTCGTGCGCCTGGCGCGCGCTGCGGTGATGAGCGAAAAGACCCGCGACTATGTCGTCGCGGCCAAGGTCGCAGGCGCCGGCAACATGCGGCTGATGTTCAAGACCATCCTGCCGAACTGCATGGCGCCGCTGATCGTCCAGGCGACGCTGTCGTTCTCGAGCGCCATTCTCGATGCGGCGGCACTCGGCTTCCTCGGGATGGGCGCACAGCCGCCGACGCCGGAATGGGGCACGATGCTGGCCGAGGCCCGCGAGTTCATCCAGAGCAAGTGGTGGGTAGTGACCCTTCCGGGCGTTGCGATCCTCGTCACCGTGCTGGCGATCAACCTGATGGGCGATGGCCTGCGCGACGCGCTCGACCCGAAGCTGAAGAGGTCCTGACATGGCGCTTCTTGAAATCGAAAACCTGGTCGTCGAATTCGAGACGGCCAGCGGCCCGTTCCGGGCGGTCAACGGCGTGTCGATGAAGGTCCACGAGCGCGAAGTTCTCGCCATCGTCGGCGAATCGGGCTCGGGCAAGTCGGTGTCGATGCTGGCGGCGATGGGCCTGCTGCCCTGGACGGCGAAGGTGACGGCTGACAAGCTGGCCTTCAACGGCCGCGACCTTTTGTCGATGCCCGCTGCCGAGCGTCGCAAGATCATCGGCAAGGACATAGCCATGATCTTCCAGGAGCCGGTGGCGAGCCTCAACCCGTGCTTCACCGTCGGCTTCCAGATCGAGGAAGTGCTGCGCGTGCACATGGGCCTGGACAAGGCCGCGCGCCGCAAGCGCGCTATCGAGCTGTTCGAGGCGGTCGGCATTCCGGACCCGGCGGAGCGTCTCGGCTCCTTCCCGCACCAGATGTCGGGCGGCCAGTGCCAGCGCGTGATGATCGCCATGGCGATCGCCTGCAACCCCAAGCTCCTGATCGCCGACGAGCCGACCACCGCGCTCGACGTCACCATCCAGAAGCAGATCCTCGACCTTTTGATGAAGCTGCAGGCCGAGCACAGGATGGGTCTCATCATGATCACCCACAACATGGGTGTGGTGGCCGAGACCGCCGACCGCGTGGTCGTGCAGTACAAGGGCCGCAAGATGGAAGAAGCCGACGTGCTGACGCTGTTCGAGAACCCGAAGAGCAATTACACGCGTGCGCTGCTCGCCGCCTTGCCTGACAACGCGACCGGCGACCGGTTGCCGACGATCTCCGACCTGTTCGTCGACGACCAGATGGAAGGGGCAGCACGATGAGCAGCATTCTCGAAGCACGCAACATCGTGCGCGACTACCACGTGCCGGGCAGCATGCTGAAGAAGGCGCGGACCGTTCATGCCGTCAAGGGCGTGAGCTTCACCGTCGAGCAGGGCAAGACGCTGGCCATCGTCGGCGAGAGCGGCTGCGGCAAGTCGACCCTTGGGCGCATCCTGACGCTGATCGATCCGGCGACCTCCGGCGAGCTGCTGATCGAGGGCAAGAAGATCGACATCGCCAAGGGCGACCTGACGCCCGAGATGCGCCGCAAGGTGCAGATCGTGTTCCAGAACCCCTACGGCTCGCTCAACCCGCGCCAGAAGATCGGCGACATCCTGACCGAGCCGCTGGTCATCAACACCAACACGCCGGCCGACGAACGTCGCGACCGGGCGATGACGCTGCTGAAGAAGGTCGGCCTCGAGGAGAAGCACTACAACCGCTATCCGCACATGTTCTCGGGCGGCCAGCGCCAGCGCATCGCGATTGCGCGTGCGCTGATGCTGAACCCGAAGCTCCTGGTGCTGGACGAGCCGGTCTCGGCGCTCGACCTTTCGGTGCAGGCCCAGGTGCTGAACCTGCTTGCCGACCTGCAGGACGAGTTCAAGCTGACCTACGTCTTCATCAGCCACGATCTGTCGGTGGTGCGCTATATCTCCGACCAGGTGATGGTGATGTATTTCGGCGAGGCGGTCGAATATGGCAGCCGCGACGCGGTCTTCTCCAACCCGCAGCACAGCTACACCAAGACGCTGTTTGCGGCGACGCCGCGGGCAGACGTCGAGAGCATCCGCGCCCGCATCGCCAGGAAGCGGGCAGCCTGAGCCGGCGCTTCGCGGCGCGAATGGACGATCCAGGGGCATGGCAGCAAACGCGGCCATGCCCCTTCCTTTTGGGGGAAGCGCGGCGCACGGGATTGCCGGATGTCCGGCGGAGCCGGGGCAATCGCGGCGTCGTGCCGAATTCGCGCGCCCCGACGGTGCAGGATCGCCCATTGCGTGCCGGACGAGTGGCCGCACAACCCGCATGGACTTTCGCGGCCCGATCATGCGACGCTTCGCTCACCGGTGTGAGTCGCGCCCGGCAACAACGAGGAAATGCGATGTACAAGTTCGAAGTCTACAAGGACAAGGCCGGCGAATTCCGGTTCCGCTTCAAGGCATCCAACGGCGAGCCCATGTTCAGCTCGGAAGGCTATTCGGCCAAGGCCTCGGCGCTGAAGGCAATCGAGTCGATCAAGAAGAACGCGCCGGGCGCGACCGTCGACGACCAGACCACCGCGACAGCCTGATCTTCAAGCTTAACGCGCCACCGGCGCGGGGCAGGGGCAATAGCAGGAGAGATCCATGGGTATCGAAAGCCTTATCATCTTTCTCATCGTCGGCGCCGTTGCCGGCTGGCTTGCCGGCCAGTTGGTCAAGGGCTACGGCTTCGGCCTGATCGGCAACATCGTGGTCGGCATCGTCGGCGCCCTGATAGCCGGCTGGCTGTTCCCGGTGCTCGGCATCAGCCTTGGCTCGGGCATCATCGCCTCCATCATCCACGCCACCATTGGCGCAGTGATACTGCTGGTGCTGCTGAGGCTTGTGAAACAGGCCTAGCAAAGCGGCCGGACCTTTTCGACGAACGCCGGCAAGCGCGAGCTTCGCCGGCGCTTTCTTTTTCGGCGAAGCCGGTCTCCAGCCGCGTGCCGGTCAGTCGGCACGCCGCCGTGGCTCGGCGATCTTGTCGGCAAGGCCAAGCAGCCCGAGCAGCCGGATCGTGAGATAGGTCACGTCGAACTCCCACCAGCGATGGCCGTGGCGCGCCGAGCGCGGGTCGGCATGGTGGTTGTTGTGCCAGCCCTCGCCATTGCTGAGCAGCCCCACGAGCACGTTGTTGGTGCTGTCGTCGGCGGTCTCGTAGTTGCGGTAGCCCCAGACATGGGTGACCGAATTGACCGACCAGGTGATGTGCCAGGTAATGACGGTGCGCAGGAATACGCCCCAGATCAGCAGGCTGAGGCCGAACTGCACGGCCTGGCCCGGGGTCCGGCCGGCGAGCAGACCCGCGGCCATGCCGCCGCCGAAGAACACTGCCCACGACGCCAGGATGATGCCGAGATAGACATGCGGCTTGTCGAGCTTGCGGTAGAACGGGTCGCGGACGATGTCCTTGGCGTAGCGCCCGTAGATCTGCATGCGCTCCATGTCGGGCGACTTCACCAGAAGCCAGCCGACATGCGCCCAGAGGAAATTGATGATGGGGCTGTGCGGGTCGGGCTCTTCGTCGGCGTGCTCGTGATGGCGGCGATGCACCGCGACCCAGCGCGCCGGCGTGTCCTGGAAGGCGCAGACGGCGATGATCGCCAGCCCGTGCTCCAGCCATTTCGGGCAGGTGAAGCCGCGATGGGTGAGCAGCCGATGGTAGCAGAGATTGATGCCGAGCGTGCCGAAGACATAGATGCCGACAATGCAGAGGATGACGCCGGTCCAGGAGAAGAACCAGGGCAGCAGGGCGTAAAGTGCTACCAGATGATAGAAGGCGAGGCCGCTGACATTGAGCCAGTCGACGCGCGCCAGCAGCGGCTGGCGCGTAAAGGCATGCGTGGCGGGCGGCGCCGCGACCTGATCGGACATGATTGTTCCCCCCGGCAGCCCGGATCGCATCCCCACGACCGGGCCGTTTCCTCCATTTTCGAGCGAAGGTGCGCAGTTTCTAATGCATGGTCAAGCGGCTGCTTGCCTTGGCGGCGGTTGTCGACAGCAAATCCGCCTGGGCCGGCTCTCAAGGTCCATCCGGCCCGGCGCCGGATCCGCGCAGCCAGTCGGCCAGTGAGGGGCGGAAAGTGCCGCGGCTGCGCATGGCTTCGGCCGCGCACATGGAATTGAGCACCGCTTCCTGCGTGGCTTCGGCGGCGGCACGGAACAATTCGTCGATGCGGTTCTCGTTGAGCGCCTTGAGGGTGACGAAATCTGCCGTCTCGTCGTGGTCGATGCTGACGGCGGTGCTGAAGCCCAGGGCGATGTCGCCGCTGCCGTGCCCCCAGAATGCGCCCAGCCGCGCCAGCCCCGCGCCGCACCGGCGCGTCACGCGCCTCAATTGGCGGCCCTCCATCGGCACGTCGGTGGCGAGGACGGCGATGACCGATCCCTTCTCGGCGTCGGCCTTGGCGCGCGGCGAGGGGTGCCGTCCGTCGGGCAGGACGAGATCGCCGGCGCGGCCGAAATTGGACAGCACCAGCACCCCGAGGTGATGCTCGCGGCCGCCGAGCCGGAGCCGGCGCGAGGCGGTGCCAATGCCGCCTTTGAAGCCGAAGCAGCTCATGCCGGAGCCGGCGCCGACATTGCCCTGCCGGACTTCGCCGCCCTTGGCGTCGGCAAGGGCGAGCCTAACATGCTCCTCGGTGACGGCGAGCGCCTGGATGTCCGAGAGCGGCCCGTCGTTGCATTCAAGGACGACCGGATTGACGGTCGCCGTCTTACGGCCGATGTCGGGATTGGCCGCAATCGCCTGCCGGATCAGAGCGTTGGCGCAGGTGCCTATGCCGAAGGTGTTGGTGAGCAGGATCGGCGTCTCGATGCTGCCGAGTTCCTCGACCTGCATCAGGCCGACGCTCTTGCCGAAGCCGTTGATGACGTCCGAGGCGGCAAGCACCTTCTGGCGATAGAGATTGCCGCCATGCGGCACCACGGCGGTGACGCCGGTGTTGATGTCGCCGTCACGCAGCGTGTGGTGCCCGACCATCACGCCCGGTACGTCGGTGATGGCGTTGTTCGCGCCGATGGGCAGGGTGCCCACCACTATGCCAAGATCCCGTGCGCTCATGTGTTCCATTCGCTCCCGTGCGGGACGTTCATACAGCCGGGCGGAGAGGCAGGCAAAGCCGATTGGTGGGGGGGCTCATCGGCGGCGTCGGACCTGCGGGCCGTCCGAGTGTGACGCTACGGCAACAGTAAGGCACGAAGACGCAGGGCAACGTTTCCTGCCGCCTGGGCAAGGTTAGCGTATTCGAAGATTGGCGCTATGAAAGCCTACCATTAGGGGATTCTTTGGGGGCTACATGAAATTGCTACTTTCTACCGTCGTACTGGCGGCGCTTGCCACTTCGGCCTTTGCTGCCGATCCGACCGCGCCGATCGAGGGCCAGGCGGCCCGGCAGATTTCCGGCTACGGCGAAATCTACGGCGGCGGGCTGTGGACCGACCCGGGCGGCGACGAAGATATCTGGGCTGCCGGCGGTGCCGCGCGCGTCAACCTGCCGTTCGCCGAGCGCTGGAACGTCCAGGGCGACCTGACGGTTGACGCGATCGGCGCGGAAGACAACTCGCTGCGCAGCATCGGCGGCGTCGTTCACCTCAATTGGCGCGACCCGGCATCATATGCGGTCGGCGGATTTGCCGAGGTCAAGACCTATGGAGCCTCGGGTCCCGGCTCCGACTTCTTCCCCGATATTTGGGACTGGCGGGTCGGCCCCGAGGCCCAGGTCTATTTCGACCGGGTGACTCTCTACGGCCAGGCTTATTATGGCAGCATGGAACTGGAGGGCGCCCCGGTCGACTTCAACCTGATGGGCATCCGCGGCGTGGTGCGCTATTTCGCGCAGGACAACCTGCGCTTCGATGCCGAACTCGGCTTCCACCGCGTGACCATCGACGAGGTCGACATCGACTTCGACACGATCGCCCTGGCGCTGCAGGCGACCTATCGCTTCGCAGAAACGCCCTGGTCGGTCTTCGGCCGCTATCAGTTCGAGGATTTGTCGATCAACGGCGCCGACGAGAGCTTCCAGTCGCACAAGCTGATGGTGGGGCTGCGCGCCAGCTTCGGAAGCGGCACCCTGCTCGACGAGGATCGCAACGGCGCGACGATGGATACCTATCGTCCGAATCTCGTCACGCCGTCGCTTTTTGTGGTGCCCTAAGACTACCTCCGCCGGGATGCGGCAACGCACCTCGGCGCCTCGCACCACGATCGATCATGCCCCGCTGCCGGAAAGGCGGCGGGGTTTTTGCACTGGCCCGGCCGCCTTTCAATCAATCGTGAACACGATCGGTTTGTCCGGCGCTACCGGATCGGCCACAGTGCCGACAACCGCCGAGAATCGAGCCTGAGAAAGGCGGCATGCCACCGAGGCGGGTCGCCTCGAGAATCGCGACGCTCGCGGTTGTGTTCTGTGGTCAGACCGAAGGAAAGGAAGCTCGAATGCCGACAACAAGACGCAAGGTGCTGCTGACGACACTGATGGCGCCCATGCTCGTCGCGTTCAGCGGCTGGAGGCCGAGCCTGGCGGCCGGGGATTCCACGGGAGAGGTCGTCATGATCTCCAGCGACGAGCTTGCCAGCATGCTGAAGCGGAAGGACTTCGCCTTCGTCAACGTCCACATCCCCTATGAAGGCGAGATCGAGGGCACGGACTCATTCATACCTTTCGACAAGATGGACGAGAATCTCGACAAACTGCCGAAGGACAAGAACGCCAAGGTCGTGCTCTATTGCCGAAGCGGCCGCATGAGCGCGGTGGCTGCGAAACGCCTGGCCGAACTCGGCTACACGCAGGTGAGCGATCTGACCGGCGGCATGATCGCCTGGGAGGCCAGCGGCCGCCAGCTCTTGAAGAAATAGAGGTTCTTCTGGCAGGTTGGAGTTTGATGCAGGCCTGGCCGGACCGAAAGCGGCCGCATAGGTCTCAAGCGAAGGTTGATTCCGGCGTGTGATGCTCGCGTCCGTACGTGGTGGATGCCTCTTGCCTTTGCTAGGGAGCAGGCGGGGGCTTATCATGGATCGGAGCAAGGATCTTGCGGCGAGCGCTCTTCCTGCACACCCAAAAAACGGCTGGCACTTCGATCCAGCAGATCGCTCGTGACCTCTATGGGGCCGTGAATGTAACCAGTCATGCCGGCTATGAAGAACTAGGCGTGAGTGGATGCCAAAGAATCGACTTCGTTTCTGGTCATTTCGGGTACGAATTCGCCGAGCCGTTGATGTCAGGTCGGTATAGCTTCACGTTCTTACGCGACCCGATCGAGCGGATACTGTCTCTCTATTCCTTCAGCGCCGGCCGCCCGGCCGGAGAGTCTCCATTTTACGACGTTGCTCGAGAGGAGGGGTTGGAGGCGTTTCTTCGGCTCGCTCATCGTCCTGAGCCGATCTACAGGGAGATGTTCTGGAATCACCAGACTTGGCAACTCGCATATGGTCGGGGCGCAGAGTTCGCCGGCAAGTCGGCGCGCGTTCTTGATGAGTTCGATGGTGCCGACATGCTGGCAATGGCCAAACGTCATCTCAGTAGATTCAACTTTGTCGGCCTCGTCGAGCAATTTGACGAAGATGCCGCGACGATTTTCAGGGCGCTAGGGGCCGAGAGGGTGCAAATGACACGTGCAAACGCCAGCGCGAACCGGCCCGGTCCCGACAGCCTGCCCCTCTCGACGATGGATCTTTTGCATGAGATGACGGACCTGGACATGGAGCTTTACCGTTACGCCCAGGCCCTTCGCCGACCGGGCCTCAAGGGGAAGCTTCGTCGGCTTTTCAACTAGGCCAAACTGGCAATTGCCTGGCGAACGGCATCCAAATCCGTCTCTGCCTCGATCTTCGCCAAGGTCGTCGACACATTGGGCAAGTATGGCTCCCCCTCCATCGAGGAGGGGCTCAGGATCAGGCAGTAGCTGTGATCGCATGCCGCCGTCAGGTTGAGCAGCCATCGCTCCGGCGTCCCACTGTCACCCCAGTAGCCGACCCAGTGCTCCGGCATCAAGTCAATGATCTGGGCGCCTGGCGGTGCAAACACCATGTTGGCGAAAGCCGACCCGTGGTTGCCGGCGACTACTTGGGCACTCGCAAACAGGTTGATCTGCTCGTGAAATCTGAGGCTTGCCGGGTCGACAATTTCGAACCCTTCATCCGAGAACACAGCAACGACATCTGCCTCGTTCTTGGCAGTCCGAGGTGAGTATGCGCCCTCGCGTGAAAGGTAGATGCGACGTGCGCCGCTAGCCTTTGATGGTGCGTTGACCAATTCCCTCAGTCTCCGAATTGCTGTCGGACTGGGCAAGAAGCAGTTGGTTCCGGTGACCGTACTTGGGAGCGCCAGATGGCGGAGTCGTACCGTGCCTTGGGCGCGAACTATCCAACTTTCATCGAACCCGATATCCGCCAAGGCCATCACGGCCCATCGCGGCAAGAATTCCGGGATCAAGATTTTCAGCCTTTCACGCCGTACCTGGTCACTCAGGAGGGCAAGCGCGCAGAGACCATCCAGAACGAAGTGCCCGTAGGCACCGCACGACCTGTGGAATACGTGGATGATCTCGTCGCGGATGTCGGTTCGGGCCGCCTTCCAAATCCGCCCGGGGAGATCATCTGCCGTCGTGTCGGTGAAGTAGCTGGCGATATGTCGGGCCGCCTCTGCCAGGCTCCCATCATTTCGGACGACCAAGCCCGTGCTGGTGTCCAAAACACAGTTGGAAAGATGCGAGACCGCGATGTCCCGTGTCTGATAGCCGTCTTGCTCAAAGAGTGACCTAAGTCGATACTCCCTCTCAGTTCCCAGATTGGCCAAGATGCGCACGGATCTGTGCGGGGAAATACGGACCGATCCTTCGAGGCTCTGCTGCCGTTCCCCCGATCGGATCGATCTGAACAGTCTTGATATTTGTGACAGCGATCGCATCACGCTGTGGCCTGCTTGCTTGTTGCCAGTGGCCAGTTCAGATCACCGTTGTCCGAACCAAAATCGATGGAGATGGCCGGGACAACATCAACAACAGCCCAGTGTGCGTCGAATTCCGCGCGGTCCATCCGTTTGAATTCACCGATGATCTGTTCATAGTGAGATTTCAGGACGTTGTTTTCGGGGTTTAGGCCTGAAATGATTACCAAGCCAGTGGGCGAGCAGTCGGTGACGATCATCGTCAGGTCTGGACGGTACTTTCGAAGTGTTGGCACCATCTTCCAGACGTCCCCGGCCCACCATCCTCTGAAGGCTGACAGTGGATTGCTGGCGTCTGCTATGTCACGCGATGTCATATAAAAGCCGGGCGGCAGGCAATCGTGCAAGATTACGGTGGAATCCCTGCTGCAGTGGCGCTCGGTGTTGATGAAGTCGCGCAACAGGAATTCGAACCAATGCAGGCCATCCAGAAACGCGAGATCAATGGGTTGCCCAAATATCTGTGACGGTCTTTGTGCCGCAAAGAACTCATCGCTTGACTGCTGGAAGAAATGGCAGATAGGCTTCTTTCCGATGACATTAGTCTGGCAATTTAATTGTGGATCCACCGCGATGGATGCACATTCGGCCAGCGCGAGCGTAGTACCAAACTGAACGCCAATCTCGAAGTATGTTTTGGGCATCAAGTGTTTGTGAAGCTGTTCGAGAAAATGGACGTAGTTTTTCCCTGAGACGCGGTCTCTATAGTCGGCATCGATCATGCTGCGTCCGCTCCCGTTCAAGCTATCCAATTCCTAACACCCATCCGGTGGAATCCAAGCCCTGGTCCCTGTCACATTCGAACGGCTTCCTTGAAATGTCTCAACGGTACAGGGGTCTGGCTCAGTGATGGTTGATTTTCGAACGACATCCGATCCGCGGGAAATCGCGCAGCTTGCGCAAGCCTCGAAGTCGCAACTTGCTGAGCTGTTCTTTTCGAAGCGCGACTCGGTTTCCTTGAAATGGCATCACTATCTCGACGTCTATGACAGATATCTTTCACCGTACCGTACCCGTGAACAACCGCTGCGGTTCCTTGAAATAGGAATCGCCGAAGGTGGCTCGTTCCAGATATGGCGGTCGTATTTCGGACCTGAAGCAATTCTGTTTGGCATCGACATCGATGCGGAATCAGCTTCAAATCTGAACACTCTTGGCATCAATTGCTGCGGCAGGGCGGGGGACCAGGCAGACCCTGTCTTTCTCCGGCGCGTTGTCGAGGAGATGGGCGGTCTTGACATCGTAATCGACGACGGCAGCCATGTCGCTGAACACCAGATTGCGACTTTTCGGACGCTCTTTCCTCTGTTGTCGAACGGGGGCATGTACCTCTGCGAGGACCTCCACACAGCCTATTGGGGAGGTCAGTGGCAGGGTGGCTTAAAGAAGCCGGGAACCTTTATCGAAGTAACGAAGGATATCATCGACTGCTTGCACAGTTGGTATGCTCCAATAGCAAATGACCTCTCAGACATGGAATTGCATCGCTCCGTTCCTGCCATCCACATACATGACAGTCTGGTCGTCATTGAGAAGGCGCATGTCGATGCACCCGTCATGATAATCTGGTAAGGGCTTCACTGGTTTTCTTGTGATCGGTGGCCGAGAGGAGCCGGTGATTGATCCTCCGGCTCTCATCCGATCTGCCTGTGACCGCTTCGTCGTGGGTTGTTGGCAACGTCGGTCGCGCGCGAGGTACCGATCGCCAAATCATGTTATTGCTTGAGAAAGCTGGTGCCGCTTGCGTGACTCGAACACGCGACCCCATCATTACGAATGATGTGCTCTACCAACTGAGCTAAAGCGGCTTCCAGGAAGCGCAACTGCGTAGGCTGCGCGATGGTGTTTGCCTGATAACTTCATTGCGCGCCGATTTCAAGCGGCCTTTGCAGGGTTTCGACAGGCGTTGCGACAATCCGCCTGCCAGGTTTGTCGACCGGCACGGGGACAACGAGCAGGCGTGTTGCACCTGGGAGAGGGCGCGGTTCGCGCGCCGGCGGGCCTGACGGTCAAGGCCTGGGGCGTGGAGGGAGTTCGCGCCTGCCGATCGAGGACCCTGTGTGCCATGGTCAAGCGGCGAGCCTGGCCCTGGCCTCGGCGTATTCGCGGGCAAGCCGGTCGACCAGTTCGGCCACCGGCACGACCTTGTCTATGGCACCGATGCCCTGGCCGCAGCCCCAGATGTCCTTCCAGGCCTTGTACTTGCCGGCTTCCTCGAAATCCATCTTGGAGGGGTCGGAGACGGCGAGGTTGTCGGGGTCCATGCCGGCAGCGCGCACCGAGCCCTTGAGATAGTTGCCGTGGATGCCGGTGAACAGGTTGGAGTAGACGATGTCGGCTGCCTTGGACTCGACGATCATCTGCTTGTAGGCGTCGGAGGCGCGGGCTTCCTCGGTGGCGATGAAGGGCGAGCCGATATAGGCGAGGTCGGCGCCCATGGCCTGGGCGGCGAGGATCGCACCGCCATTGGCGATGGCGCCCGACAAGAGCAGCGGGCCGTCGAACCACTGGCGGATTTCCTGGATCAGGGCGAAGGGCGACAGCGTGCCGGCATGGCCGCCGGCACCGGCCGCGACCGCGATCAGCCCGTCGGCGCCCATCTTGATCGCCTTGCGGGCGTGGCGGTCGTGGATGATGTCGTGCAGCACGATGCCGCCATAGGAATGGACGGCCTGGTTGACCTCCTCGACCGCGCCCAGCGACGAGATCACGATCGGCACCTTGTACTTCACGCACAAGCGCAAATCGTGCTCGAGGCGGGTGTTGGAGCGGTGCACGATCTGGTTGACGGCGAAGGGAGCGGCCGGGCGGTCCGGATTGGCGGCGTCGTGGGCGGCGAGCTCCTCGGTGACCTGGGCCAGCCATTCGTCGAGCTGCGCCTCGGGGCGGGCATTGAGCGCGGGGAAGGAGCCGACGATGCCGGCCTTGCACTGGGCGAGCACCAGCGGCGGGTGCGAGATGATGAACAGCGGCGACCCGACGACGGGGATACGCAGGTTGTTCTCGAGGATTTCAGGCAATGCCACGCGTCTCTCCCGGCCGTTGACGTTTCCGTAAACGTCACATCTACCCCAATTCGTGCCATTGCGGCAATGCCGCAAGGCGGGACCAGTTTTCAGGACTCATCAACGGCATTGTATCCGGTTTGACGACAAAACGCGGGCGATGCCGTTGATTGATGCCGCCTCTGTCGCTAACCATCTGGCAACACAGGCGTGGTTGCGAGGAAAATCGGTTGGATTCGATCGAAAAGGCGATCCGGAACGCCTTCGAAAAGGGCGATCCCGAAAACCGCGAATTTCGCGAAAAGGTCTATCGCGCGGCCTTTGCGGCGCTCGACCGCGCCCTGAAATCGAACCCCGCAATGACCGTCGAGGCGGCGATCAACCGTCGCAAGGCGCTGCAGGCGAAGATCACCGAGATCGAATCGGAATTCCAGCCGGCCGGCCCTTCGGTCGCCGCCGACCTGGGCGCAGCAAGGCCGGGAGCGGCGCCGGAAGTGAAGCTCGGCGGCAACGGCGGGCGCACGGCCCCGGAGGTGTCGATCGGCGGCAACGGCAGGAAGGCGCCGAGCCTGTCGGTCGGCGCGAGCCCGAACGGCGCAAAGGCCTCCGGGGTGACGCCGGTCGTGCCCGACATCATTCCCGACAGGCCGATGCCGCCGGCCGCCGGCATCGACGAGAAGCTGACCAGGGCGGAGCGCAGGCGGGCCGACCGCGCGTCGCGCCGTACCGAACGGCGGCGCCCATTCGCGGCGATGTTCATGGCGGTGACGCTGCTTGCCATGGGCGGCATCGGCGCCTGGTGGGCGGTGCAGACCGGGCTGTTCAAGTCGGCGGAGGAGATCGACACGTCGGTGCCGAACCCGCCGCGGCAGCTCGAGAGCGAGGATTTCGTGCCCGGCGGAGCCAATTCTGGCCCGGCGCGGCAGGGCGAGCACGATCAGGCCCGCAACTGGATCTCGGTCTTTTCGCCCGCCGATCCGACCGACGTCAGCGCGCCGAGCGGGGCCAGCGCCGAGATGACCCAGGACGACACCGGTCGCTTCCTCAGGATCCGCTCGGGCAAGGGTGCGGCCCCGATCCGCTTCGACGTCGGCCAGGGCGTGTTGCAGCAGATCGCCGGCAAGCACGCGGTGTTCGACGTGGTCGCCCGTTCCGAGGACGGCAAGGAGACGCAGATGGCGATCGACTGCAACTTCGGCGAACTCGGCGACTGCGGCCGCAAGCGCTATGTCGTCGGCTACGAGCGCGGCGAATACCTGTTCGAGATGGATGTGCCCGACAAGCAGCCCGCCCGCGGCGGCACCATCGCCATCAGCCCCGACTTCGAGGAGCAGGGCAAGGCCGTCGACATCTACGAGATCAGGGTGTCGGTGACCGAGTAGCTGTCGGGCTCTCGTTGAGCAGGGTCTTATCTGAAAGCCGGCGGCCACTTTTCGGGATCATGCTTTAGTCGAGCAGCGCCTGCAGCGTCTCGATGCGGTCGGCTTCCGCCGGCGGCTTGTCCCAGCGTAGCCTGGAGATGCGCGGGAAGCGCATGGCGACGCCCGACTTGTGGCGGGTCGAGCGGTTGAGGCCCTCGAAGGCGACCTCCAGCACCAGCCCGTTCGACCTGTCGGCGCGCACCGATCGCACCGGGCCGAAGCGCTCGATGGTGTTGTCGCGCACGAACTTGTCGATCTGCCGGAGTTCTTCGTCGGTGAAGCCGAAATAGGCTTTTCCCACCGGCACCAGCTCCTCGGCGCCTTCGCTGCCCGACCAGACGCCGAATGTGTAGTCGGAGTAAAAACTCGAGCGCTTGCCGTGGCCGCGCTGGGCATACATCAGGACGGCGTCGACGGTGTGCGGATCGCGCTTCCACTTGAACCACGGACCTTTCGGGCGGCCTGCGAGATAGGGTGAGTCCAGCCGCTTCAGCATGACGCCCTCGATGATCGGGTGGGGCGGGCTGCGGCGCATCTCCTCAAGCTGCGTCCAGCCATCGAAGGCGACCAGCGGCGACAGGTCGAAGCGGTCGGGGTCGAGCGTGGCGACGAAGGCTTCGAGGCGGGCGCGGCGCGTCGTGAAGGGCAGCTCGCGCAAATCCTCGCCGCTGAACTGCAGCAGGTCGTAGCAGCGCACGAAGGCGGGGTAGCGGTCCTGCATCCTGGCCGAGACGGTCTTGCGGTTGAGCCGCTGCTGCAGGTCGGAGAAGGTGCCGGTCACCTCGCGCGGCACGCCGACGAGCAGCTCGCCGTCGAGGGCCGCGTCGAAATCCATCGCCGCCACCACGTCGGGGAAGGCGCCGGAGACGTCGTCGCCGGTGCGCGAATAGAGCCGGCGTATGCCGCCCTCCGATACCGCCTGGACGCGGATGCCGTCCCACTTCCATTCGGCGGCGTAGTCGGCGGGATCGAGCTTTTCGAGGTCGCCGTCACCGAGCGGGTTGGACAGCATGACCGGCCGGAACAGCGCGCGGGCGGCCTTCTCGGGCTTCGGTGCCTTGCCTTCCAGCCAGGCGAACAGGCCGGCATAGGGCGGGGTCAGCCCGTGCCACAGCTCCTCGATCTCGGCGACGTCGACGGAACCGAGATCGGCCAGCGCCTGCTTGGCTAGCCGGGCCGAGACGCCGATGCGCAACCCGCCGGTGACGAGCTTGATGATGGCGAAGCGGGCGGAGGTGCCGGCCTGGTCAAGCAGGCGGGCAAGCACGGCCGGGCCGTCGGATCGGCTGGCCGCCTGCAGGGCGGTGACGACTTCGGCCAGCGTGATGTCGTGGTTGGGTTTGTGTGCCGGGGCCGTACTACCCCCACCCCTTACCCCTCCCCACAGGGGGGAGGGGGGCGTCGCCGTCCCAGAATTCCCCTCCCCCTTTTGGGTGTTCAGACCGGGGAGATTGTGGGCAGGGGTAAGGGGTGGGGGTGCCGCAGTCGATGCGTTGCCGCCAGGTTCCGGCCAGACCAGCGACACCGTCTCGGCGAGGTCGCCGACATAGTCGTAGGAATAGCCGAAGAGAATGGGGTCCATGCGCTCGGAGACGAGCTGGCGCAGCATCGCCGGCTTGACCGAGGCGATGTCGAGATCGCCGGTGAGAGCGGCAAGCGCCAGCCCGCGGTCGGGGTCTTCGACGGAGCGGAAGTAGTCGGTGATGAGCTTCAGCTTGCCGTTGCGCGATGGCGTCAGGACCAGACGGTCGAGGAGTTCGGCGAAGCGGTTCATGGAGCGAGGGCTCCTCGCGAAGGCTGAGTTCCTTCCCACCCCCCTCTGTCCTGCCGGCCATCTCCCCCACAAGGGGGGAGATTGGCAGCTCGGCCGCCGGCGCTCGTTCTGCGACGTTGGCGATTGGCGAAAGCCGTGACGACGGCTGATCTCCCCCCTCGTGGGGGAGATGTCCAGCAGGACAGAGGGGGGCGCTGTCCCGCAGGGCCTGCCGTCTTGCCTCTCACAACCGGGGACAGGAGCGCGAGAGAGGGCGCGAGGCTAACCATCCTCAATCCCCCTCGTCTTCATACCCGACGAGGTGCAGCGGGCGCGCCGCTATCCCGTTGAGCTCGCACCAGCGCACCAGCGCCTCCTCGCGGCCGTGGGTGACCCAGACCTCGCCGGCGCCGGTTTCCGTGATGGTGGCGGTCAGCTCATCCCAGTCGGAATGGTCGGAGATGATGAGCGGCAGCTCGACGCCGCCCTGCTTGGCGCGCTGGCGGATGCGCATCCAGCCCGAGGCGAAGGCGGCGAGCGGATCGGGGAAGCGGCGGGCCCAGCGGTCGGCGAAGGTGGAGGAGGGCGCGACGATGATGGCACCAGTGAAATCGGCCTTGTCGCCGTCTTCGACGGTCGCCGGCTGGAGGTCGCCCAGGTCGACGCCCTGGCTCTGGTAATATTCGCTGAGGCGCGTCAGCGCGCCGTGGATGTAGATCGGCTTGTCGTAGCCCTGGTCGCGCAGGAGCCGCATCACGCGCTGGGCCTTGCCGAGCGCGTAGGCGCCGACGAGGTGGGCGCGCTCGGGAAACTGGCGGATGGATTTCAACAGCTTGCCGATCTCGTCGGACGCATCGGGATGACGGAAGACCGGCAGCGCGAAGGTGGCCTCGGTGATGAAGACGTCGCAGAGCACCACTTCGAAGCCGGCACAGGTGGGATCCCTGGCGCGCTTGTAGTCGCCCGAGGCGACGATGCGCATGCCGTTGCGCTCGACCGATATCTGCGCCGAGCCGAGCACATGGCCGGCCGGGTGGAACGACACGGTGACGTCGTCGATCCTCAGTTTTTCGCCGAGCGGCATCGCCTGGGTAGCACCGGCGAAATCAGGCCCACAGCGGATCGCCATGATGTCGAGCGTCTCGCGCGTCGCCAGCACCTTGGCGTGGCCGGGCCGGGCGTGGTCGGAATGGCCGTGGGTGATGAGCGCGCGGTCCACGGCGCGCACCGGGTCGATGTAGAAATCGCCTGGCGGGCAGTAGAGCCCTTCCGGGCGGGAGTGGAGCAGGTCGCTGGGCCGCATCACACCAAGATAGGCATTTGCCGCTTGCGTGGAAGGCCGGTTTGGCAGTAATGCGCGCCACCCTCCTTGTCATGGATTGCCGCGCTTGACGCCGTTGCAGCTCTCTTCCAACGACCTGCTTGCCGACCGGCGGGCGGATTATGCCGAAATGCTGTTCGCCTCCGGCGACCATGCCGCCGCGGCCGAACTGATGCTCGGCGCGCTGGAACTGGCGCCCGGCTGGGCGATGGGCTGGTTCCGGCTGGGCGAGATGCAGGAAGCGGCAGGGCAGGCCGAAGCCGCGGCCGAAGCCTGGCGCATGTCGCTGAAGCTCGAGCCAGCCGACCGGCCGGGGGCTGCGCTCAAGCTGCAGCTGATCGGTGCCGCACCCGCAGCCGACAGCCCACCCAGCGCCTTTGTCGAGATGCTGTTCGACCAGTATGCGGAAAAGTTCGACCATTCGCTGGTCGAGACGCTGCACTACCGCGTGCCGGAGTTGCTGGCTGCAGCGATCGGGGCAACCGGGCGCGACAGGTTCGAGCACGCCGTCGATCTCGGCTGCGGCACGGGGCTGATGGGCGTCAAGCTGAGGCCCGTTGCCAAGCGCCTCGACGGCTACGACATCTCGGCCGAGATGCTGCGCAAGGCGCGCGACAAGGGCGTCTATGACCGGCTGGTGAAGGCCGACCTGCAGGACTTGCAGCCGGAAGGCGAGGCTACCGACCTCGTCACCGCCGCCGACGTGTTCATGTATCTGGGTGCGCTCGATCCCGTGTTTTCGAGCGTCATGAAGATGCTGGCGCCTGGTGGCGTCTTTGCGTTCTCGGTCGAGCGGTTTTCCGGCGAGGGCGCCTTCGCGCTCCAGGAGTCGCGCCGCTATGCGCATTCCGAGGCCTATGTGCACGGGCTGATCGCCGCCGCTGGCTTGAAGCTGGCGTCGCTGGAGCGTGCCGTGATCCGCCAGGATCGCCGCGAGCCGGTCGAGGGGCTGATCGTGGTGACGGAGCGGCCGGCCTAACGCTGCCGGCTGCTGCTCGGGCTGCCGAGCATGCCGCGCGAGCGCAGCGGCTTTTCCGCCGGCTTGGGCGTGATGCCTGCCTGCTTGTTCAGCGCTTCGATCTGCGCCTGAAGTTCGCGGACGAGTTTTTCCAGCTCGGTGATGCGGGCTTCGTGGGAGGCTGTGTCGGTCATGGCATCCAAATTTGATCGTCGTGCTCGTCGCATTTGAAGGCAGGCGGCCAACGAAACAAGGCCTCATTCCTTCCCACCCCTCTCTGGCCTGCCGGCCATCTCCCCCGCAAGGGGGGAGATTAGTCGCGTCCTCGACGGTGCTCATCCTGTGAGGTCGCGAAGGTTTTGACTGCGGCAGGTGGTAAGCCCCTTGCGACGTTGATGATTATGGCCGGCGCCGATGAAGGCGTGATCTCCCTCCTTGTGGGGGAGATGGCCGGCAGGCCAGAGGGGGGTGCGAAGAAACGCGGCCTTGCAGTTGTTGCCCTGTATATATTCTTGATCCCTTTTTGTTCCAGATTTCGCTTGGCGCGGCACGATCGCCGCGCTAGGCATGGGGCGTGACGAGCCAAGCGCGACTGGAGCCGAATTCGAGCCCTGCCATGCTGCCGGAGCCATTCGTGCGATGGTTCGCCGAGCGCGGCTGGTCGCCGCGTGCGCACCAGCTCGACCTGCTGGCCAGCGCCCAGCAGGGCAATTCGGTGCTGCTGATCGCCCCCACGGGCGCGGGCAAGACGCTGGCCGGGTTCCTGCCGGCGCTGACGGACCTGGCGGTCAGGCCGAAGAAGCGGCCGGGCGAGCCGCAGCGCGGCGTGCACACGCTCTACATCTCGCCGCTCAAGGCGCTGGCCGTCGATATCGAGCGCAACCTCGGCAAGCCGGTCGACGAGATGGACCTGCCGATCACGATGGAGACGCGCACCGGCGACACGCCGCAGCACAAGCGCACCCGCCAGAAGCTGTCGCCGCCCGACATCCTGCTGACGACGCCCGAGCAACTGGCGCTGCTGATCGCCTCGCCCGACGCCGCCCGCTTCTTCAACGGCCTGCGCTACATCGTACTCGACGAGCTGCATTCGCTGGTGACCTCCAAGCGCGGGCACCTGCTGTCGCTCGGGCTGGCGCGTCTCAGGGCCTTCGTGCCGGACCTGCAGGCGATCGGCCTGTCGGCGACGGTCGCCGAGCCGGACGAGCTGAGGCGCTGGCTGGTCAAGCAAGGCAATTCATCCTCTCCCTTGTGGGGGTCCGAAGGACGGGCGAGACCCGTGGCTCGCCCATGTGCGTCGCCCGAAGGGCGCGCTGGGGGTTCGCCGGCGTCGCCGGAAATCACCCCCACCCCGACGCTGCGCGTCGACCCTCCCCACAAGAGGGAGGGTAACGCCATGGCCGATCTCATCACGGTCTCGGGCGGGGCGAAGCCGGAGATCACGATCCTCGATTCAGAGGAGCGCGTGCCGTGGTCGGGCCATTCGGCACGTTATGCCATCCCCGAGGTCTATGACGCGATCCGCCGGCACAGGACGACGCTTCTGTTCGTCAACACCCGCAGCCAGGCGGAGCTGCTGTTCCAGGAGCTGTGGCGGGTCAACGACGACAATCTGCCGATAGCACTTCATCATGGCTCGCTCGACGTCGGCCAGCGCCGCAAGGTCGAGAAGGCGATGGCCGACAACAGCTTGCGCGCCGTCGTCGCCACCTCGACGCTCGACCTCGGCATCGACTGGGGCGACGTCGACCTCGTCGTCCATGTCGGCGCGCCCAAGGGGGCGAGCCGGCTGGCCCAGCGCATCGGCCGTGCCAACCACCGGATGGACGAGCCGAGCCGGGCGATCCTGGTGCCGGCCAACCGCTTCGAGGTGCTGGAGTGCCGGGCGGCGCTCGAGGCCAACTATCTCGGCGCCCAGGACACGCCGCCGCTGATCGACGGCGCGCTCGACGTGCTGGCCCAACACGTGCTGGGTTGCGCCTGCGGCGCGCCTTTCGATGCCGACGAACTCTATGCCGAGGTGACGGGCTCGGCCCCCTATGCCGGGCTCGACCGCGACAGCTTCGACCGCGTTGTCGACTTCGTCGCGACAGGCGGCTACGCCCTGCGCAGCTACGAGCGTTATGCCCGCATCCGCAAGACCAAGGACGGCAAGTGGCGGGTCTCCAATCCGCGTATCGCCCAGCAATACAGGCTGAATGTCGGCACGATCATCGAGGCGCCGATGCTCAGCGTCCGCTACACCAGGGCCAAGGGCAAGGCGGGTGCGGGCACCGCTGCGGCGCTGACGTTGCGGGGCGGACCCGTGCTCGGCAAGATCGAGGAGTATTTCGTCGAAACACTTTCGGTCGGCGACATGTTCATGTTCGCCGGCAAGGTGCTGCGTTTCGAGGGCATCCGCGAGAACGAGTGCTATGTCTCGACCGGCGGCGCCGGCAATGTGCTGGTGCCGTCCTATGCCGGCGGCAAGTTTCCGCTGTCGACCTATCTCGCCGACCAGGTGCGCGGCATGCTGGCCGATCCCGCGCGCTGGAAGGCGCTGCCCGAGCAGGTGGCCGACTGGCTACGCATTCAGCAGGCAAAGTCGGTGCTGCCGCGCAAGGAAGACCTGCTGGTCGAGACTTTTCCACGCGGCGAGCGCTTCTACATGGTGGCCTATCCGTTCGAGGGTCGGCTGGCGCACCAGACGCTCGGCATGCTTCTGACGCGCCGGCTGGAGCGCATGGGCGCCCGCCCGCTCGGCTTCGTCGCCACCGACTACTCACTCGCCGTCTGGGCGCTGGGCGATCTCGGCCACATGTTCAAGGCGAAAAAGCCGTCGCTGGCCGAGCTGTTCGACGAGGACATGCTGGGCGACGACCTCGAGGCGTGGCTGGCCGACAGCTGGCTCTTGAAGCGCACCTTCCGCAACTGCGCCGTGATCTCGGGCCTGATCGAGAAGCGCTTCCCCGGGCAGGAAAAGAGCGGCCGGCAGGTGACGGTTTCGGCCGACCTCATTTACGACGTCTTGCGCAGCCACGAGCCCGACCACATGCTGCTCAAGGCGACGCGGGCGGATGCCGCGAGCGGGCTGCTCGATGTCAGGAGGCTGGCCGAGATGCTCTCGCGCATCCGCGGCCGAATCGTTCATAAGATGCTCGACCAGATCTCGCCGCTGGCGGTGCCCGTGATGCTCGAGATCGGCCGCGAGCCGGTCAATGGCGAGGCGCACGACTCCCTGCTGCTGGAGGCGGCGGACCTGATCGAAGAGGCGATGGGAAGCGCATGAACATAGCCGCGCGCGAGCTGACCAGGACAGGCTGCGAGACCATCGCGGTCGCCGGCGTGCGCGCTGTCTGCGACTGGCGCGGCGTGGTGCATTTCCCCGAACTCGACCTGGTCGTCGTCTCCGACCTGCATCTGGAGAAGGGTTCTTCCCATGCCCGCCGCGGCCGGCTGATCCCGCCCTACGACACGGCGGCGACGCTTGCCCGCCTGGCCGAGGTGGTCGAGGACTACCAGCCGCGCATCGTCGTCAGCCTCGGCGACAGCTTCCATGACGGCGAGGGTGCCGAGCGCCTGCCCGACCCGTTCCGCGACAGCCTGACGGCGATGATGAAGGGCCGCAACTGGTTCTGGATCGCCGGCAACCACGATCCCGAGGCGCCGGCCGACCTGCCCGGCGAGACGGTCGAGGAACTGGCTGTCGCAGGGCTCGTGTTCCGCCACGAACCGTCGGCGGGCCACGCCGAGGGGGAGATCGCAGGCCACCTGCATCCCTGCGCCAGGATCGTCCAGCGCGGCCGCTCGGTCAGGCGGCGCTGCTTTGCCAGCGACGGCGCGCGGCTGATCATGCCGGCCTTCGGCGCCTTCACCGGCTCGCTCAACGTGCTCGACCGCGCCTACAGGGGCATGTTCCGCACCGGCGCGCCGACGGCCTACATGATCGGGACGAGCCGGGTGTATGCGATTGCCGGGTCGTTGCTCCGGCCGGGGTAGTCGTCCGCTTGTCGAAAATTGCCCCTCACCCTTACCCTCTCCCAGCAAACGGGGCGAAGGGGTGTCGACGTGATCGCTTGTCCCTTCTCCCCGTCATGCCGGCAGGCGGATGAGGGGCGGCGCGAGCTGCCTGCCCGCCCGTCAGTCCTTCCTGAAGACGATTCTTCCGAGCCAGCCGGTGAACATGGCAAGGCCGATGGCGAAGAGGCCGTAGCCGAAGCCGTGGTCGTTGGCGAAGCGGTATATGGTCTGCTCGAAGCCCGACTTGACGATGGCGAGCTGGGTCGAGGTTTCCTTGACGAACAGGCCGTTGCGGAACAGGAAGGCGCGCGCCTTGTGGGTGCCGACGGGCACGTTGGGGGCGAGGTGGAGGGTGGCGCGGAACAGGTTCTGGGACAGGAACTGGACGCCGCCGACATTGTCGCTGTAGAGGCCGAGCCCTTCCTTGCGCTCGCGCAGCGCGTCGGTGAACTCCTGGATGGTGACGGGGTTGCCGCGCTTGTCCTCGGGTTCGAGATAGATGTTGGGGATGCCGAGCGACAGCTGCTTGTAGCTGTTGGGGGTGGTGACGTCCTGCGGCGGCCGGGTGGTGGCCATGGAATAGGACACCGGCACGTTGACGAAGGTTTCCGAGCGGGTGTTGATCCACATGCCGAGGATGCGGTCCTTGCGGCGCACCACCACCGGGCGGGCCGGCCCTTCGAGCACGACGATGACGTCGTAGCGGCCCTGGCGGGTGACCTGGGGGTCGGCGTTCTCGAGCGCGCCGAAGATGGTGAGGTCGGCGCCGGCGAAGTCGGCGGTGATGGCGACGCGGTCGGTCGACAGCCCGATCTGGATGTTTTCGGCGGGGATTTCCTGGGCCCGTGCCGGAAGGGCGGTGGTCAGAATGGCGGCGAGCGTTGTGGCAAGGGCGGCGGCGGCCGCGGCCACCTTCACAGCGTGCCCCCGCTCGGGGCGGTCAGCGAATAGAGGTTCTGCGGCTTGACGAAGAGATCGAAGCCGAGGCGCAGCGCCACCGCCAGCACCAGAAGCGCGAGCAGGGCGCGCAGCTGTTCGCCGCGCAGCTTCTGGCCGGCCTTGGCGCCGTATTGGGCGCCCGCCACGCCGCCGATCATCAGCACCAATGCCAGGATGATGTCGACGGTCTGGTTGGTCGAGGAATGCACCAGCGTGGTGAAGGCGGAGACGACGACGATCTGGAACAGCGAGGTGCCGACGACGACGTTGGTGGGCACCTTGAGCAGGTAGATCAGCGCCGGCACCATGATGAAGCCGCCGCCGACGCCCATGATGGCGGAGAGGAAGCCGATGCCGGCGCCGATGCCGAGCACGGGGATGACCGAGACGAACAGCTTCGAGGTGCGGAAGCGCATCTTGAAGGGCAGGCGGTGGATCCAGTTGTGCTGGCCCGATTTCTTCAGCGCCGGCGGCACGCCGCCCTTGGTCAGGCGCAGCGCATTGACGCTCTCGACCAGCATCAGCCCGCCGACGGTGCCCAGGAACACGACGTAGAGCAAGGAGATGAACAGGTCGAGCTGGCCGATGGCGCGCAGCAGCGCAAAGACGAAGGCGCCGGCGGCGGAGCCGGCGATGCCACCGACCAGAAGCACCGTGCCGAGCTTGAAGTCGAGCGTGCCGCGCTTGAGATGGGCGAGCGCGCCGGAAAAGGACGAGGCGATGACCTGGTTGGCGCCAGTGGCGACCGCGATGGCAGGCGGAATGTTGTAGAAGATCAGGAGCGGGGTGATGAGGAAGCCGCCGCCGACCCCGAACATGCCGGACAGGAAGCCGACCGCAGCTCCCATTGCCAGGAGCACGAACACGTTGACCGACATTTCCGCGATCGGGAGATAGATGCCCACCCGTCAGTCTCTACAAAATAAACAACATGCCGCCGCCCGTTTTCGGGCGCCGGTGCACCAGGAACCTGTGCATGTTCCTATCCGAAAATCGCTGTCGATCTCCGGGGACATGCCGTAGCGGCTACTTGCGCCGACATTGCGGCGAAGTCAAACGAACCGCGCTCGAAACGGAAAATATCTCAATCAGTTAACCGCCCGGTAAAGACGGCGGCGACAAACGCCGCCGTTCGGCGCTCATTTGCGGTCGAGCAGTGCCTGAACCAGCTTGCGGTCGACCTCCCCGGTCGGGGACATGCCGTTGTCCTTCTGGAAGGCGGCGATGGCGTCCTTGGTCTTCTGACCCATCATGCCGTCGGGCTTGCCGGCGTCGTAGCCGTTCTTGTTGAGGATGGCCTGGACGTTGCCGATGGCCTTCTTCACATCGACCCCGGCCGCCGGCGGCTCCTGCCAGGCGGCGGGAACGTCGGCGGAATTGGCGGCGGGGTCGAGCGCCTTGGCCTGCCACAGCTCGGCCGCCGCCTTGGCGCGCTTGAGCTGCTCGGGCGACAGCGCCTTGGCGACCTCGTCACGCTTGGAGGCGGCGTCGGCATCGCCCTGCTTGGCGACGAGCGCGAACCACTTGTAGGACTCCTCGAGATTCTGCGGCATGCCGACGCCCTTGGCGGCGAGGATGCCGAGATTGAACTGGCTGTCCTTGACGCCGAGTTCGGCGGCATCGATGAACCAGCGGGCGGCCGTGTCGTTGTCGACGGTTCCGTCGGCGCCCATGGCCAGCAGCACCGCCAGGTTGTGCATGGCGCTCGCATTGCCCTGGGCGGCGGCGAGCTGGTACCAGGTCTTGGCCTTCGACACGTCGCGGTCAACGCCGAGGCCCTTCTCGTACATGTTGCCGATGCGGTACTGGGCCGGAGCGAAGCCGAGCTCGGCCGATTTCTCGTACCATTGCCCGGCAGACTTCAGGTCCGCTTCGCGGGATTCGGCGAAGCGGACGCCGATCTCGAACAGCGCCCTCGGGTCGCCGGCATTCGCCGCCTCGCGCAGCGCCTTGGGGCTGATGCTCTCGGGTACCGTCAGCGTTGCGGCAGGCGCGCTTGCCGCCGGGGCCGGCTGCTCGGAGACGCTCGGCGCCGCCGGGATCGACTGGGTGCTGCGATGGTCGAGCGCCACGTCGACAGCGGCGGTGTCGCCGATATCGTCCATCGGCTGTTCCGAACTGGTGGCTTCGACGGCCGGGGCGGCCGGCATCTCGGCAGCCTTGGGGGCGATCGCTTCCTTCACCGGCTGGGCCGGAGTCTCGGACTTGGTCGCCTTGGCCCCCTCGGCCGGCGGCTGGGTGACGATGCTGGCGGTCGCCACCGGATCGTCGAGGAACGCCTTGCCGAGCTGCATGCCGGCGAGCGCGAGCATGACGGCGCCGACGGCCATCAGCACCGACTTGCGCCGTGCCTTGATCAGGTCGCCGATGCGCAGTGCCCGCACCGGGCCCTTGAGATCGGAACTGCGCTTCAGCGCCTCGGCCTCGGCGGCCGCAGCCTGGGCGGCGCGGCGGGCGGCGGCGATGAAGTCGGCCTTGGCGGCGTCGGTCTCGCCAGCGCGGCCGGTCTGGCCGCGCTCGTCGCGGACGCGGCGCATGATGGCGTTGAGGTCGGGTGCGCCGGAGCCGGGCTCCAGCGGACGATTGACCACCTTGGGGTCGAGCGGCGCGTCGAGCGAAACCTCGGGCGTCGAAACGAGGGCTACCGGCTCCGAAGGTTCCGCTGCGGCCGGCTGTTCCTTGGGCTTTCTCGCGAAGGCGCGGGCGATGCCGCCGAACATCGAGCTCTTGCCGGGCTTCTGCTCGTTCTTGTCGGCGCGCACGCCTTCGAGCGCGGCGACGGCTGCCGCCGCCTCGGCCGCGGCCTGGGCCGGGCTGCGGGTGCTGCGTTCGTCCGGCACCAGGCGGTCGGTGCCGCGGCGGCCGAAGGTGGCCGGCTCTTCCGGCAGCGGCGCCGGTTCGTCGGGCGCGAGCGACGGGCTTTCGAGCACGGTGCGCACCGGCTCCGACTCCGCGATCGGCGCGGTGAGCAGTTCGGCCACCGAGGCCGGCGGCATCTCGGCCGGCGCCTTGCCGCTGCTTTCCAGCGAGCCGAGGCGGTCGACGATCTTGAGCAGCGTGTCGTGGATGGCTTCGAAGGTCTTGCCGTTGCGCTCGTCCGAGCGGCGCGCCAGCGCCTCGAGCGCCTTGAGGTCCTGCGCCAGGCCCTCGACGGCGACCGACTCCGCGGCCGAGCCGGCGAAGCCGCGCACGGCGTCCTCGGCCGCCTGGCGGGCAGCCTCGACGAGGGCACGGTGGCTGCCCGCGATCGAGCGCTCGATCTCTTCGAGCCGCGGATGGATGTCCTCGAACTCTGGCAGCGCCGCACCTGGACGGGCGAGATGCGCCGACAATTCGCTCACCTGCGCCTCGAGGCTGCGGATCAGGCCCGGATCCATGCCTGCGACCTGGGCCGAGGAGACTTCGAGACGCTGCGAGATGTCCTCGAGCCGCTTTTCGAGGCCACGCATGGCCTGCTCGGTCGCCGCGTCGGGGCGATTGGTTTCGAGCCGCTGGGCGAAGGCAGTGAAGCGTGCGTCGATCGCCTCCATGATGCCGCGCTGGTCGGCGGCGGGTTGCGCCGACTGCCGGTCGAGCCGCTGGGCGAGATCTTCGAGGCGTTGCTCGAGGTCGCGGAACAGGGCGTTGCCGTGCTCCATCGCGTCGCCCTGCCGGCGTTCGAATACATCCGCCAGGGCATCGAAGCGCTGCTCGATGCCCTGGAAGATCAGGCTGGTGTCGGCTGCGGCCGGCTGGCGCTCGATCCTGTCGGCGATCAGCGAAATCTGGCGGCCGAGGCGCTCGACGGCTTGCTCGGGCACGTCGCTGCGCGCCGCGATGTGGTCGACGCGATCGGAAAGCAGGTTGAGGCGCTCGATGATCTCGGCGGTCGGCTGGTCGGCGACGATTTCCTCGATCTGGGCGGCGAGCGCCGTGATGCGGGCCTCGACGCGCTCGAAGGGGGCGGGGTCGAAATGCGGCTGGGCGGCGACCGTCGAGGCGACGATGGCGCGCGAGATTTCGTCGAGCCGCTCGTCGATCAGGCCGAACATCTCGTCGCTGTGGCTGTCGCGCTGGCGCACGAACTGTTCGACCGCGCTGGCAAGCGTGCGGACCTTGTCTTCCATGGTCCTGAGCGACAGCGATTCGGGCAGGTTGCTGACGGCGTCGTTGATCTGTTCGAGGCGATGGGCGAGTGCCGCCAGCGCCGAGTCCGCGCCGTCGGGTGACTGGCCGACCGACATGCGGTCGGTGAAGTCGTTCCAGCGGCGATCGAACTCGTCCCAGCGGCGGTCGACGGAGCGGACGGTCTCCTCGCGCGCTAGGCCGGCGACGGAGCCGCGCAGCTGTTCGAGTTCGAGCCGGAGCATGCTGATGCTCTTGTCGTCGCTGCGTTCGGCCAGCGACTGGATGGCGCCCGACAGGCGGTCCAGCTCGTGCCCGAATTCCGCATTGTCCGCGCCAAGCGAGCCGGAGCGGCCGGCGAGGTCGATTTCCTTCCGCAACTGGTCGAACTCGCGCTGCAGGCCGACGCTCATCTGGTGACGCATCTCGTCGCGCAGGGCACGCAGCTCGCCGGCGATCTTGCCGATCGCGGCGACGCCGTCCTCCTGTCCGCGCACCCGGTCGATGTCGCGGGCGATCGCCTGGTAGGGGCGCTCGTAGGGCTTGCTGCGGCCATACTCGCCGCGCGGGACGTAGCCGGGCGCCGGCGCCTGGCGATAGTTGGAGCGAGGCGTCTCCGCGCTTTCCTCGTGCGAGCGGTCGAGCCGCGCTTCGAGCTTTTCAAGCGAACGGTTGAGCTCCTCCAGCGACACGTGCTCGCGGCGCTGCCTGCCGGAGTTGAGGGAGTCGATATAGGACCGCTTGCTGTTCATCGAAACGCCCGTTGGTCAGAGTGCTGGCAGAAGACCAGAGTCTCAAATCCTTGCCGGGATCGGGGTTTGCGAAGCGCCGCGCGGAAAATGGCTTCCGGGGCTCTCGCCGCCCTCCGAAACCGTGAACAATTCGATACATGATGACCACGGGAGAACCGACATGCGCACATTTCCCCTAACGTGGTAAACAAGCCCTTAACCAAGCTTAAGAATGTGCGACATCGCGGCACCCTGCCGCACGGTGAGGTGCGACCAGATTTCCCTTGCGTAGGGTGCGCCTCATCGTTATAGCATTTACGTAAACGTAAGCCGGGTGGGGAACACCCGCTTAAGTGCATTTACACAGCAACCACGATCGAAAGCCCGCCCCCTTCGGCTTTGATCAGAGCACCGCAGGCCACGCCGCCGTGCTCGCAATCGGGGATATCGGAAGTAGATGATGAAGCTCGTATCGGTCGCCGAAGCTGCGGCCAATGAAAACAATCTCACCGGCGAGGACTATGTCCGCATCGGCGAGATGGCGAAGAAATACAGTGTGACGCTGAGGACGTTGCGCTTCTACGAGGACAAGGGGCTGCTCAACCCCAAGCGCGAAGGCTCGACCCGCCTGTACACGCGGCGCGACCGTGCCCGCCTGAAGCTGATCCTGCTTGGCAGGAAGGTCGGTTTCTCGCTGCGCGACGTCAAGCAGATGATCGATCTCTACGATCCGAGCGGTACCAATTCGAAGCAGCTTCGCCTCACCATCGACAAGTCGGAGAAGCAGCTCGGCCGCCTGCAGAAGCAGCGCCAGCTGCTCGACGAGGCGATCGACGAGCTGACCAACCACATGACGGTCGTCCGGCAGTTGCTGGCCGACCGCGCAGCCCCGCAGGTCAGCGCGGCCGGCTGAGCCGCACGGCCAGACCAGTAATTTGGACGGCCCGGCCGGGGAGACCCTGCCGGGCCGTTCCGCGTTTGCAGGGTGCGTGGGGCGACGGAATCGTCTCAAAAACGGGCACGAGAAAAATTGACGTTTACGCAAACGTCAATTTTTGCTATTCGCGGTTCGACAAGCGGTTCCGTGTCGCATAGCGTCTCGTCGGAGCCGGCACCAACTTGCTTGGAGGAAGAGCATGCCGATATTCCGGGCCCCGGTCGAGGATACCCTTTTCGTGCTGAACGACGTGCTCGGCTACGAGCGCTACAGCAACCTCGCTGGCTTTGCCGACGCCAGCGCCGACGTGCTGGAGGCGATCCTCGCCGAGGGCGCCAAGCTCGCCGAAAACGTCATGCATCCGTTGAACCGCGTCGGCGACATGGAAGGCTGCGTCCGCAACGACGACGGCTCGGTGACCACGCCGAAGGGCTTCAAGGAAGCCTTCGACCAGTATCGCGAAGGCGGCTGGATGGGCCTCGCCGTGCCGGCCGAGCATGGCGGCCAGGGCCTGCCCTACACCGTGCACTCGGCCGTCGGCGAATACATGTCGTCGGCCAACATGGCGCTGATGATGTATCCCGGCCTGACCCAGGGCGCGATGGCGGCGATCCTCGTCCACGGATCGGACGAGCAGAAGGCGACCTGGCTGCCGAAGATGGTCGAGGGCACCTGGACCGGCACCATGAACCTGACCGAGCCGCATTGCGGCACCGATCTAGGCCTGCTGCGCTCCAAGGCCGTGCCGAACGGCGACGGCTCCTACAGGATTTCCGGCCAGAAGATCTTCATCTCGGCCGGCGAACACGACATGTCGGACAACATCGTCCACCTGGTGCTGGCCCGCATCGAGGGCGCGCCGGAAGGCGTGAAGGGCATCTCGCTGTTCATCGTCCCCAAGTTCAATCTCGACGCCCAGGGCAATGCCGGAACACGCAACGCCGTCTCCTGCGGCTCGATCGAGGAGAAGATGGGCATCCACGGCAACTCGACCTGCGTCATGAACTATGACGAGGCGAACGGCTTCCTGCTCGGCGAGGCCAATGGCGGCCTGAAGGCGATGTTCACGATGATGAACGAGGCCCGTCTCGGCGTCGGCCTGCAGGGCCTGGCGGTTTCCGAAATCGCCTACCAGAACGCAGTCGCCTACGCCAAGGACCGCCTGCAGGGCCGTTCGCTGACCGGCGTCAAGGCGCCGGAGAGGAAGGCCGACCCGATCATCGTCCACCCCGACATCCGCCGCAAGCTGATGACCATGAAGGCCTTCAACGAGGCCGGCCGCGCGCTGGTGCTGTGGACCGCGATAAACTCCGACGTCGCCCACCGCTCCGAAGAGGCGGGCGAGCGCCAGGCGGCCGAGGACCACATGGGCCTGATGACGCCCGTCGTGAAGGGCGTGCTCACCGACAAGGGTTTCGAGCACGCGGTGATGGCGCAGCAGGTGTTCGGCGGCCACGGCTACATCGAAGAGCACGGCATGAGCCAGTTCGTGCGCGATGCCCGCATCGCCATGATCTACGAAGGCGCCAACGGCGTGCAGGCGCTCGACCTCGTCGGCCGCAAGCTCGGCATGAATGGCGGCCGCGCCGTGCAGGCATTCTTCAAGGATGTCGGCGAGTTCTGCGAGGCCAACCGCACCGATGAGAAGATGGCGCCCTATACCAAGGGCCTGAAGAAGGGTCTCAACGACCTGCAGGCCGCGACCATGTGGCTGGTGCAGAATGGCATGACCAATCCCGACGACGCGGGTGCCGCATCGACGGACTACATGCACCTCTTCGGCCTCGTCGCGCTCGGCTACATGTGGGGCCGGATGGTGAAGGCCGCGCAGGACAAGCTGGCCAACGGCGCCGGCGACCAGGCGGCGTTCCTGGAGGGCAAGCTGGTGACCGGCCGCTACTTCATGGAACGCGTCATGCCCGAGACCGCGGCGCATCTCGCCCGCATCTCGACCGGCTCGGCGACCATGATGGCGCTTCCGGCGGAGGCGTTCTGATCGACTATCCGGGCGGCCGTTGGCGGCCGTCCAACCTGTTTGCGGCGTCGAAACGCGGAGGAGATCGTGGCGACAATTCCTGCAGATGTTCTGGGACTGCCGAAGCCCGCCTGGGCCGGTGAGGAAGTTGGCATGCTCTACGACATGGCGCATCGCTTCATGTCGGAGGAAATCCTGCCGCGCTACGACGAGTTCGAAAAGAACGAGATGGTCGACCGCGCCAGCTGGGAGAAGGCGGGAGCGGCCGGCCTGCTCTGCGCCTCGATGCCCGAGGAATATGGTGGCTCGGGCGGCACCTTCGCCCATGAGAGCGCCATCATAGAGGCGATCGGCCATGTCGGCGTCGACGGCTTCGGCATCGCGCTCCACAACTCCATCGTCGCGCCATACATCCTGCATTACGGCTCGGAAGAGCAGAAGAAGAAGTGGCTGCCGAAGATGGCGACCGGCGAGCTGATCGGCGCCATCGCCATGACCGAACCGGGCGCCGGCTCCGACCTGCAGGGCGTCAAGACGCGTGCCGACAGGGACGGCAACCAGTACCGCATCAACGGTTCGAAAACATTCATCACCAACGGCCAGCACGCCAACCTGATCATCGTCGTGACCAAGACCGACCCATCCAAGGGCGCCAAGGGCACCTCGCTGATCGTGGTCGAGACCGACGAGGTCGAGGGCTTCGAGCGTGGCCGCAACCTCGACAAGATCGGCCTGAAGGCTAACGATACGTCCGAGCTGTTCTTCAACGATGTGCGCGTGCCGACCTCTAATCTGCTCGGTTCCGAAGAAGGCCAGGGCTTCGTCCAGTTGATGCAGCAGCTGCCGCAGGAACGGTTGCAGATCGGCACCGGCGCGATTGCCATGATCGAGCGGGCGCTGGCCGTCACAATCGACTACGTCAAGGAGCGCAAGGCCTTCGGCAAGGCGATCCTCGACTTCCAGAACACCCAGTTCAAGCTGGCCGAGCTCAAGACCGAGGCGACCATCGGGCGCGTCTTCTACAACGACTGCGTCGCCCGTCATATTTCCGGCGGGCTCGATCCGGTAACTGCTTCGATGGCCAAGTACTGGCTGTCGGACCTGCAGTGCAAGATCGTCGACGAGTGCCTGCAGCTGTTCGGCGGCTATGGCTACATGAATGAATACCCCATCGCCCGCATGTATCGCGATGCCCGTGTGCAGCGCATCTACGGCGGCACGAACGAGATCATGAAGCTGCTCATCGCGAGGAGCTTGTAGACGAAGATTTGAACCACCCCCACTCCGGCCCTTCGGGCCACCTCTCCCCCTGCCCGGGGAGAGGAACCCAGGCTGGAGTAGCGCCGTCGCAAGGGCTGCGTTTCCTTTCCCCCGTCGAGCGGGGGAGAGGTGTCGAGGCGAAGCCGAGGCGGAGCGGGGTCGACTGCAGACGCAAAGCCACGCGGAAGAAAATCGCAAGGCTTGGCCTTAAAGGAGACGAAAAATGGCTGACGCTTTTGTCTATGACGCCGTGCGCACGCCGCGCGGCAAGGGCAAGAAGGACGGTTCCCTTCACGAGGTCCCGGCGGTGCGCCTCGGCGCCAAGGTGCTCGAAGCCCTGCGCGACCGCAACGGGCTCGACACGGCCCAGGTCGACGACATCATCTTCGGCTGCGTCGATCCGGTCGGCGAAGCAGGCTCGGTGATCCCGCGCTCGGCCGCCTTCGAGGCCGGCTACGACAACAAGGCGCCGGGCATGCAGATCTCGCGCTTCTGCGCCTCCGGCCTCGACGCCATCAACTTCGGCGCGGCCAAGATCGCGCAAGGCGCCGACGAGATCGTCATTGCCGGCGGCGTGGAATCGATGTCGCGCGTCGGCATGGGCATGTCTGGCGGCGCCTGGTTCATGGACCCCTCGGTCGGCTTGCCTGCCTGGTTCATGCCGCAGGGCGTGTCGGCCGACCTGATCGCCACGAAGTACGGCTTCTCGCGCGACGACGTCGACGCCTATGCGGTGGAGAGCCAGAAGCGTGCCGCCAAGGCGTGGGAGAAGGGCTATTTCAACAAATCGGTCGTGCCGGTGAAGGACCAGAACGGCCTGACCATCCTCGCCCATGACGAGCACATGCGCCCGACCACCGACATGCAGTCGCTCGGCCAGCTCAACCCGTCCTTCGTCATTCCCGGCGAGATGGGCGGCTTCGACGCGGTCGCCGTGCAGCGCTATCCGGAACTGGAAGAGATCAACCACGTCCACCATGCCGGCAATTCGTCCGGCATCGTCGACGGTGCGGCAGCCGTCCTGCTCGGCTCGAAGAAGGCCGGCAAGGCGATGGGCCTCAAGCCCCGTGCCCGCATCCGCGCCTTCGCCAACATCGGCTCCGAGCCGGCGATGATGCTGACCGGCCCGGTCGACGTGACCGAGAAGCTGCTCAAGCGCGCCAAGATGAAGCTTTCGGACATCGACCTGTTCGAGCTCAACGAGGCTTTTGCGAGCGTTGTGCTGCGCTACATGCAGGCCTTCGAGATCCCGCACGACAGGATCAACGTCAATGGCGGCGCCATCGCCATGGGCCATCCGCTGGGCGCGACCGGCGCGATGATCCTCGGCACCGTGCTCGACGAACTCGAGCGCCGCGACCTGAACACCGCGCTGGTGACGCTGTGCATCGGCGCCGGCATGGGCACCGCGACGATCATCGAACGCGTTTGATTTCGGCCGGAAGGAGAGAGACATGAGCTACACGAACTTTTCGGTCGACGTCGATGCCGATGGCATCGCACTCGTCACCTGGAACATGCCCGACCGCTCGATGAACGTCTTCACCGAAGAGGTGATGAACGAACTCGACAAGATCATCGACCAGGTCGTCGCCGACGCCGCCATCAAGGGCGCCGTCATCACCTCGGGCAAGGAGACCTTCTCGGGCGGTGCGGACCTGACCATGCTGCAGAAGATGCTCGGCATCTATGCCAAGGAGAAGTCCAAGAACCCGGAGAAGGCAGCCAAGCTTCTGTTCGACAACGCCGGCCGCATGGGCGCTCTGTGGCGCAAGCTCGAGACCTGCGGCAAGCCCTGGGTCTCGGCGATCAACGGCACCTGCATGGGCGGTGCCTTCGAACTGTCGCTCGCCTGCCACGGCCGCGTCGCGGCTGATAGCGACAAGGTCAAGATGGCCCTGCCGGAAGTGAAGGTCGGCATCTTCCCGGGCGCCGGCGGCACCCAGCGCGTGCCCAGGCTCGCCGACCCGCAGTCGGCCCTGCAGATGCTGACCTCGGGCCAGAACCTTACGCCGCAGAAGGCGAAGGGCATGAACCTGATCCACGAGATCGCCGAGCCGAAGAAGCTGATCGAGGCCGCCAAGGCGATGATCAAAAACGGCCTGAAGCCCGTGCAGCCGTGGGACGAGAAGGGCTTCAAGCTCCCGGGCGGCCCCGTCTACTCGGCCGCGGGCGCCAATCTCTGGCCGCCGGCAATCGCCATCCTGCGCCGCGAGACCCATGGCAACTATCCGGCCGCCGAGGCGATCCTGAAGTGCGTCTATGAGGGTCTCTTGGTGCCGTTCGACACCGGCCTGCGCATCGAGCAGCGCTACTTCACCGAGATCATGCAGACTAGGGAGGCGGCGGCGATGATCCGCTCGCTGTTCGTGTCGCTGCAGGAGCTGAACAAGGGCGCCCGCCGTCCCGAGGGCATCGCCGACACCAAGTTCAAGAAGATCGGCATCATCGGCGCCGGCTTCATGGGCGCGGGCATTGCCTACGTCACGGCCAAGGCCGGCATCCCCGTGGTGCTGATCGACCGCGACCAGGAATCGGCCGAGAAGGGTAAGGCGCACTCCGACAGCCTGATCACCGACCAGGTCAAGAAGGGCCGGGCCAAGCCTGAGGAGCGCGAGAACCTCCTGTCGCTGATCACGCCGAGCGCCGACTATGCCGATCTCGCCGGCTGCGACCTCGTCGTCGAGGCGGTGTTCGAGGATTCGGAAGTCAAGAAGGCCGCGACCGAGAAGGCGGAAGCCGCGCTCAAGTCGTCGGCGGTGTTTGCCTCCAACACCTCGACCATCCCGATCACCTCGCTTGCCAAGAACTCGGCTCGTCCGAAGAACTTCATCGGCATCCACTTCTTCTCGCCGGTCGACAAGATGATTCTGGTCGAGATCATCATGGGCAAGAAGACGGGCGACAAGGCGCTGGCGGTGGCGATGGACTTCGTCCGCGCCATCAAGAAGACGCCGATCGTCGTCAACGACACCCGCGGTTTCTACGTCAACCGCTGCGTGCTGCGCTACATGTCTGAAGCCTTCAAGATGCTGATCGAAGGCGTGCCGGCGGCGATGATCGAGAACGCCGCCAAGGCGGCCGGCATGCCGGTGGGTCCGCTGGCGCTGACCGACGAGACGGCGGTCGACCTGGCCCAGAAGATCATGAAGCAGACCATCCGCGATCTCGGCGAAAAGGCCGTCGATCCGCGCCAGATGGAGCTGATCAACACGATGGTCGATACCCATGGCCGCTTTGGCCGCAAGAACGGCAAGGGCTTCTACGACTACCCGGCAAAGCCGGCGAAGAAGAAGCTGTGGCCGGGCCTGAAGGACCTCTATCCGCAGAAGGCGCCCGAGAAGGTCGACTTCGAGGAGCTGAAGCTGCGCCTGCTCTCCGTCATCGCGCTGGAAGCGGCACGCGTGATGGAAGAGGGCATCGTCACCGACCCGCGCGAGGCGGATGTCGGCTCGATCCTCGCCTTCGGCTTCGCCCCCTACACCGGCGGCGCGCTGTCCTACATCGACGGCATCGGGGCGAAGAAGTTCGTCAAGATCGCCAAGGACCTGCAGAAGAAGTACGGCGCCGAGTTCAAGGCGCCCAAGCTTCTCATCGACATGGCCGAGAAGGGCGAAACCTTCTACCAGCGCTTCGATCCCTACGCGAAGGCCGAGGAAAAGCAGGCGGCCTGAGGCGAAATGTACGTCTGGGCAAGACTGGCACGGATGGCCGCGACGAAAGCTCGTCGCGGCCCTTACCGTTTTGGCGATGAGGGCCGGCTGTCGTTCCGCTGCCTGCCGACCGACATCGACTTCAACATGCATCTCAACAATGCGCGCTACATGATGCTGGCCGATGTCGGCCGCATCGACATCTTCATGCGCTCCGGCCTGATCGAGCTTGCCCGCAAGCGCGGCTGGGCACCGATGCTGGGCGGCCTGCAGACGGTGTTCGTGCGCGAGATCAGGCTGTGGAAACGCTTCGACGTGATCTCCTCGATCGAGACCTGGAACGGCAGCGAGGTGATCGGCAAGCACCGCTTCGTGCTTGAGAATGGCGAGACGGCAGCACTGATCATGACCAGCGCCGGCGTCTACGACCGCGGTAACCGCCGTTTCGTCCAGATCGGCGAGCTGGTTTCCGAGCTGGGCTATGACGGGGCGGCCCCGCGCGACGTGAGCGAGGAGGAGCGCATCTTCATCGCCTCGCACAAGGGGCTGCGCTCCCTGGCGAAATCGGAGCGCTGACGGCTGTCTGCCGCTCGGGGCGGATGGTAATATCAGGAAACGCTAAAATATGGCGTTTGCTGGGAGGATATTGCCATGCGCATGATGCTGAAAGTTTCGGTCCCGGCCGCCCCGGGCAACCGTGCGATCAAGGACGGCACCCTGCCTTCAGTCGTGGAAAAGGCGCTTGCCGAGCTGAAGCCGGAAGCAGCCTATTTCACCGTCCAGAACGGCCTTCGCACCGGCCTGATCTTCATCGACGTGCAGGACATGAGCGCCATGCCGGCCATTTGCGAGCCGTTCTTCATGGCGTTCGACGCGGCGATCGAAATGACGCCGGTGATGACGGCCGACGACCTGCGCACCGGGCTCCAGGCTGCGCTGCAGAAGATGTAGCGCCCACACGCCAAATGAACGCGGTCTGGCCGGCGCAACCGATGGCGCCGGCCAGACGCATCTGGACATTCCCGGCCCGCGTGGTTAAATGCCGAAAGGTATTTTTTCCTGTTCTCAAGGGGAGCGCCATGCTCTCGCACGAACGTGTCTGGGCCGCGATCGACGCTCTTGCCGAGCGCTATTCGCTTTCGGCATCGGGCCTGGCCAAGAAGGCCGGGCTCGACTCGACTGCATTCAACAAATCCAAGCGCCAGTCCGTGGACGGCCGGCCGCGCTGGCCTTCGACCGAGTCGCTTGCCAAGATCATCGAGGCCACCAACTCCTCGCTGGAGGAGTTCCTGGGGTTTGTCGAGCCGTCGAGGGCGGCGGGCAAGGCGAAGGCCCGGCAGAGGACGGCCGGCGTGCCGCTGCTCGGCTTTGCGCAGGCGGGCGCCGGCGGGTTCTTCGACGATGCCGGATTTCCGGCCGGGCAGGGGTGGGACCTGGTCGAGCTTCCGGCACGCACCTCCGACAGCTCCTATGCCCTGCAGGTGCAGGGCGATTCCATGCTGCCGCTCTATCGTGACGGCGACGTCTTGATCGTCGAGCCGGGTGCGGCCGTGCGCAAGGGCGACCGCGTCGTGGTCAAGACCACCTCCGGCGAGGTCATGGCCAAGGTGCTCGAACGGCAGGCGCAGGGCATCATCGAACTGATATCGCTCAATCCGGAGCATCCCAACCGGCGCTTCGTGACGGGCGAGGTGGAGTGGGTGGCCCGCATCGTCTGGGCAAGCCAGTAGCATCGCATGAAACCAGCAGCACTCGCCTTCGCCGCACTGGGCTTCGGTCTCGCAGTGGCCATCGTCTCCGCGGGCGGCCAGCGCCTCGCGGCCCTCGAAGCGCCGTCCGTCGACGTAATCGACGAGAGCGACCTGCCTGCCGACCTGCCCGAAGACTTCGACGTGGGCAGCACCGCCGCGGTCGAGCCGACGGGGACAGCGTCGGATGCGGCAAACGGCGCGCTCGATCCCGCGCCGGAACCGGCGCGGCCGGTGGCGCAAGGGGAATTCGCGCCGCCTGCCTCCGAGGCGGGTGGGCTCACCCGCGAGGCGCCGCGCGCGCCGCTGAGCGAACTCAGCCTGGCATTGCCGCCGAAGCCGAAGATGAACGACGAATGGGATGGCGCAACACTGTTCCGGCCGGTGGCGAGTGCTGCCGGGCGGATCGAGGCCATGGGCCTCGGGGTGACGATCGCCGGAGTCGTTCCGCTGGAGGAGGGCGCGAGCTGCACCGCCGACGGCCAGGAATGGAATTGCGGCGCTCGCGCCCGCACCGCCTTCCGCGGTTTTCTGCGCGGCCGCGCCGTGGTCTGCGACGTGCCGCCGGAGAAGACAGGCGGCGAGGCCGTGGCGAAATGCCGGATCGGCAAGATGGATGTCGGCGAATGGCTGGTCGCCAACGGCTGGGCCAGGGCCGAGGCCGGCGGCCTCTACGAGGATGCCGGCAGGAAGGCCGAGGCGGACAAAAAGGGTATCTTCGGCCCGCCGCCGGACACCGCCGGCTCTACGGATTGACCAGCGCCTTCATGGCGGTGCCTCCTTCGAGGCTCGCTCCTCAGGATGAACCACCTTCACACAGACCGCTAATGCAAGGGCTACTGAGGGCTCACCGTGAGGGCTACTGAGACGCACCCTTCTGCGCCCGCTCCACAAGGCGTCACCTTCTCCCCGCACAGGGCAGGGAGAAGGGGGAGCTTCGGAGGACGTATCGCGCGGCTTAGGCCGCGAGCTTGCCTTCCAGCGCCTTGGTGATCAGTTCGCGGGTCTCGACGATGCCGTAGAGGGCGGCGAAGGAGCCGAAGCGCGGGCCGCGCTCCTGGCCGATCAGCACCTGGTAGATCATCTGGAAGAAGGCGCCGGACACGCCGGGGCCGCCTTCTGGGCTCTGTTTGGTGTGGTCCTGGTAGCGCTCGATCTTGCGGGCGACGTTGAGCGAGGCGTTCTGGATCGCTTCGCCGTCCGAGCCGGCGGGCAGTGCGGCGAGCGCCTGCTCGAGGGCGGCAAGTGCCTCGCGTTCGACCTCGTCGGGGGCGCGGAACACCTTCGTCGGCTTCACGAAGTCGTCGAAGTAGCGGATGGCGTAGCCGGTCAGCTTGTCGAGCTCGGGATGCGTCGCGGGCGTCACGCCGGGCGCGTGGCGCGAGATGAAGCCCCACAAGACGCTCTTGTCATGCGCGTTGGAGGCGCTGACGAGGTTGAGCAGCAGCGAGAACGGCACCGGCAGGTCGATGGCCGGCGGGTTGCCGTCGTGCATGTGCCAGACAGGGTTGCCGAGGCGCTCCTTCCAGGCCTGGCGCGGATAGGCGGCGAGGAAGCTGTAATATTCGTCGACCGCCTTCGGGATGACGTCGAAATAGAGCTTCTTGGCCTGGCGCGGGCGCTGGAACATGTAGAGGCCGAGGCTCTCGGTCGGCGCATACGTCAGCCACTCGTCGATGGTCAGCCCGTTGCCCTTGGACTTCGAGATCTTCTGGCCGTTCTCGTCGAGGAACAGCTCGTAGACGAAGTGTTCGGGGGCGCGGCCGCCGAGGATGACGCAGATGCGGTCGTAGATCGCCGCGTTGGTCTGGTGGTCCTTGCCGAACATCTCGAAATCGACGTCGAGGGCGGCCCAGCGCATGCCGAAATCGGGCTTCCACTGCAGCTTGACCTTGCCGCCGGTGACCGGAAGCGTTGTTTCGGTGCCGTCCTCGTCGTCGAAGGTGATGGTGCCGGCCTTGGCGTCGACGTTCTTCATCGGCACGTAGAGCACGCGGCCGCTCTTGGGCGAGATCGGCAGGAACGGGCTGTAGGTGGCCTGGCGCTCCTCGCCCAGCGTCGGCAGCATCACCTTCATGATGTCGTCGTACTTCTCCGCCGCCTTGAGCAGCATCGCGTCGAACTTGCCCGACTTGTAGTAGTCGGTGGCGCTGGCGAAGTCGTAATCGAAGCCGAAGGTGTCGAGGAAGCGGCGCAGCATCGCGTTGTTGTGGTGGCCGAAGCTCTCGTAGTCGCCGCCGAACGGGTTCGGCACGGCGGTCAGCGGCATATGCAGATAGGGCTCGAGCGCGGCGCGATCCGGCACGTTGTCCGGGATCTTGCGCATGCCGTCCATGTCGTCGGAGAAGCACAGCAGCCTGGTCTTGACCTTGCCCTCGGTCAGCACGTGGAAGGCGTGGCGCACCATCGTGGTGCGCGCCACCTCGCCGAAGGTGCCGATATGCGGCAGGCCGGACGGGCCGTAGCCGGTCTCGAACAGCACCGTTTCGGGCAGGCCCGTTTTCTTGTAGCGCTCGACGATCTTCTTGGCTTCCTCGAACGGCCAGGCTTTGCTTTCGGCCGCTGCCGCCAGGAGTTCGGGGTTGAGATCGATTGCGTTTGATCTCGTCATGTCGAGAGCCCTTTGATTGTTGGCGGAATTTCCGCCGAAGACGGCCATGCTCTATGCGCGCATGCCGCGGGCGTCAACGATTCCGCCCGTTTTTCATTGCGGCGGGGCCGGCGCATTCCTAAGTTCTGCGGACATTCAACCTCTGGAGTATTCCATGCCCCTGCCGACCGCCCACGAGGCGCTGATCTACCTGATGGTCATCACCTCCGCTTCCGACCGCGACATGACCGACATCGAGCTGGCGCGGATCGGCGAGGTGGTCAGGACCTGGCCGGTCTTCATCGACTTCGACGCCAAGCGCCTGATTGCGGTGGCCCAGGACTGCCAGCTGATGCTGCATGCCGACAACGGTCTTGATGATGTCCTCGACACGGCTAGGCGGGTCATCCCCGAGCGCCTGCACGAGACTGCCTACGCCGCAGCCTTCGAGGTGGCCTCGGTCGACCTCGAAATGCGGATGGAGGAACTGCGCGTGCTGCAGCTGCTGCGCAAGCATCTGAGCGTCGATGCGCTGACGGTCGCCGCGATCGAGCGGGCGACCAAGGCCCGCCACCGCACGCTCACCTAGTAGAAGCTTACCGGGAAGTAGCGAAGATAGAGTTCGGCGAAGGTGCCCTTCGCCGAAATCTCGTGCAGTGCATAGTCGAAGGCCTCGGCCAGTCGCTGGTCATCGGGCTTTGCCGCGATAGCGAGCCCGGTGCCGAGATATTCGGGCGCGAGATAGGGCCCGCCGGCAAAGCGGCAGCAGCCTTCGGCCTCGGTGCCCGCCAGCCAGAACGACAGGCGCATGCCGTCGCCGAAGACGGCGTCGAGCTTGTCGGCCTTGAGGTCGCCGAAGAGCCATTCCGGCTTGGAGAAGGTGACGGTCTGGACCCGGGGGAAATAGTCACGCAGCACCCGCTCATGCGCCGAGCCGGCAATGACGCCGACGCGCTTGCCGGCGAGCTTGTCGACGAGCGGCTCGGCGACGGCCTGTGGCTTCTTCATGATGAAGCGCGCTGGAAACTGCAGATAGGGGCGCGAGAAGGCGTATTGCTCGCGGTTGTCGGCGGTGGCCGGCACGCCGGCGATGAGCGCCTCGCCTTCGCCAGCCTTGAGTGCCCCGTCGAGCTCCGCCCAGGGCAGCGCCTGGATCTGGCATTTTTCAGGAATGCCCAGTTCGGCGCAGATGGCGCGGGCCAGATCGACATGGAAGCCCGACAGGCGGCCGTTCTTGTCGATGAAGTTGAAGGGCGGGAAGTCGGTCGTCGTCAGGAAGCGCAGCCGCGGCATCGCCGAAAGATCCGGCTTCGGCAGCCTCTCCTTCTGGTCCCACAGGACCGGCACCTGCGGTTCCGCGGCAGCCGGCGCGGCGAGAGCCGTCAACGACATGGCCGTCGCAAGCATCAGCGGTGCGAATTTCATGAATACTCCGGCCAATTCCCCATCCTGTGAGCAAGCATTAGCGCCGCTGCCGGGGCCAGGCAAAGCCCCCTGCGACGCCACGATGCAACTTTATGTGAGTTGATGCAGTGATGCCGCTGAACATATAGCATGATATATGTTCCGCCTGTTAACTCACCCGTTCGGGGCATGGAACAGCGCCCGGCGATATGCATAGATAGCGGCAGGGCTTGCAGCATTGGGGGATGTTGCAGTGGCACTGGACCAGTCGCCGTGGGGAGGATGTGCGGGGGCGTACAGATCGTGTGCTGCGATCGGTGCGGTTTGGTCCGACTATCGTTGTAGTATCCAAATTTGCGGCTCGCAGGCCGCGGGTGCGTGATGGTTGCCGCGGACGCAAGTCGAGCAACCATCCGCGCCTCTTTTTTTGCGCGCAAGCCTGCCGCTGATGGCACCCTGCCGGGCGAAAGCGCCCGAAGCGCAGTCGATCCATCCTTTCCGATTCCAGCCAGCCTGGAGGATATGCATGCGGTGCTCGGCGACCTCGGCGTGTCGCCGGGCGAGTGCGCGCGGCTGGCGGCGCAGGCGCGTTTTCATGGCACCAGTTTCCAGGCAGAGGTGCTGGCGTCGGGCCAGGTGTCGGAACCGGCCTATTTCGCCGCAATGGCGCGTGCGATCGGCCTGCAATATGCTGGATCCATCGATCCCGAACGGCTGTTCCTCGACGAGGGAGCATGCATGGAGATGCTCGGCCGCAGCGACCGCATCATGGCCGCGGGCTATCTCGACGGGGAAGGCCGGCTGTGCAAGCTCATCGCCCCCTCCCAGGCCAACTGGGACAGCCTGCGCCGGCGCTGCGGGCAGGACATCAGGCATCGCGTGAGCATCGTCACGCCCTCGGCGCTGCGCAAGGCGCTGCTGGCGCGCTTCCATCGCAGCCTGACCCGGAGGGCACGCGACGCCCTGTACGAACAGCAGCCGGAGCATTCGGCGCGCCACGTGATGTGGCCGTGGCAGGGTTACGCGCTCGGCATGCTGACGGGATTTCTGCCCGTCGCCATGGCGACCGTGCCGACATTGATGCTGTTTGGCCTGCACCTGTTCCTGGTGACGTTCTTCATCGCCTGCGCCGCCCTGCGCACGGCGGCGGCGATTTCGCGGCCACCGACGCGACAGCCGCGGATTTCGATGCTCCTGTCGCCGGACCTGCCCGTCTATTCGGTGATCGTTGCGCTCTACCAGGAGGCGGAGGTGGTGCCCGACCTGCTCGTCGGGCTGAGCCGGCTGCATTGGCCGCGAACCAAGCTGGAGATCAAGCTGGTCTGCGAGGGGGATGACCTCGAGACCATCGCCGCCATCCAGACGCATCCGCTCAGCCGAAATGTGGAGCTTGTGCTGGTGCCGCCGTCGCTGCCGCGCACCAAGCCCAAGGCATTGGCCTACGCGCTGCCGCTGACGCGCGGCGAACTGGTGGTCCTGTACGACGCCGAGGACCGGCCCGATTCCATGCAACTGGTGGAAGCCTGGCAGCGCTTCCACGCTTCGGGACGCGATCTCGCCTGCCTGCAGGCGCCGCTCGAGATCGCCAACCGCCGCGCCGGGCTGATCGCCAACATGTTCGGTTTCGAATATGCGGCCCTGTTCCGCGGGCTCCTGCCCTTCCTCGCGCACAACGAGCTGATGCTGCCGCTGGGCGGGACGTCGAACCACTTTCGCCGCGAGGTGCTCGAAGAGGTCGGCGGCTGGGACCCCTACAATGTCACCGAGGACGCCGATCTCGGCCTCAGGCTGGCGCGCCGCGGCTATCGCTGCGAGACGCTGTCGCGGCCGACCCGGGAGGACGGACCCGAGGATTTCCGCTCCTGGCATCGCCAGCGCGTGCGCTGGCTCAAGGGCTGGATCATGACCTGGCTGGTGCACATGCGCGAGCCGGCTCTGCTGGCACGGCAATTGCCCGTGCTGTCGTTCCTGGTGGCGCAAATCCTGTTCGCCGGCATGGTGCTGTCGTCGCTGCTGCACCTGTTGCTGATCCTGCTCCTGGTCGGCCTCGGCGTGCAGGTGGCGTTCGACCTGCAGACGGAGCTCTGGCAGTCCTACCTGGTGGCCTTCGACGTCTTCAGCATGCTCCTGGGCTACGGCTCCTTCCTGCTCCTGGGCTGGATCGTGCTGAAGCCGCAGGACCGGCATGATTTCTGGAAGCTGTGCCTGTTCACGCCGGTATACTGGACGATGCTCTCGTGGGCAGCCTGGTGCGCGCTGTTCGAACTGTGGCGGCGTCCGCACCATTGGGCCAAGACGCCGCACCGCAGGGCGCGCGTATTCTGAGCGCGGATCAGTCGTTCAGGAACTTCATGCCTTCGTGGATGACCTTGCCGTCGGGACGGCCGATGGCATCGAGGTCGCGGCCCGGATAGTTGAGGGCGCGCAGCACGTGGCGGATGACGGCGATCCGCGCCCGCCGCTTGTCGTTGGCCTGCACCACGATCCAGGGCGCGCGCGCCGTGTGCGTCTTCTCCACCATCAGCTCGATGGCCTTGGTGTAGTCGTCCCACTTGGTCATGCCGGCAACGTCCATCGGCGAGAACTTCCAGTTCTTCAGCGGGCTGTGGCGGCGGTCGTGGAAACGCTTGAGCTGCATCTCCTGGCTGATGTCGAGCCAGAACTTGAACAGGTAGATGCCCTCGTTGACGATCATCTCCTCGAAATGCGGGGCTTCGTCGAGGAACTGCCGGTGCTGCTCGGGCGTGCAGAAGCCCATGACCGGCTCGACGCCGGCGCGGTTGTACCAGGAGCGGTCGAAGGTGACGAACTCGCCGGCGGTCGGGAACTGGGCGACGTAGCGCTGGAAGTACCATTGGCCGCGCTCGGTCTCGGTCGGCTTGGTGAGCGCCACGTTGCGCGCGGTGCGCGGGTTCATGTACTGCCTGATCGCAAAGATGGTGCCGCCCTTGCCGGCGGCGTCGCGGCCCTCGAACAATGCCAGCACCCGCTTGCCGGTCGCCTGCATCCAGGCCTGGCACTTCACCAGCTCGATCTGGAGCTGTTCCTGCGTCTCTTCGTATTCCTTCTCGGGCAGCTTGTCGTCGTAGGGATAGTTGCCCGACTTCAGCGCCTTCTTGTCGATCCAGTCGGGCAGTTTCGGGTCGTTGATGTCGAAGCTGCGCTCCTCCTTGCCGACCTTCAGCCTGACCGGGCCGGCCTCGGCGGCAGGGGGCGCGCCGACGGCCTCGGCGGGAGCATTCTTCTTGCTTTCCTTGTCTTTTTTCATGGCCACGGTACCTTTCCAGCTCTGCGAACCATGCTATTGGGTGGCACAATCGCGGTCCAGAGGCATGTTGGATGCCTCGGGCCGTGCATCGCGATGGGCAGAGATGGCGGATACCGGCACCCAGACACGAGCGAAGCGGACGGTGCGCCTCACAGCCGGGCGCCTCTACCAGAACCGGTGGATGCTCGCCGCGGCCGCCGTCGCCGTGCTTGCAGTGCATTTTTACGGCGCCGCCTCCGCCTGGGTCACCGTACTTGCCGTCGTCCTGCTCTTCCTGTTTGCGATGGTCGCGCCCCGCACCAATGCCGGGCGGCGCCTGGCCGAGGTGGCGGCGCGGGCAGAGCGCTCGCCGCTCGACCGGCTGTCGGGCGAAAAGCTGGCTGCGGCCGTTGCCGACCCGCTGATCATCTTCGATCGCGGCAGCGCCGTGGTGCACGCCAACGAGGCCGCCGAGACGGCCTTCGGCGCCATCAAGCCCGACCTGCCGTTGCTGCTGAAGTTTCGTGCACCGGAAATGCAGGCCCTGATCGAGGGCGTGCTCGACGGCCGCAATGGCTCGCTGACGGCTGAATATGTCGAAAGGGTGCCTTTCGAGCGGGTCTTCCGCGTCACCGCATCGGCGGTCGGGCGCGGCACCGGCCTGTTCGTGCTTGCCTTCAAGGACCAGAGCGAGTCGCGCCGCATCGACCGCATGCGTGCCGACTTCATCGCCAATGCCAGCCACGAGTTGCGCACGCCGCTGGCCTCGATCGCCGGCTTCGTCGAGACGCTGCGCGGACCGGCCCGCAACGATGCCAATGCGCGCGACCAGTTCCTGCAGATCATGCAGAACCAGACCGGACGCATGGCCAGGCTGATCGACGACCTGCTGTCCCTGTCGCGGCTGGAGATGAAGCCTTATCTCAAGCCCGGCGTGAAGGTCGACCTGCGCCAGACCGTCGAGGCGGTGATCGCCTCGCTGGCGCCGCTCGCTGCCGAGACCGGCGTGGTGGTGGAGCGCGATTTCGCCGAGGGCGCGCTGGAGGTCCACGGCGATCGCGACGAACTGTTCCAGGTGTTCCAGAACCTGCTCGAGAACGCCTGCAAGTACGGCCAGTCGGGCGGACGCGTGGAGGTGTCGATGCGGCGTGTCAGCGAGGCCGGCGAACCGGAGCTGGAAGTCACGGTGCGCGACTTCGGCCCCGGCATCCCGGCCGAGCACATCCCGCGCGTGACCGAGCGCTTCTATCGCGTCGACGTCGAGACCAGCCGTGCCCAGAAGGGCACCGGGCTGGGCCTTTCGATCGTCAAGCACATATTGAGCCGGCACAACGGCCGGCTGACCATCAGGTCGGAACTCGGCAAGGGATCGGCCTTCACCGTGTCGCTGCCGGCGCGCTGAGCCGGCAAAAGGTTTGCCGACGCCAAGCATTTCTTTTTTCTGTCATCAGGCTAGCTTAGGCTTGCGGATTTAGAAGCATGAATCATCCGCCAAGCAGGAAGGCCCGTGTCGCAAATGCAGTCCGTTCACATCGTCAGCGCCTATGACGAGGAGCTGAAGTTCCTCGCCCGCAAGATCGCGGCCATGGGCGGCCAGGCCGAGCGTATGGTCGACCGCGCGGTCGCAGCACTCGTCAACGGCGATCCGGAACTCGGGCAAAGGGTGATCCAGGACGACGCGCTGCTGGACGAGGCCGAGCGCGAGATCGACGACAAGGCGATCCTGATCATCGCCCGCCGCCAGCCGATGGCGACCGACCTGCGCGAGATCATCGGGGCGATCCGCATCTCGGCCGACCTCGAGCGTGTCGGCGACCTCGGCAAGAACATCGCCAAGCGCGTCTCGGTGGTGGCCGAGGGGCGGCAGCCCACCAGCCTCTTCCGCGGCCTCGAGGCGCTGGCCGAACTGGCGCTGACGCAGCTCAAGGAAGTGCTCGACGTCTACGCTTCGCGCTCGGTCGAGAAGATCGGCTTCGTGCGCGACCGCGACGAGCAGATCGACGCCATGTACACCTCGCTGTTCCGCGAACTCCTGACCTACATGATGGAGGATCCGCGCAACATCACGCCGTGCACGCATCTGCTGTTCGTGGCCAAGAACATCGAGCGCATCGGCGACCACGCCACCAACATCGCCGAGACCATCTACTACATCGTCACCGGCGAGCAGATGCCGCCCGAGCGGCCGAAGGAGGACGCGAGCCATCGCGTCACGCTAGCCGCCGAGGCCAAGCCCTGAGCTTCGGCGCAAGGCACTTCTATGGCATGCGGCGAGGGGCTAGACTGAACGCCTGATCGCGCAGGCACATCATTGTCCAGGTGCAGCCATGACCGAGCTAGCCAGGAAGTTCGACCAGGACCCGGAGCCGGGCGTCGTCGCTTCGAGCGTCTATCTCGGCGGGCGCAGGCTGGCCGACATCGCCATCGAGGAAGCCGGAGACTGGGCCGCCAAGGACGGCCACGTGGTGTGGATCGGGCTCCTGGAGCCGAGCCGCGAACTGCTCCTGAGGGTGCAGAAGCAATTCAACCTCCACGATCTGGCGATCGAGGATGCCGAGCATCCGCACCAGCGCCCCAAGATCGAACAATATGGCGACGCGCTCTTCATCGTCGCGCGCACCGCGCAGCTCGTGCAGGGCAGGGTGGACTTCGGCGAGACCCACATGTTCGTCGGCAAGGGCTACATCGTCAGCGTGCGGCACGGCGTCTCGACGTCCTACGCGGCGGTCCGCCAGCATTGGGAATCCTGCCCGAGCGCGCTGGCCAAGGGCGAGGATTTCATCCTCTACGCCATCCTCGACTTCATCGTCGACAACTACATGCCAGTGCTCGAGCAGATCGAGGAGGAGGTCGACGCCATCGAGGACGGCGTGCTGGCGCGGCCGATGACCTCGAAGGATATCGAGCGGCTCTACATGCTGCGGCGCGACCTGCTGCGCTTGCGCAACGCGGCCGGGCCGCTGGTCGAGGTCTGCCGGAGGCTGACGACGGCCGACCTGCCGCAACTGCGGCCGGCCATGCATCCGATGTTCCGCGACGTGAGCGACCATATCCGAACGGTTCTCGAAAAGGTTGACACGCTGCGCGAGGTGCTCGCCTTCGCCTTCGAGGCAAGCGTGCTCGTCGGCCAGAGCCAGGAGACGGCGATCGCCAAGAAGCTGGCCGCATGGGCGGCGATCCTGGCCGTGCCGACGGCGCTCGCCGGCATCTACGGCATGAACTTCGACGACATGCCTGAACTGAGATATGCCTATGGCTATCCGACGGTCCTCGCCATCATCGCCACGGTTTGCTCGGTGCTCTACTGGCGGTTCAGGAAGAACGGGTGGCTGTGACGGGAGCGAGTAGGCAATAGTGAGTAGGGAAAGGGCTCCGGAACGCTTGACGCTCCGAAGCCCTTCGATCTGTGCTATTCGCTATTCGCTATTCGCTATTCGCTATTCGCTATTCGCTCAGCGCGCCTTGCGGCGCTCGGAGGCGGGCTGGAAGGCGACCTTCGAATGGTAGCCGCAATAGGGGCCGCTGTCGCCGACATCGTTGCCGCAGAAGTTGAAGTCCTCGCTCAGCGGATCGCCATTGGGCCACTTGCAGGTGCGCTCGCTGAGCTGGATCAGTTGCAGGCGCCGCGAGATCGGCACGACGACGTTCTCGACCGGGCGGATGTAGTGGCGGGCGACCGGCTCCACGTCGAACTGGGCCTGCAGCGCGGTGGCGCCGATGGTGGCGGTCACGGTGCGCGTCGTCGTCACCGTGCGCTGGACCGACTTGGTCGCGCTCGGGGCCGTCGTGGTCGCCTTCTTCTGGCGCGCCGGCGCGGCCGTGGCGCGGCCACGGCTGGAAAGCTTCAGGCGATGGACCTTGCCGATGACGGCATTGCGGCTGACACCGCCCAGTTGCGCCGCGATCTGGCTTGCGCTCAGACCCTCCGACCACAATTTCCTGAGAAGTTCGACCCGCTCGTCAGTCCAGTTCATGAGACCGTGCTCCTGATTTAGCGCGCAGAATTCGGAATCCGTCACCACCCCGGGGGCCGGGTGGGCACCACATCTATTCGGTGATTATGTCCGCCGCACGAAATCTAGTTATTTCTCAACTACAATTACCGATGCGCTGACTCGGTGACAAGAGTCCGACCGGCAACAGTGATTCTGTTTTTTCGGTTTTCCCCAACTTGCCTCAACCTTGCCGTGGGGCGCAGCCAGCAAGGGCACGTCGCTTGGTCCTGCACGACGTTTTCGTTGACTTCATGACCGAAAAACCTGATATACCCGCGGGGCCGCCGCTTGAGGCGGCTTTTTGATTTTCCGGTTCCGGAGATGCATATAATGAGCGGATCGGCGCTTTACGAGACCTTTGCTCGTGCACCCCTGGCTTTCGAGCGAGGCGAGGGGTCTTGGCTGGTGGCCGAGAACGGCGAGCGATATCTCGATTTCGCCGGCGGCATTGCCGTCAATTCGCTGGGCCACGGCCATCCGCATCTCGTCCAGGCGCTGACCGAGCAGGCCGCCAAGCTGTGGCACGTCTCGAACCTCTACGAGATCCCCGGCCAGAGCCGGCTCGGCGAGCGGCTTGCCGAGCACTCCTTCGCCGATCGCGTCTTCTTCACCAATTCAGGCGCGGAAGCGCTGGAATGCGCGATCAAGACGGCGCGCCGCTACCACTACAAGAACGGCCATCCGGAGCGCTACCGCGTCATTACCTTCGAGGGTGCGTTCCACGGGCGCACGCTGGCGACCATCGCCGCCGGCGGCCAGGCGAAATATCTCGAAGGCTTCGGCCCGAAGGTCGATGGCTTCGACCAGGTAGCCTTCGACGACATCGACGCGGCCGAGAAGCTGATCGGACCGGAGACGGCGGCGATCCTGCTCGAGCCGGTACAGGGCGAGGGCGGCATCCGCCCGTTCCCGACGGCCTCGCTCAAGCGCCTGCGCCAGCTGTGCGACAAGCACGGCCTGCTTTTGATCTTCGACGAAGTGCAATGCGGCATCGGCCGGACCGGCAAGCTCTACGCCTATGAGTGGTCGGGCGTTTCGCCGGACCTGATGGCGATCGCCAAGGGCATCGGCGGCGGTTTCCCCGTAGGCGCCTGTCTTGCCACCGAAGCGGCGGCGAGCGCCATGACGCCCGGCGTGCACGGCACCACTTTCGGCGGCAACCCGCTCGCCATGGCGGTCGGCAACGCCGTGCTCGACGTCGTACTCGACGAAGGCTTCCTCGACGAGGTCAGCCGCAAGGCGCTGCTCCTGAAGCAGGGGCTCGCAGCCATCGCCGACGAATTTCCCGAGGTGATTTCGGAGATCCGCGGCACCGGCCTCATGCTGGGCGTCAAATGCACCATGCCCAACACCAAGGTGAACATGGCGCTGCGCGACCAGAAGCTGCTTGCAGTGCCTGCGGGCGACAATGTGATCCGTCTGCTGCCGCCGCTCACGACCACCGACGCGGACATCCAGGAAGCGCTGAAGCGCATCCACGCCGGCGCCGCCGGCCTCTCCAAGGCCGCCGCCAACGGCGGATAAACCAAGGACGACTTATGACCAGCGCAATTCGTCACTTCACCGACCTCTCGGCCCTGTCCGGGAGCGACCTTCGCGGGATTCTGGACGATGCGGCGGCGCGCAAGGCGCGCCTGAAAGCTGGCGAACGATCCAAGCCCCTCGAGGGCAAGGTGCTGGCGATGATCTTCGACAAGCCGTCGACGCGCACGCGCATCTCGTTCGACGTCGGCATGCGCCAGCTCGGCGGCGAGACGATCATGCTGACCGGTACCGAGATGCAGCTCGGCCGTTCGGAGTCGATCGCCGACACCGCCAAGGTGCTGTCGCGCTATGTCGACGCGATCATGATCCGCACGACTGAACATGACCGGCTGCTCGAGCTGACCGAGAACGCCACGGTCCCGGTCATCAACGGCCTTACCGACGACACCCATCCGTGCCAGCTGATGGCCGACATCCTCACCTTCGAGGAGCATCGCGGCCCGGTTGCCGGCAAGACCTTTGCCTGGACCGGCGACGGCAATAACGTGCTGCATTCGCTGCTCGAGGCCTCTGCGCGCTTCCGCTTCAACGTCAACATGGCCGTGCCGGAAGGCAGCGAGCCTGAGCAGAAGTACGTCGACTGGGCCCACGCCAATGGCGGCAAGGTGATGATGACGCGCGATGCGGAGGCAGCCGTCAGCGGCGTCGACGCTGTGGTCACCGATTGCTGGGTGTCGATGGGCCAGGAGCACCGCGCCCGCGGCCACAACGTCTTCCTGCCCTATCAGGTCAATGCCGAGCTGATGAAGCATGCCAAGCCGGACGCGCTGTTCATGCACTGCCTGCCGGCGCATCGCGGCGAGGAAGTCACCGACGAGGTGATCGACGGGCCCAATTCGGTGGTGTTCGATGAGGCCGAGAACCGGCTGCATGCGCAGAAGGCCGTGCTGGCCTGGTGCCTCGGCGCTTGAATGGCCGATCCCGCAACCCTATCTGGGGCGGGATCAACACAATCTATTGATGCCTTGTTCTGCGACCGCCGGCTGGCCGACGGCTCGCAGAATTCATTGTATGGGAAACATATCCAGTGACTGAGACCGAACGCAGGCTCGGCGAGTTCGGGTTCGCCGGCGACGACCATGTCGTTCCTTTCGCGGTGGAGCCGCTCGACGTGCGCGGCCGCACAGTGCAGCTCGGGCCCTTGCTCGACCAGATTCTCGACCGCCATGACTATCCCGAGCCCGTGGCCAGGCTGCTCGCCGAGGCCTGCGTGGTCACGGTGCTGCTCGGCACGTCGCTCAAGTTCGAGGGCAAGTTCATCCTGCAGACCCGCACCGACGGGCCGGTGGACATGCTGGTGGCCGACTTCACGACGCCGCATTCGCTGCGCGCCTATGCCCGCTTCGACGCCGACCGCATCGAGGCGGCGATCAAGGCCGGCATGACCGCGCCCGAGGACCTTTTGGGCACCGGCGTGCTGGCGCTGACCATCGACCAGGGTGCGCACACCCAGCGCTACCAGGGCATCGTCGAGCTCAACGGCATTTCGCTCGAAGAGGCGGCGCGCACCTATTTCCGCCAGTCGGAGCAGATCCCGACCGACCTGCGCCTGTCTGTTGCCAAGCTGGTGCTTCCGGGCGAGGGCGGCGGCGAGCACTGGCGCGCCGGAGGGCTCTTGGCCCAGTTCCTGCCGGACTCGCCCGAGCGCCGGCGGGTGCAGGACATCCATGGCGGCGACGGCGACGAGCGCGATATCGCGGCCGAGCCCGAGGATAATGCCTGGCAGGAGCTGCTGGCGCTGGTCGCGACCATCGAGCCGACCGAACTGATCGATCCGACCGTGGGCGCCGAAAGGCTGCTCTACCGGCTGTTCCACGAGCACGGCGTGCGCGTCTATGAGGGCGTGCATGTCGCCGACGACTGCTCGTGCTCGGATCACAAGATCCGCGGCATCCTGCAGGGCTTCTCGGCCGAAGAGATCAAGGACAGCGTCGAAGGCGGCCGGATTCACGTCAACTGCGAGTTCTGCTCGAAGGCCTACGAGTTCGATCCGGGCGAGTTCGCCGCAGCCGGATAGCTCAGTTCAGCCGGTGCCGCACATTGGGCAGGTCGAGTGAGAAGGCGGGAATCGCTATGTCGAACAGCTCGCCCGCCTCGTTGCGCATGGTGTAGCGCCCGACCATGATGCCCGACGGCGTCGAGAGCGGGCAGCCGGACGTGTATTGATAGCTGTCGCCAGGGTTGAGCTCGGGCTGGTCGCCGACGACGCCCGGGCCGCGCACTTCCTCGATCTTGCCGGCCGCGTCGGTGATGTGCCAGTAGCGCGACAAGAGCTGCACGAACTCGTCGGAATTGTTTTCGATGGTGACGCGATAACCCCAGACGTAGTGGTTCTCGGAAGGGTCGGATCGCTCCTCGAGGTAGAACGGCTCGACCTCGACGGCGATGTTGCGGGTGACCGCGCGATACATGCTGCGCTCCATGACCTTCACGCTAGGGTCCGCCCCTTGCCGCGGGCGGTCAACAACTGATCGACTTGTTCACGCCGAATGTGATCGGCACATGGCGGGGGTTTCGCATAACCGACACCCATGTGTCACCCGCGCGTCATGCGCGAGCGTGAGTTTCCGCGTCGTCCAACGACAAGGAATCACTGCAATGAAACGTCTCTTCACACTCCTCCTCGCATCCGTCTGCCTGGCCGGCACTGCCGCCCGCGCCGACGACCTGGCGGACAGCATCGGCAAGCTGACCAGGGGCACGGAGTGGACGCTGGTCAAGTCCTCGTTGCTCGGTTTCGACACCTTCCATCCGCAAGGCTTCGCGCGCGTCGGCGGCTCCCTGTTCATGTCGTCGGTCGAGATCATCGAGCGCACCAAGAAATACGAGACGCCGCAGAACGGCATGGACCGCGACGAGGGCAAGGGCGCCGGGCACCTGTTCAAGCTCGACGCCGACGGCAAGCTCGTCGCAGAGGTGAAGCTCGGCGAGGGGGCCATCTACCATCCCGGCGGCATCGACTACGACGGCCGCTGGCTGTGGGTGCCGGTCGCCGAATATCGCCCGAACAGCAAGTCGATCGTCTACCGCGTCGATCCGGAGACGCTCGAGGCCACGGAGGTCTTCCGCTTCCCCGACCACATCGGCGGCGTCGTCTACGATGCCGAGCAGAGCACGCTGCATGCCGTAAGCTGGGGTTCGCGCCGGTTCTACACCTGGAAGGTGACAGAGGACCTCACTGTGCCGGACGCGGCGCTCGACCCCGAGAAGACCCGCACGCTCAATCCCTCGCACTATATCGACTATCAGGATTGCGGGCTGGCGAAGCCTGGCCAGGCGGTCTGCACCGGCCTGACCGAATACCGCCCGGGCCCGGATGGACAGCTGTTCCGCCTCGGCGGCATCGATGTGATCGACCTCAAGGAAGGCCGCCCCGTGTTCCAGGTGCCCGTGCAGATCTGGACCGAGAAGGGCAAGTCGATCACCGGCAATCCGGTGCTGGTCGAGAAGACCGAAACCGGCATTCGCCTGACCGCGGCGCCCGAGGACAACGAGACCAAGCTCTACGTCTACGAGACCAAGCTGCCCTGACTGCAACGAAGAAGAAGGGCGCCCCGGTCGACCGGAGCGCCCCTCTTTTGTCTAACTGCTTGCCCGCCTGGGGCCGCCGGAAATCTCAGCGGGCGGCCTTCAGCGCGTCGCCGATGTCGTTGAGCAGGTCGTCGGCGTCCTCGAGGCCGACCGACAGGCGCAGCGTGCCGTCGTCGATGCCGAGTTCGGCGCGCGCCTCGTCGGTGAGGTTCTTGTGCGTGGTGGTCGCCGGATGGGTGATCAGGCTCTTGGAGTCGCCGAGATTGTTCGAGACAGTGGTCAAGGCTTGGGATCCGGCGAACCCAGCATCGTGCCATTCACGAGCAACGCACCGTCCTGTCTTGTTTCGATGGCCCATTGCAACAGGCCGCCCGGCTTCGTCTTTGCAAGCCCTTTCAGCGCAAGCAGACTGGTGTAGATCCTCATGGCTGTAGGGTCCGTCACTGCACCGGCCTTTGTGGCCTCGACGACCTTGTCATAGCCGGACAGGTCGACAACGGCACGCAGTGCCGGCTTCTCGTCGACAACGGTTATCTCGCCTTCCACAGCGATCCTGTAATCCGCGTTGCCCATCGTACTGCGCGGGATGGTGAGCCTCGGCTGCTTGTCAAGGAAATCACGTTGCATCAGCTCGCCCACATCGTCGGGCACGGGCGGTTCCTTGTTGAGGTCGAAAGCGGCGATGAGGGTCAACAGTGGAGTTTCGACATCGAGATCTTTGGCACCGAGACCGATGTCTATATCGGAAGGAACCAGTGGAACGGCCCAAGCCGGCAGGAGATGAGTGGGACCGGTAAGGCCGGTCGCCTGACCGCGGTAGCTGGCTGTGCTTTGTCCGCTGATGCCGTCCAAGGATCCGGTCACTTCTACCTTCGCCGCACCGAAAGTTCCAAATGGCGTGATGACCTTTATGTCATACCATTGCTGATCGCCTCGCAGCCTGTTCCAGAGCGGAAATGCCGCCAACAACAGCGTTTTCAGTTCGGCCTGCTTCGCCTTGAATTTCGCCGGATCAGCATTCGCGACGGCAAAGGCCAGGAAGTCGAGAAACGGCTTCGACTGCAGCCCTGCCGCCGTGGTTTGAGCGGCGACCCTCTTTGCCTGCAGCATGACCTGCAGCTCTGTTCCTTCGTCCCTCAGTGTTACAGTCTCGACAAAGTCGGACAGGTTCTGCGTTGCTGAAATATCGATACCGCTCTTGGCCGATCGCTCGGCCTGCATTTCGATGTTTGCCTTGCCGATTGTAACCTGTGTGTCCTTGGCGGGTTCCCGCATCGTCAGCGAGATCGCGCCCCCGGACATCTTCATGCTCGAGAATGCAGCCAGTGCCGGATCGTATGTACCTTTCAGCTGGCCGTTGGCGATACTCCAGTTTGCAGACATCGCTGCCTCCGGCACCTTTGAGTCGAACCACCCGCTCGTACGCAGGGTATTGGCGAGCTCCCAGGTTCCGTCTGGCAACGGCTTGAGGTCGAGAAGCAGCGGGGAGGGATCGAACGACGCGCCGCCCGGCAGCAGGCCCATAATGGCGTTGAAGTCAGCTTCGAGGCGGTAGGAGTTTCCGCTCGGCACGATGCGGATCGCACCTTCGTCGAATACTGTGGAGCCGAAATAAGCCGATAGACTTGTCTGGAGCGCGCTGGCACCGTTGCTGTCGATGGCTTGGGCAAGGGCAGGGGAAGTGAAGGCCGCTATCGAAAGCAACGACAATGCATGGCGCACAGCAATCTCCGCTTTAGCTGGCATCTCCTACCAGATAACTGGTAGGAGATTGTATTCGGAACAGCAAGCGTCTTGCGTAGTCGAACGATACTAACCGAGCTTCTTCAGCGCGTCGCCGATGTCGTTGAGCAGGTCGTCGGTGTCCTCGAGGCCGACCGACAGGCGCAGCGTGCCGTCGTCGATGCCGAGTTCGGCGCGCGCCTCGTCGGTGAGGTTCTTGTGCGTGGTGGTCGCCGGATGGGTGATCAGGCTCTTGGAGTCGCCGAGGTTGTTCGAGATCAGGATGATCCGGAGCGCGTTCTCGAAGGCGAAGGCCGCCTTCTTGCCGCCCTTGACGTCGAAGCAGATCAGCGTCGAGCCGCCCTTCATCTGCTTCCGGACGATGTCGGCCTGCGGATGGTCGGCGCGGCCCGGATAGATCAGGCGCGAAATTTCCGGCCGCCCGGCGAGGAAGTCGGCGATCTTGCCGGCGGTCTCGGTCTGCTGGCGCACGCGCAGCGGCAGCGTCTCCAGGCCCTTGAGCAGCGTCCAGGCATTGAACGGAGACAGGCTCGGACCGGTGTGGCGGAAATAGTCGTGCAGGTTCTCGTCGATCCACTTCTTGTCGGACAGGATCACGCCGCCGAGGCAGCGGCCCTGGCCGTCGATGTGCTTGGTGGCCGAGTAGACGACGATGTGGGCGCCGAGCTCGAGCGGCTTCTGCTGCATCGGGGTGGCGAAGACGTTGTCGACGACGACGCGCGCGCCGATCGAGTTGGCGAGCTGGGCCACGGCGGCGATGTCGATCACCTCCAGCGTCGGGTTGGTCGGGCTTTCGAGGAAGAAGAGCTTGGTGTTGGGCTGGATAGCCCGTTCCCAGTTCTCGATCCTGGTGCCGTCGACCAGCGTCGCCTGGATGCCGTATTTGGGCGCCAGCGTCTCGACGATCCAGCGGCAGGAACCGAACAGCGCCCGCGCCGCGACGATGTGGTCGCCGGCCTTGAGGCTGCAGAGAATGGCGGCGGCGACCGCAGCCATGCCAGAAGCGGTGGCGCGGGCGTCTTCCGCGCCTTCGAGCGCACACATGCGCTTCTCGAACATGTCGACGGTCGGGTTGGCGTAGCGCGAATAGATGAAGCCCTGCGTCTCGCCCTTGAAGCGTGCCTCGGCACTTTCGGCGCTGTCGTAGACATAGCCCTGGGTCAGGTAGATCGCTTCGGACGTCTCGCCGAATTCCGAGCGGAGCGTGCCGCCGTGGACGAGGGTGGTCTGGGGTTTCCAGTTGCGTGTCTTGTCGGTGGTCATAGCGACTTCCAAATACAAAAAAACCGGCCGCGAGAAGTCGCAAACCGGTCCAACTGCGGCCCTTTAGCGACTTGTTTAACGTGGCTGCAAGCCGACCGGCCAAATCACCACGGGATAAAGGTCCTTTAGACCCAAGCCCGCCTTGCGTCAATCGCGGGCTCGACTAAACGTTTTGGGCCACGCGCATGGTCCGAAGGCCGGGTCCATGGGCATCGAGCGCTGCAGCGTCCTTGCCGCACGGTCGGGCCGGCGTTGTAGAGGAGTTGGCCAATGCGGCAGTCGGGCATTCTTCCGGACCAGGACATCGCGGCTTTGTTCGCTTCGGGTGCGCTGGCCGCACCGCCGCTCGACGCCGACCAGATCCAGCCGGCAAGCCTCGACCTGCGCCTCGGCGCCAAGGCCTTTCGCGTGCGCGCCAGCTTCCTGCCGGGGCCAGTGCACCTGGTGCAGGCCAAGCTCGACCGGCTCAAGCTGCACGAGATCGACCTGGCCGATGGCGCGGTGCTGGAAACGGGCTGCGTCTACATCGTGCCGCTGCAGGAGACGCTCAACCTGCCGGCCGACATCTCGGCCTCGGCCAATCCCAAGAGCTCGACCGGCCGTCTCGACATCTTCACCCGCGTCATGACCGACCGCGGCCAGGAGTTCGACAAGATCGCGGCGGGCTACGCCGGTCCGCTCTATCTCGAAGTCAGCCCGCGCACCTTCCCGATCGTCGTGCGCAAGGGCTCGCGCCTGTCGCAGATCCGTTTCCGCAAGGGCAATGCGCTGCTGTCGGAGGCGGAGCTGCATGCGCTGCACGTCTCCGACCGGCTGGTGGCGATCGATCCGCCCAACATTTCGGGCGGGGGCATCGCTCTCTCCATCGACCTCGGCGGAGAGCCGGGCAGCATCGTCGGCTACCGCGGCAAGCATCACACCGGCCTCGTCGACGTCGACAAGCGCGCGGCCCATGCGGTCGTCGATTTCTGGGAGCCGATCCACAACCACGGCGCCGGCGAACTGGTGCTCGACCCCGACGAGTTCTACATCCTGGTTTCGCGCGAGGCGGTGCATGTGCCGCCGCTCTACGCCGCCGAGATGACCCCGTTCGATCCGCTGGTGGGCGAGTTCCGGGTTCATTATGCAGGCTTCTTCGACCCCGGCTTCGGCCACTCCGCCGCCGGCGGCACCGGCAGCCGCGCCGTGCTCGAGGTGCGCAGCCACGAGGTGCCGTTCATCCTCGAACATGGCCAGATCGTCGGCCGCCTCGTCTATGAGCACATGCTGGCACGCCCGCGCGCGCTGTACGGCTCGGACCTGGGCTCCAACTACCAGGCGCAGGGCCTCAAGCTGTCCAAGCACTTCCGCATGACCTAAGGTAGCCCAGCCTTATCAAGACTTTGCTTGTCCGTTGCCGGCCTGTGTGATTGGCTGGAAGGTGGGAACACTCGCCAAGAAAGAGTGGTTCGACAACGGAGAAGAAAATGCAGATTTCCAGAAGATTCGCGTGCTCCGCCGCGCTGGCGGTCCTTCTGTTGGGCGCCGGCGCCGCCTCGGCGCAGGAGGGCGGCAAGCTCAAGCTCGGCACGGAAGGCGCCTATCCGCCCTTCAACACCATGACGGCCGACGGCAAGCTCGCCGGCTTCGATATCGACGTCGGCAACGCGCTCTGCGCCCAGATGAAGGTGGAGTGCGAGTGGGTCACCCAGGACTGGGACGGCATCATCCCGGCGCTGCAGGGCGGCAAGTTCGACGCCATCATCGCCTCGATGACCATCACCGAGGAGCGCAAGCAGCAGGTCGATTTCACCGACAAGTACTACACCACGCCGCTGGCGCTGGTGGCGCTGAAGGACACGACCCTGGCCTCGCCGGAGCCGGACGCGCTCAACGGCAAGACCGTCGGCGCGCAGGCCTCGACGACGCAGGCCATCTACGCCGAGGACAAATATGCCAAGGCCGGCGCCGACGTGAAGCTCTATCCGACGCAGGACGAAGCCATGGCCGACCTCACCAACGGACGTCTCGATGCGGTGGTGTCTGACAAGTTCGTGCTGGTCGATTGGATGAAGACCACCGGCAACGACTGCTGCAAGCTGGTGGGCGACCTCAAGGGCACGGAGTCCTTGACCGGCATCGCCGTGCGCAAGGGCGACCCGCTGCGCGAGAAGCTGAACGCGGCGATCGCCGCGATCGTGGCCGACGGCACCTACGCCAAGATCAACGCCAAGTATTTCGACTTCGACATCTACGGCAAGGATTGACCGACAGAGCTTCGAAACAGGATGCCGCAGGCCACCGGCCCGCGGCATCCGATCAGAAAGCCGGCCTTTGCCAGAACTGCTATTGTGGTGGCCGATTCCGCAACGACGGCTTTGGACGCGTGATGACCGCGGGGCGGTCGATCATGGCTCAAGACCTTGATTTGAAAGCTGGAGCGGGTAGCGGGAATCGAACCCGCGCGTTCAGCTTGGGAAGCTGACAGGCTACCATTACATCATACCCGCGCGGGCACTTGGTTAGCATCGCGCATCCCGCTCGGCAATGGCACTCGAAGAGATCTTCGCCGATATGCCCCGCTGCCGCATCTTGAAGCGCGCGCCGCAATCGCGATATTCCGGGGTAGGCCTAAGAATCGCAGGAGACTGACTTGAACGGACTGGCGCGTTTTCTCGGCGACACCCCGCTTCGGGTGCTCATCAAGCTCCTGGTCATCTCCTTCCTGGTCGGCATCGTGATGAACGCCTTCGGCTGGTCGCCCTGGGACGTGCTCTACGGCATCCGCGATTTCTTCCTCGACATCTGGCGCATGGGCTTCCGCGCCATCGACCGCTTCCTGGGCTACATCCTCTTGGGTGCCGCGATCGTCATCCCGGCTTTCGTCGTCCTCAGGCTGTTCAGCTACCGCAAATAGCTCAGGCGAAGCCGGCTGCCGTCTCGAACAGGATCGCGTGGCGGGCGGCGAGCGCGGCGACGTCGGTCGAATATCCGCCTCCGATGACGCCGCAGAGCGGCGCGCCCGCTGCGCGGAAATGCTCGATGACCAGGCGCTCGCGCCGGCGCAGGCCGTCGTCGCTCAAGGCGAGGCGGCCGAGCCGGTCGTCGCGGTGGGGGTCGACGCCGGCATTGTAGAAGACGAGGTCCCAGCGGCGCATCGCCGACAGGCTGCCGAGTGCCTCCGACAGCGTCGCCAGGTAGGCATCATCGCCGGTGCGGTCGGGCAGGCCGATGTCGAGGCTGGAGGCGACCTTGCGCACCGGATAGTTCTTCTCGGCATGCATGGAGAAGGTGAAGGTCCCCGCTACGCCGGCGAGGATCTCGGCGGTGCCGTCGCCCTGGTGAACGTCGAGGTCGACGACGAGGATGTTCTCGACGCGCCTCTCTGCGAGCAGCGCCAGCGCCGCGACCGCCACGTCGTTGAAGGTGCAGAAGCCGGCGCCCTGGGAGCGCCTGGCATGGTGGCTGCCGCCGGCCGTGTTGCAGGCGATGCCGTGGTCGAGCGCCAGTCGCGCCGCGAGCAGCGTCCCCCCGGCCGCGAGTTGGGCGCGTCGCGACACCCGTTCGCCGACGGGAAAGCCGATCTCGCGCTCGATGTGCGGGGGCACCGCGCAGGCCAGCACCTGCCCGACATAGCCGTCCTCATGGGCCAGCCGCAGCCATTCGGGCGAGATCGGTTCCGGACGGGTGAGGCCGGCCGTCAGCCCCAGTTCGCCGAGGCGCTCGATGAGCCGGGTGTATTTGCCCATCGGGAAACGGTGGCCCGGCGAGAAGCCGGCATCGTAATCCGGGTGGCTGACGATCTGAAGCGGCATGCTGAACCAGTGCGGCGCAATGAACTGTCCGACCAGGTTAGCCGGTTGCGCGGGGCGAAGAAACCGGTCCAACTGCACAGCTTACGGGAATCATGCGCTGGGGAGGGGGAAACGGTGGAGCGTCCAGGGTCGCTGCTGCGGCCGAGGGCGCGCGCGGCTTTTTACAGCGGTGTCGCGGCCCACTGATCGAGCTTGCTGTCGCGCAGTTCGGAGATGTTTTCGAGGCCTTCGCGCCGGGCGAAGTCGGACATGCCGCGGACGATGCGGGCCGGCAGCGACGGCCCGGCATAGACCATGCCGGTGTAGAGCTGCACGAGGTCGGCGCCGGCGCGGATCTTCTCGAGCGCGGTGTCGGTGGAATCCACCCCGCCGACGCCGATGATGGCGCGCTCGGGGCCGACCAGCTTGCGCATGCGGGCGAGCACGGCGGTGGAGCGCGCAAACAGCGGCTTGCCGGAGAGGCCGCCGGTTTCGCCGGTGTTGGCCGGGCTGCGCAGCGGTGGCCGCGCGATGGTGGTGTTGGAGACGATGATGCCGTCGATCGCCTTTTCGGTCACTTCGGCGGCGATGTCCTCCAGTTCGGCCTCGTGCAGGTCGGGCGCGATCTTGAGGAAGATCGGCACCGCCTGGCCGGCCTCGGCGCGGGCGATCATGACGCTGGCCAGGAGTTCGGCCAGCTGCTCGCGCGCCTGCATGTTGCGCAGGCCCGGCGTGTTGGGCGAGGAGATGTTGACGGTGAGATAGGAGGCGTGGCGGGCAAAGCGCTTCACGCCGATGACGTAGTCGGCGATGCGGTTGGCGCTGTCCTTGTTGGCGCCGATGTTGACGCCGACGATGCCCTGGCGTCCGGCGCGCGCCGCAAGCCGCCGCTCGGCAGCGTCATGGCCCTCGTTGTTGAAGCCGAGCCGGTTGATGACGGCGTCGTCCTCGACGAGGCGGAAGATGCGCGGCCTGGGGTTGCCGGCCTGCGGCAGCGGCGTGACCGTGCCCACCTCGGCGAAGCCGAAGCCGAGGCCGAGCAGCGCATCGGGCACCTCGGCGTTCTTGTCATAGCCGGCGGCCATGCCGAGCGGGTTGGGGAAGTCGAGTCCGGCGACCTTGACCCTCAGCCGCGCATCCTGCGGGGCGCGGCCGCCGACCGGCAGGCCGCAGCGCAGCGCCTTGATCGACAGGCCGTGCGCGGCCTCCGGATCGAAGCTGAAGAGCAGGTGGCGTCCAAGCCGGTCGAGTGCGTTCATTCCCGTTCGAGCTCCGGAAAATCGTGGCTGCCGTCTGCCTTGAGCGGCAGCGGCCGGGTCCAGATGGCGGCTGCCGTCTGGAGCGGGGCGTAGAGATGCGGGAACAAGGCGCCACCGCGCGAGACCTCGTATTTCAGCGCCGCGCCGAGCCTGTCGGCATCGATGGCGATCAGGAGCAGGTCGGCCTGGCCGGCGAAGTGCTTGGCCGCCGTTTCCCTGACCTGTCCGGCGGTCGAGAAATGGATGAAGCCGTCGGCCAGATCGACCGGGGCTCCTTCGAAAACCTCCTTGCGCTCGGCGTCGCGCCACAGCGGCTCGGGGCAGATCTTGTAGATGGTCTTCGTCATAGGGGCGCTATAGGCTGAAAGCATCATGCGTGGAAGGGCGGGCGAGGCGCGCCCCACCGTAATTTGGGCCTATTGGGGCGCGACAATGGCGCCAGGTCGAAAATGGAGAATTGCCATGCGCCAGAGTGCAATCCTGCTCGTTCCGCTGCTGGCCGGCCTGGGCATGGGGAACGCCTCGGCAGCCGAGGTCCAGCGCTACCAGATGGAGAAGACGGAGAAGGGCTACGTGCGCATGGACACGCAGACCGGCGAGATGTCGATCTGCGAGGACCGCGACGGCCAGCTCGTGTGCAAGCTGGCCGCCGACGAGCGTTCGGCGCTGCAGGACGAGATCGACCGGCTGCAGGCGGAGCTGGAGGATCTCGACCAGCGTGTCGTCAAGCTCGAGGGCTCGCTCGCCCAGAAATTCGAATCGACCCTGCCGAGCGAGGAGGAATTCGAGAAGACGATGGGCTACATGGAGCGCTTCTTCCGCAGCTTCCTGGACATCGTGAAGGACTTCGAGAACGAAAAGACAGGCCAGCCGGCGCCGGCGCCCGACCGGACTTGAACCGCCGACCGCCCGCCGATGCCCGAAAGTTGCGCATGAAGCGCATTCGGAAGGCCCGATCTCCGTTTAACTGCTTGAAAAGACGCCACCGGGCCGCATAATCGCGCCCGACGGTCCATGGCGCGCAGATGGCCGGGATCTCGGGAGGGACAATTGTCGGCAGGCCACAAGTTCGTCATCGCAGACGATCATCCGTTATTTCGGGGCGCGCTCAAGCAGGCCATCGCCGGATTGGCCGATGTGTCGAGCGTGCTCGAGGCCGGCGATTTCGAAAGCGTCAAGGCGATCGTCGCCGCCAATGACGACCTGGATATCGTGCTGCTCGACCTTTCGATGCCGGGCGCGAGCGGCCTGTCGGGGCTGATCTCGCTGCGCGGCGTCCATGCCACGGTTCCGGTCGTCATCGTTTCGGCCACCGACGATCCGGAAACCATCCGCCGCGCGCTGGAGCTCGGCGCTTCGGGTTTCATCTCGAAGTCGGCGAGCATGGACGAGATCCGCGAGGCGATCGAGACGGTGCTGTCGGGTGAAATCATCGCGCCGAGCGACATCGACCTGGGCGTCGAGCGCGATCCCGAGATTTCCGATCTCATCAAGCGCCTGCAGTCGCTGACGCCGCAGCAGACGCGGGTGCTGGGCATGCTGGCCGAAGGGCTGTTGAACAAGCAGATCGCCTACGAGCTCGGCGTGTCGGAGGCGACCATCAAGGCGCATGTCTCGGCCATCCTGCAGAAGCTCGGCGTCGACAGCCGCACCCAGGCGGTGATCTTGCTCTCCAAGATCGGCAGCGAGCCGCGCATCGCCTCCTGAGCCTATTCCGCGGCGTGGGCCATCCGCCGCATGCGGTTCATCAACGTCCTGAGCACTGCCGGTTTCAGCGGCTTGTTGAGCACGATGATGTCGATGGCGTCGGCGGCCGCGCGCACCTCGTTCGAACGATCGGCGGTGATGAGCACGGCGGGGGTGGTTTCGCCGAAGCTGGCGCGCAGGGCCTGGATGACGTCGAGGCCGTTCTCGCCGTCGAGATGGTAGTCGGCGAGTATGACCTCCGGCGCGGGGCCGTCCGTTGCGGCTGCAGTGAACTCGGCCGTACCCGAATAGGTGCGCACCGCGCAGCCCCAGCCTTCGAGCAGCAGGCGCATGCCTTCGAGGATGCGGGCGTCGTTGTCGATGCAGGTCACCCTGAGGCCGTCGAGCACGGCACCTGCCTGCACGCGCGGCCGCGCGGCGGAGGCGGCCGGCAGGGCCTCGGCGGTGGTGACAGGCAGGATGACCGAGAAGCGCGTGCCCTTGTTCTTGAGCGAATGGATGCGGATTTCGAGCTTCAGCACGCGCGCGATGCGGTCGACGATCGACAAGCCGAGCCCCAGCCCCTGCGCTTCGCGCACGCCGTCGTCGAGACGGGTGAACTCGTTGAAAACGGTGCCGAGCTTGTCGGCGTCGATGCCGATGCCGGTGTCGATGACCTGGATCTCGGCGAGTTCGCCGCGCCGCCTGACGCCGACGAGGATGCGCCCCGAGCGGGTGTATTTGATGGCGTTTGAGACCAGGTTCTGGATCAGCCGGCGCAGGAGGTTGCGGTCGGTCTCGACCGCGAGCCTGGACGGCACGATGACGAGGTCGAGGTCCTTGGCGCGCGCCATGGGTTGGAAGTCGGTGCCGATCTGGCGCAGCAGGCCGTCGAGGCGGAAGGCGGATTCGGCCGGCTTCATCGCACCTGCGTCGAGGCGCGAAATGTCGAGCACCGCGCCCAGGATCGTCTCGACCGATTCCAGCGAGGATTCGATGTTGCGCGCCGCCTGGCCGGCCGTCCCCTTGCCGGCCTTCTCGATCAGCGACGAGCAGTAGAGGCGGGCTGCGTTGAGCGGCTGCAGGATGTCGTGGCCGGCGGCCGCCAGGAAGCGCGTCTTGCCGAGATTGGCCTCCTCGGCGAGCATCTGCGCCTGCGCCAGCTCCTCGTTGACGCGGGTGAGTTCGGCGGTGCGGCTCTTCACCCGCTGTTCCAGCGACTCGTTGGCGCGCTTGAGCGCGAGGTCGGCGGCGACGCGCGCCGAGATGTCGGTGTAGGTCGCCACTATGCCGCCGTCGGGCATCGGGTTGGAGCGCATCTCGATGATGCGGCCGCTGGTCTTGAGCTCGAGCTGCCATGGCCCGCCGAAGCCGGTGAGGCGGTTGAGCGCGGTCAGGCGCGAGGCCTGCGCAATGTCGCCGCGCGCCACCAGGTAGCCGAGGATGCGGTCGATCGAGACGCCGACCTGGCCCATGTCGTCCGGCAGGTCGAACAGCGACCGGTACTGGCGGTTCCAGCAGATCAGCCTGAAGTCCTGGTCGAAGACGGTGATGCCCTGTTCCATCTGGTCGAGGGCGATCTGCAGCAGGTCGCGGTTGTGCTGCAGCGCCTCGGTGGCGTCGTCGAGCAGCCGGAAGGTGTCCTTGGCGGAGTTGTCGCCGCGCTTGAACAGCAGCGACAGGATCAGCCGGGCCGAGGACGAGCCGACCGCGCTGGCGAGCAACTGCTCGGAGAAGCGGATGACGTCCATGCCCGCCTGCTCGTTGCCGACGAGCTTGCTGCCGCTCTCGTTCTGGAAGGTCTGGAACGAGCGTTCGGTGCGCTCGACGCCGAGGTAGCGGGCGATCGTGTCCTTGAGGTCGTTGACGGTGATCGCCGTGCGGAAGCGGCGCAGGCTCGGCATCGGGCTCGTGTCGCGCGGCACGAAGATCGACGCCTGGATGCGTTCGAGCGGCACGGATGCGCGCGACAGCGAGCCGAGCACGACGAACAGCGTGTTGACGGCGAGGCTCCAGAGGACACCGTGGTTGAGCGGCTCGGCCACGGTGCCGAAAAGCGCCTGCGGGCGAAGCGCCTCTACGCCGAACAGGCCGTCGGAGATGATCGAGGCACCGGGCGAGGCCAGCGAGGGCAGGAGCAGGGTGTAGCACCAGGTGGCGATGCCGGCGGTCATGCCGAGGGCTGCGCCGCGCGCATTGGCGCGCCGCCAGATCAGGCCGCCGATGAAGGCCGGCGCGAACTGGGCGATGGCCGCGAACGACATCAGGCCGATCGAGGAGAGCCGCGTGCTGTTGGTGCTTTCGCGGTAGTAGAGGAAGGCGACGAACAGGATGATGAAGATCGAGGCGCGGCGGATGTTGAGGATGATCGCCGACCAGTCCTCGGTGTTGCCGGATTTGGTGTTGATGAGGCGGCGCACGAAGATCGGGATCACCAGGTCGTTGGAGATCATGATCGACAGCGCCACGCTTTCCACGATGACCATGGCGGTGGCGGCGGACAGGCCGCCGATGAAGGCCACCATCGCCAGGAAGTCGTAGCCTTCGAACAGCGGCAGTGACAGCACGTAGAGGTCGCCCGTGGTGCCGCCGCCGACGACGGCGAGGCCGGCAAAGGCGATCGGCAGCACGAACAGGTTGATGGCGACCAGATAGGCCGGAAACACCCATGCGGCCGTGCGCAGCTCGCTGTCGCTGCGGTTCTCGACGATCATCACGTAGAACTGGCGCGGCAGCATGACGATGGCGAAGCCGCTCATGACGGTGACGACCAGCCAGGTGCCGAGCGAGGTGCCGTAGCCCATGGCATCTGCCGCCTTCGTGTTGGCGGCGAAGCTCTTGAACATGTCGCCGAGGCCTCCGAACAGGCCGAAGGTGACGAAAAGGCCGACGGCAAGGAACGCCACGAGCTTGACGATGGACTCGACCGCGACGGCCAGGACCAGCCCGTTCTGGTGCTCGGTGGCGTCGGCGTGGCGGGTGCCGAACAGCACGGCGAACAGGGCGAGCAGCAGCGCCACGACCAGCGAGATGTCGCTGACGAACGGATCGAAGGACGGCGGCGAGCCGCTATAGTGCTCGACCATCAGGCTGACCGACCCCGAGATCGCCTTGAGCTGTAGGGCGATGTAGGGAACCGCGCCCACGGTGGCGATCAGCGTGGCGATGGAGGCGACCGTGAAGCTCTTGCCGTAGCGGGCGCCGAGGAAGTCGGCGATGGAGGTAATCTTTTCGGCCTTGGCGAGCTTGATGACGCGGCTGAGCAGCGGGAAGCCGAACATGAACACCAGCACCGGCCCGATATAGATGGCCAGGAATTCGGGCCCACGCTCCGAGGCAAGCCCCACCGAGCCGAAGAACGTCCAGGAGGTGCAGTAGATGGCGAGGCTCAGCGCATAGATGAACGGCCGCGGCCGGCCGGGCGCCCAACTGGCGGCACGGCGGTCGCCGATGCTCGCGATAGCGAACAGCAGCGACACATAGGCGATGGCGATGAAGACGATGGCCAGGCCTTGCACGTCGGGCGCTTTCTCCGGATCCGGGCCGCTTGCCGGGCCCTTTCGCGGGAGGCAATCACAGCTTCGAAGCCAAGTCCATTATCCTTGTCGCCTAGAGGCTTTCCGCAGGGTCTGGTCCGGCTTGTACGCTATCGTTGCATTGGCGGGTTTTGCACGCGGAGGTTTTTGTTATGGTGGCGGCGCGCGGCGACGGACGGCGGGGAACGATTCGCCTTTCTGCAGATCGTGAACGGAGGGTTCAATGCTAAAGGAATTCCAGGAGTTCATCTCCAAGGGCAATGTGATGGACCTTGCCGTCGGCGTGATCATCGGCGGCGCCTTCGGACTTATCGTGTCGTCGCTGGTTGGCGACATCATCATGCCGATCATCGGCGCCGTCTTCGGCGGCTTCGATTTCTCCAACTACTTCTTGCCGCTGTCGTCGTCGGTCACGGCGGTGACCTTGGAAGAGGCAAAGAAGCAGGGTGCCGTGTTCGCATACGGCAACTTCTTCACCGTCGTCATCAACTTCCTTATCCTCGCCTGGATCATCTTCCTGATGGTCAAGGCGGTGAATACGATGCGCAAGAAGCTGGAAAAGGAAAAGGCCGCCGAACCGGCCCCACCGCCGCCGGCCGACGTGGTGCTGCTCACCGAGATCCGCGACCTTCTCGCGAAGAAGTAACGTCCTTCGCTGGCATGCCGAAAACCCCCGCGTGGCTGGCCCAGCGGGGGTTTTTTCGTTGCCAGCGGCGCGCTAGGAGTTGGTGCTAGCAGCAACTCCTAGCCTGGGATGATCATGAGCCTCATCGATATGGTTCGCCCCGAAGCCCGTCTCGCGCCGGTGAGCGGCATCGAAGCGGTGGCCAATTACGGGCGCGAACGCGCCGGCCTGATCCCGCTCTGGGCCGGCGAGAGCGACATGCCGACGCCTGCCTTCATCAGCGATGCCGCCAGCCGTGGGCTCGCCAACGGCGAAACCTTCTATACCTGGCAGGCCGGCATTCCGGAGCTGCGCCAGGCAATCGCGCGCTATCACCAGCGCCATTTCGGCAAGGATTTCGGCGCCGACTCCTTCATCGTCACCATCGGTGGCATGCAGGCGATCACCATGGCGCTGCAGGCGACGTCTGGCACCGGCGACGAGGCGATCTATCTGGCGCCGGCCTGGCCCAATTTCGCCGGCGCGGCGGGGATTGCCGGCGCCAGGCCCGTGCCGGTGCTGCTCGACATGACCGACAACGGCTGGTCCTGCGACGTGGAGAAGATCGCGGCTGCGATCACGCCGCGCACGAAGGTCATCTTCGTCAATTCGCCGTCCAACCCGACGGGCTGGACCGCCGACCGCGAGACCTTGCAGGCGATCCTCGACCTCGCCCGCAAGCACGGTCTCTGGATCGTCGCCGACGAGATCTATGCACTGTTCTACTACGGCGGCGGCCGGGCGTCGTCCTTCATGGACATCATGGAGCCCGAGGACAAGATCCTGTTCGTCAACACCTTCTCCAAGAACTGGGCGATGACCGGCTGGCGCGTCGGCTGGCTGAAGACGCATCCTTCGCTCAGCCGCATGTTCGAGAACCTGGTGCAGTATTCCACGTCGGGCGTGGCGCAGTTCCTGCAGCGCGGCGCCATCGCCGCCCTCGACGGGGGCGACGGCTTCATCGCCGAGCAGGTGGAGCGGGCCGGAAAGGCGCGCGACATCGTCTGCAGGGTTCTGGGCGAGACGGGTCGGGTGCGTTTCAGCGTGCCGCCGGCAGCCTTCTATCTGTTCTTCGCCGTCGACGGCATGAAGGACGCCGAGCGTGCCGCCTTCGACATCGTCGACAAGGCACTGGTCGGCCTGGCGCCGGGTACGGCCTTCTGTGCCGGCGGCGAGGGCTTCCTGCGCCTGTGCTTCCACCGCCGCCTCGACCAGGTCGAGGAAGCGTCGCATCGCCTGGCGAAGTGGATCAGGGATCTCTGACGAAAGAAAAAGGCTCGGAAGCGAACCGCTCCGGGCCTTTTCGTTGAATACAGCTACCTGCTGGTCAGCCGCCGGACTTGGGCACCAGCAGCGGCACGATGCGCTCGCTCTTGGCGACCTGGGTGTGGCCCTCGGTGCGGTAAGGGATGCCGAGCGCGTTCCAGGTCTCGATCAAGGCATCCTTCAGCGTCTCGATCAGGCCGTCGTCGTGGAACGGGGTCGGCGTGATGCGCAGGCGCTCCGTGCCGCGCGGCACGGTCGGATAGTTGATCGGCTGGATATAGATGCCGTGCACGCCGAGCAGGCGGTCGGTGGCCATCTTGCAGAGCTCGGGGTCGCCGACGAGGATCGGCACGATGTGGGTGGCCGACTCCATCACCGGCAGGCCGGCATCGGCCAGCACCTTCTTGGCGCGGGCCGCCTGGCGCTGCTGGGCGTCACGCTCGGCCTGCGAATTCTTGAGATGCCGGATCGAAGCGGTGGTCGCGGCGGCGATCGCCGGTGGCAGCGCGGTGGTGAAGATGAAGCCCGGCGCATAGGAGCGCACGGCGTCGATCACCGCACGGGTGCCGGTGATGTAGCCGCCCAGCGTGCCGAATGCCTTGGCGAGCGTGCCTTCGATGATGTCGATGCGATGTGCCAGGCCCTCGCGCTCGGTGATGCCGCCGCCGCGCGGGCCGTACATGCCGACCGCATGGACCTCATCGATATAGGTCATGGCGTTGTACTTCTCGGCAAGGTCGGCGATCGCCTCGATCGGCGCGATGTCGCCGTCCATCGAATAGACGCTCTCGAACACGATCAGCTTGGCCCGTTCGCGGCCGGCCGCCTGCAGCAGACTTTCGAGGTGGGCGACGTCGTTGTGGCGGAAGATCTTCTTTTCGGCGCCGGAGCGGCGCACGCCCTCGATCATCGAGGCGTGGTTGAGCTCGTCCGAAAGGACAAGGCAATTCGGCAAAAGCTTGGCGATGGTCGAGATCGCCGCTTCATTGGAGACGAAGCCCGAGGTGAAGACGAGGCCGGCTTCCTTGCCATGCAGGTCGGCGAGCTCAAGCTCGAGCTCGACCAGCGGGTGGTTGTTGCCGGAAATGTTGCGGGTGCCGCCGGCGCCGGTGCCCATGTTGCCGGCCGCCTGCTGCATGGCCGACACCACGTCGGGGTGCTGGCCCATGCCGAGATAGTCGTTCGAGCACCAGACGGTGATCTCCTGGGCATTGCCGTTGGACCGCCAGATGGCGCGCGGAAACTTTCCGACGATGCGTTCCAGATCGGCGAATACACGGTAACGGCGCTCGGCGTGGATCTGGTCGATCGCTTCTTCGAAAAACCGCTGGTAGTTCATCTCGACGTCCCAATTTTTCGCCGTGAGCATAATCAACGGCCGGTTCGGCGTCCATCGACCGATACCGGTCAAAATGCCACGCCCTCGACGCATGTCAAAGACCATCCGGCGCCGGCGGCGTCGTTGATGCAGATCAAGCGCGTGGCAGCGATCCGGCCCGCATTGCCCGCGTTCATCGATTGTGTTCGGACATGCCTCGTATTTGACGAACCTTTCGCGCTACAGAGGAGGCTCACGAGTCGGCATATGGAGGCATAGATGGCGGTATTGGTGACGGGCGGCGCGGGCTATATCGGCAGCCATATGGTCTGGGAACTGCTCGACGCCGGAGAACAGGTCGTCGTGCTGGACCGGCTCTCGACCGGCTTCGACTGGGCGGTGGCGCCGGAGGCCAAGCTCGTCAGGGGCGATGTCGCCGACAGCGAGCTCGTCGGCAAGCTGATCCGGGAGAACGGCGTCGACGCCATCATCCATTTCGCCGGGTCCATCGTGGTGCCGGAATCGGTCGCCGACCCGCTCGGCTACTACGAGAACAACACCTGCAAGACGCGCAGCCTGATCGAGACCGCGGTGCGCGAGGGCGTGCCGCACTTCATCTTTTCCTCGACCGCTGCCGTCTATGGCGCGGCCGGAGTAGAGCCGGTGCGCGAGGACGCGCGACTTGCACCCGAGTCGCCCTATGGCCTGTCCAAGCTGATGAGCGAATGGATGCTGCGCGACGCGGCCGCCGCGCATCCGCTGCGCTACACGGCACTGCGCTATTTCAACGTTGCCGGCGCCGATCCCAAGGGCCGCACCGGCCAGTCGACCAAGGGCGCCACGCATCTGATCAAGGTGGCTTCCGAGACCGCGCTCGGCAAGCGGGCGTCGATGCAGGTCTTCGGCACCGACTATGCGACGCCGGACGGCACCTGCGTGCGCGACTACATCCACGTCTCCGACCTGGCCGCGGCGCACCGGCTGGCCTTGCAGCGGCTGCGCGCCGGCGGCGGCAACCTCGTCGCCAATTGCGGCTACGGCCACGGCTATTCGGTGCTCGAGGTGATCGACAGCGTACGGCGCGTGCACGGCGCGGACTTCGCCGTCGAGACCGGCCCCCGCCGCCCGGGCGACGCGGCCTCGGTGGTGGCGAACGCCGACCTTGCGCGCAAGGAGCTCGGCTGGACGCCCGCCCGTGACGATCTCGACGGCATCGTGCGCGACGCGCTCAACTGGGAAAGCCTGCTGACCCGCAAGAACTCGGCCTGACGCCGGCCGGCCTGGCGCTGGCTTAGTGGAATCTTGCCCTTCCTCCCTCGAAATTCGGGGGAGGAAGCGCTAGTCGTGCACCCGCGGAACTGAGTTCCCGGCGGTCATGGGTTCCCGGTCAGAGCCCGGTGTCAATCAAGGTACGGAATGAAGATCCTGGTTCTCGGCGCGGGCGTGGTCGGAACGGCCGCCGCCTACTACCTGGCCCGCGACGGTCATGAGGTGACTGTCGTCGAACGCCATGCGCAGGCCGCGCGGGGCACCAGCTATTCGAATGCCGGCCTGGTTTCGCCCGGCGACGCCACCGCCTGGGCCTCGCCCGCGGCGCTGAAGACCTTCATCAAGTCGCTCTACACGCCCGACCTCGGCATCAAGGTGCGGCTCGGGCTCGATCCCTATTTCTACGCCTGGAGCTTCCGCTTCCTGCTCCAGTGCACCAATGCGCGGGTGCGCGAGAACACCAAGGCGAAGCTCAGGCTGGCGCTCTATTCGCGCCTCTGCATCAACGAGATCGCGTCCGAGACCGGCATCGGCTACGACCAGCGCGCCCGCGGCATCATGTATTTCTTCCGCTCGCAGCGGAGCCTGGAGCACGGTGCTGCGATGTATGGCTTCCTGGCCGAGCACGGGCTGGACATCGAGGTCGTCGACCGCAACCGCATGGCCGAACTCGAGCCGGGGCTTGCCGCCGCCAAGGATGGCATCGCCGGCGCCGTGTTCTCGCCGATGGACCAGACCGGCGATTCCCGCCTGTTCGTCGAGGCGCTCGCCGCCCATGCCGAACAGAAGCTGGGCGCGAAGTTCATGTTCGACACGACGGTCGAGGACCTGATCGTCGAAGGCGATCGCGTCACCGGCGTGAAGACCTCCGCCGGCAAGCTGAACGCCGACGCGGTGGTGATCGCCATGGGGCCGGAGAGCGGGCTCATCGGCCGGCGCAACGGCATCGACCTGCCGGTCTATCCGGTGAAGGGCTACACTGCGACGGTGACGATGGAGGACCCGTCCAGGGGGCCGACCATGGGCGGCGTCGACGAGGACCGGCTGGTCGCCTATTCGCGCCTCGGCGATCGCCTCAGGATGGCTTCGACGGCGGAGTTCACCGGCTTCGACCGCAGCCACAAGCCGTCCGATTTCACTCGGCTGTTCGAGACCGGCAAGGAGCTGTTCCCCGGCGCCTTCGATCCGGCCAAGGCCGAGGTCTGGGCTGGATTGCGTCCGATGATGCCTGGCTCGGTGCCGGTCATCGGCCCGGCCCGCTACAAGGGGCTCTATCTCGACACCGGCCACGGCCATGTCGGCTGGACCATGGCCTGCGGCTCCGGCAAGTTCCTCGCCGACCTGGTGGCGGGCCGCAAGCCGGAGATCGATCCCGAGGGGCTGGTCTACAAGGGCTGACCGGCAATTCCAGGAAAACTGTGAAGCGGGCTTCCGTCCGGAATTGCTCCAATCAGTGCCGCGCTAGCGGCGGCCGAAGGTCTGGCGGGATTCGTAGGCGTATTGCAGGGCGATGATGACGGCCGCGATCAGCAGGTAGAACACCGACACGACGAGCAGCACCTCGATCGCCTTGTAGGTCTCGGAAATGATGACGGTCGAGGCCGCCGTCAGCTCGTCGATGGCGACGAGGCTGGCAAGCGAGCTGCCCTTGACCATCTGGATGGCGTTGGAGAACAGCGAAGGTGCGGCGAGCCGGTAGGCCTGCGGGATCATCACCTTCCAGTAGGTCGCGAACGGCCGGAGGCCGAGCGCCTTGGCCGCGTCCAACTGGCCGGCGGGGATGCTCTCGAAGCCGGAGCGCAGGAATTCGAGATTGTAGGCGGTCGAGGCGAAGATCAGGCCGATTAGCGCCGACGGCACCGGCTCGAGATAGATGCCGAGCCGCGGCAGGCCGTAGTAGAGCGCAAACAGCAGCGCCAGCACCGGGGCGGCGCGGGCAAAGAAGCTGTAGCCGACGATGACGCCCCGAAACACGCCCTTGGGCCGCTGCATGTAGATAGCCAGCGGTAGCACCAGGATGTTCGAAACGACGATGACGACGACCGAGATGATCAGCGTCATCACCAGCCCGTCGAACAGCATCTGCTGGTAGGTGGGGTCGAGCAGGATGTTCATCGCGCCACCGCCTGCCTGGGCTTGCGCTCGTTGAAGACGAGCAGCGGCGTGACGATCAGGATGTAGAGGCCGACGGCGAGCGTCAGGAAGGTGAAGGGCGCGTTGGTGGCGGCGATGCCCTGCTTGGTGACGTAGAGGATCTCGCTGACCGAGACCGCCGAGGCGATGGACATGCGCTTGACCGTGCCGATGGCATAGGTGATCCAGCCCTTGCGCGCGAGCGGCAGGATCTGCGGGACGAGCACGCGCAGGAACACCACTGACTTTGGCAGGCCGAGTGCGAGGCCGGCCTCATACTGGCCGAAGGGAATGGCCTTCAGCGCGCCCTTGAACACCTGGTAGTCGAAGGCGATGCCGACCAGCGCAAACGCGATGATGGTCGAGCCGACGGGGCCGAAGTCGACGCCGATCTGCGGCCCGCCGAAGAAGAACAGGAACAGCACCACGAGTTCCGGCACCGAGCGGAAGAAGGCGCTGAATGCCTCGATGCCGCGGCGCAGGAGCGATTTTTCACGGCCGTAGTGGACGAGCGACAGCAGCAGCCCGAACACCGCCGACAATGTGAACACCACTGCCGACAGCGCAATCGTGAGCACTGCCGCGGTGAGCAACCGCGGCAGCCAGGCAATCGCTATTTCCATGTCCGGCCGCCCCTCCCGGAAGGCTGGTTATTGCGCCTTCGACCAGTCGATCGAAGCGCCGAACCACTTGTCGGCGAGGCCCTGCAGGGTGCCGTCCTTGCGCCAAGTCTCGAACTGGGCGTCGATGGCGTCGGCCAGCGGCTTGTTCTTGTTGTTGACGGCAACGCTCTGGGTGATCGTCGAGAGCAGGTCGTCGAGGGTGACCGCGCCGGCCAGCTTGCCCGACTTGGCGAGGTATTTCGGCCCGAGGAAGTCGTGGGCGGCGAAGTCGATGCGGCGGTTTTCGAGGTCGAGGAACAGCTCCGTCGCGCCGGGATATTCGCGGCTTTCGGTGACGCAGCCGGCCGGCAGCTTCTCCTTGGCGACCTTCTGGAAGGTGCCGCCGCGCACCGCGCCCATGGTCTTGCCGCAGACGTCCTTCCAGCCGGCGATGCCGCTGTCGGCCTCGCGGCGGGTAACGGCGACGCCGTTGACGATGTAGGGCGAGAGCAGGAAGAAGTCCTTCGAGGCCAGCCGCTCCGGCGTGCGGGTGACGCCCGAGGCGATGATGTCGAAGCGGCCGGCAGTCAGACCCGGCAGCAGGCCGGCGAAGTCGAGCTTCTCGAACTTGGCGGTGACGCCGAGCTGCTTGGCGATCAGGTTGACGACGTCGATGTCGAAGCCCTCGAGCTCGCCCGTGGCGCTCGTCATGCTGAAGGGCGGGGCCGAACCCGAGGTGCCGACCGTGATCGTGTCGGCGTTGACGAGGGCGGACTTGAAGTCCTGCGCGCCCGCTGCGCTAATGCCGAAAGCCGCGATGATGGCCAGCAGCGCCGTCCGCACGAATCCCATGATCTCTCCTTTGGTGGCCAGCTTGAAAACCGGGTGGGGTGGTTATATCGCAAACCCGGGGGGCTACCAAGGACGGGAGCCTCCACCGTTAGGATACTTTCCGGAGAATCTGTTTCTCAAGAGCGGCATATTCCAAAGTCCGGGATTTTTGCGAAAATGGACCTGCGCTTCAAACTCAACCATCTCTACCAGGGCCAGAACTCGCCGTTCCTGCACGCCGCGGACGCCGGCTATTTTGCCGACCAAGGGCTCGACTGCAGCTTCGTCGAAGGGTTCAGCTCCTCGCAGGTGACGCGCGCCCTGGCGGAAGGCGCCGCCGACATCGGTTTCGGCGACGTGTCCTCGGTGTTCGAACGCGCCCTGCGCAGCGGCAAGCAGGAAATCACCTGCCTGCTGCCGGTCTACGAACATTCGCCATGCTGCCTGGGCTATCTCCCGGATGGCAAACCGCTCACACTCGCCGACGTGTCTGGCAGCACCCTGTGCGGTCCCAATGGCGACACGTCGGCGCGGCTGTTGCCGCTGCTGCTCGCCAAGAACGGCTATGCAACCGACGACTACAGCTATCTTGGCGTGCAGCCGGAGGAGCGCGACAGGCTGGTTGCCACGCGGGCCGTGCTTGCCGCGACCTGCTTCGACGCGACGCTGAAGTTCGCCATGCAGATGCGCGGCTACGACAGCAGCGGCTTGCAGTTCCTCTACTTCGCCGACCATGGACTGGACATCTATTCGAGCGCCCTGGTCGCGCTCGATTCGGTGCTGGAACGCGACCCCATGCTGGCCGGCAAGCTGCGGTCGATAACGCGGCAGGCGTGGCGCGACTGCCTGACGGATCCAGAGCTTGGCGTGCGCGCCGTGCTCAGGCGGTCGTCCGGGCTCGACCCGGCGATCGTCAGGGCGCAGCTGGAATGGGTCCTGAGCCACCAGGTCTTCCGCGACGGCGACAGCGCCATGGCCTTCGACATCGACGGCGAGAAGATGGCGAACACGCTGGAATGCGCCGTCTTTTCCGTCGGGGCCGAGGCAAGCCGATCCCCTGAAGGCCTGCCGGCCGAAATCTGCCGGAACTGACCAGCCGGTTGGCATCAATCGGCGTGCTTTCGGGTGCGGCCTGTACCCGCAGCTGCGCGCGCGACCTTGACCAAGCGGCGCCTGCCGGGTGAGGCTGGCGCCGAAATCCGCTGCGCCAAGGAGACAGCCCATGTACACCCACATCCTCATCGCCACCGACGGTTCCGAACTGGCGCAGAAGGGGCTCGAGCACGGGCTGAAGCTGGCCAAGGGGCTCGGCAGCAAGGTGACGATCCTGAACGTCACCGAGCCGGCGCCGATCTTTGCATCCGCCGGTATGTACGGCCCGGTGGCGACCGCCGAGGACATCGTCTCCTACCACAAGGCCGGCGAGGAATATGGTGCAAAGGTGCTGAAGGCCGCCAAGGCGGATGCCGACAAGCTCGGCGTCAAAGCCGAGACGCTGCATGTCGAGGAGATGTGGGCGGCCGAGGCGATCAACCAGATCGCCCAGGACAGGGGCTGCGACCTCATCGTCATGGCCTCGCACGGCCGCCGCGGACTGGGGCGGCTGATCCTCGGCAGCCAGACAGTCGAGGTGCTGACCCACAGCAAGGTACCGGTGCTGGTCGTTCGCTGATTTCGGCGGCACGCGGTTAATCCGCCGTGAAAACCGGCGTATGATGGCGGCTTGCCGGGCGCCCGGCCGTTCCGGGCGCGGCTGGGGAGGTTTCCATGACGGAACCCGCCTTGACGCATCGGTTGGCGACGCGTGACGACCTGCCGGTCCTGAAAGGGATCATGGATGCGGCGATAGTTGAGCTGCAGAAGCCCTTCCTGAACCCCGAGCAGATCGAGTCGAGCCGGGCTATCATGGGGCTCGACACGCAACTCGTGGATGACGGCACTTATTTCGTCATCCTCTTCGGCGACGCCATTGCAGGATGCGGCGGCTGGAGCCGTCGTGCCACACTCTATGGCAGCGATCACACATCCGGGCGCGATGCCCATTTGCTGGACCCGGCAAAGGAGCCGGCGCGCATCCGCGCCATGTACACCGATCCCGGCTTCGCGCGCCGAGGTGTCGGCACGCTGATCATGACGCTGTGCGAAGACGCGGCCCGGGCCGAAGGGTTCGGCCGCATGGAGCTCATGGCGACCATGGCCGGCGTGCCGCTTTACCGTGCCTGCGGCTATGAGGCGGTCGACCTCGTCAGCGATGACCGGGGCGGCGCTCCCGTGCCGCTGCTGCGCATGATAAAGGCGCTCGGCTGAGCCTCAGACGATCTTGCCGCGCGCCGGCACCGGCCACAGTTCCGGCGCCTTGTCCTTGCCGTAGACATAGACGCCGTCGACCATGTTGGTGACGACGCAGGCGTGGTTGGGCACGATGCGCAGGCGCTGGCCGACCTCGAGGCCGATGTCGCCTTCGCTGCGCAGGCGGCCGTGCTCCTCCGACAGCTGGTCGATCGCAATGTCGGGGCGGCCGAGCACATGGCCGTGGCCGGTAAGCCCGAGCAGGTCGGAGGTCAGCGTCTTTGAGCCGGCGTCGATGATGGCGCGGTCGGGCGCGGGCACCGAGACGACGGTGGCGAGCACCGTCAGCGCGCAGTCGTCCCAGGTGGTGACGCCGCGGGCGACCAGCGAGCGGTCGTTGTAGACGTAGGTGCCAGGGCGGAACTCGGTCGTGGCAGGCACCAGATGCGCCAGCATCATGTCGGGCGAACCGCCCGAGGTGATGACGGGAACCGCAATGCCCCTGGCCTCGACCAGCGCCTTGGCCTCGGCCATGAAGGCTTGCACCTTCGCTGCGCCGCCGACAGGCGGGTAGGTCATCAGCCCGGCGAAACGCAGGCCCGGGGCGGCATGAATGCGGGCGGCGAGCGCGGCTGCCTCCTGCGGCGTGCCTGTGCCGCAGCGGTCGGCGCCGGTGTTGCATTCGACGAAGACGTTGAGCGTGGCGCCGGCCTGGGCGAAGGCGGCGGACAGCCCGTCGATCACGGTCTCATTGTCGGCGACCACGGCCAGCCTGACCTTGCGGGCAAGCGCCACGAGCGCGTGCAGCTTGTCGTCGCCCAGGATGTTGTAGGTGATGAGCACGTCATTCAGCCTGTCGCTGCCGGCGACCATGGCCTCGGCTTCCGAGACCTTCTGGCAGGTGATGCCGACCGCGCCCGCGTCGAGCTGCATTTCTGCAATGGCCGGCAGCTTGTGCGTCTTGATGTGCGGGCGGACCTTGAGCCCGTGGCTGTCGGCATAGGCCTGGAAGCGCTCGATGTTCCGCTTCGCCACGTCGATGTCCACCAGCACGGCGGGCGTCTGGATCTCGTCGAACATGCCTGATCAGCCTCCAAATCACGAGCGCCGCGGACCTTGCCCGCGAACCGCTTGACAAACAATGCCGCGTGCCGCTTTATACGTCAATCCATTATTCAGGACACATGTCCACAATAATGGACATTGTTTTAGGGAACTCTTTTGGGAGGAACGGCGAGATGAAGATCGCACTTTCCGCGGCCGTCGCCGCGCTCGCGCTGATGGCGGCACTGCCTGCCGGCGCACAGGAAAAGCAGAGCAAGCTCGATGAGGTTCTGGCGCGCGGCCGCCTGATCATGGGCACGGGCAGCACCAACGCGCCCTGGCATTTCAAGAGCGCCGACGACAAGCTGCAGGGCTTCGACGTCGACATGGGCCGCATCGTCGCCAAGGCGCTGTTCGGCGACCCGGACAAGATCGAATACGTCAACCAGTCGTCGGATGCCCGCATCCCGAACATCACCACCGACAAAGTCGACCTGACCTGCCAGTTCATGACGGTGACCGGCGAGCGCGCCCAGCAGATCGCCTTCACCATTCCCTATTACCGCGAGGGCGTCGGCCTGATGCTCAAGGCCGACAGCCAGTATGCCGACTATGCCGCGCTCAAGGCCGCCGGCTCGGGCGTGACCGTCTCGGTGCTGCAGAACGTCTATGCCGAGGCCATGGTGCACGCCGCCCTGCCGGAGGCCAAGGTCGACCAGTACGAATCCGTCGACCTGATCTACCAGGCGCTGGAATCGGGCCGCGCCGATGCCGCCGCCACCGACCAGTCGTCGCTGGCCTGGTACATGAAGCAGAACCCGGACCGCTACAAGGACGGCGGCTACGGCTGGAACCCGCAGACCTATGCCTGCGGCGTCAAGCGCGGCGACCAGGACTGGCTGAACTTCGTCAACACCGCGCTGCACGAGGCGATGACCGGCGTCGAGTTCGACTTCTACGCCAATTCCTACAAGACCTGGTTCGGCAAGGAACTCGCTCCGCCGCAGATCGGCTTCCCGGTCGAGTACAAGTAAACTCGCCAAAAGTGGCGCGGCCCCTGGCCTGAGCTCGGCCGCGCCACATCTCTCACTCGGACGGCACCATGGGTTACACCCTCAACTTCTCGGCGGTCTGGCGCAGCTTCGACCTGTTGCTCGAGGGGCTCGCGCTTAGCCTGGCGCTCGCCTTCGTGGCGATCGCCATCGGCTGCGTGATCGGCCTCGTCACCGCCTTCGGCCTGTTGTCGAAGCGTGGCCTGCTGCGCCACCCGGCGCGTATCTACGTCACCATCATCCGCAACACGCCGATCCTGGTGCTGGTGCTGTTCACCTTCTTCGCCCTGCCGCAGCTGGGCCTGCGCCTAGGCAAGATCGAAAGCTTCGTCGCGACATTGTCGATCTACTCCGGCGCCTACCTCGCCGAGGTCTTCCGCGGCGGCCTTTTGGCCGTGCCCAGCGGGCTCAGGGAAGCCGGCCTTGCCATTGGCCTGACGCAGGCACAGATCCGCAACTCCATCGTTATCCCGCTGATGCTGCGCAACGTGCTGCCGTCGCTGTCGAGCACCATGATCTCGCTGTTCAAGGACACCTCGCTGGCCGCGGCAATCGCCGTGCCGGAACTCACCTTCGAAGCACGCAAGATCAACGTCGAGACCTTCCGCGTCATCGAGACCTGGATCGTGGCGAGCTGTCTCTACGTCGCCACCTGCTCCGTGCTGGCCGCACTCCTGCGCCGGCTCGAGAAGCGCATGTCCATCCCGAGGTGACCGACATGGAACTCGTCGCATTCCTCGAAACCCTGTGGCTGGCGCGCATGCCCATCCTGAAGGGCCTCGGCGTCACCGTCTCCATCTCGCTGCTGGCGATCCTCGTCGGCACCGTGCTCGGCATCGGCGTGGGCCTGGCGCTGACCTACGGCAAGGGTCCCGTGCGCTGGCTGGTGCGCGGCTACACCGACTTCATCCGCGGCACGCCCGTGCTGGTGCTGGTTCTCGCGAGCTACTACGTGCTCGGCACCATCGGCATCGACCTCGGGCCGTTCCAGGCCGGCGTGCTGGCGCTCGCGGTGTTCTGCTCGTCGCATGTCGGCGAGATCGTCCGCGGCGCGCTGCAGTCGATCCCCAAGGGCCAGACCGAGGCCGCCAAGGCGATCGGCCTGACCTTCCCGCAGACCTTCGCCTATGTGCTCGGGCCACAGGCGCTGCGCCAGGTGCTGCCCGCCTGGGTCAACACGGCGGCCGAGATGGTCAAGGCCTCGACGCTGCTGTCGATCATCGGCGTGGCCGAGCTCCTGCTCAGGACGCAGGAGCTGATCTCGCGCACCTTCATGAGCCTCGAATTCTATCTCTTCGCGGGCTTCCTCTACTTCGTCATCAACTATGGCATCGAGCGCTTCGGCCGTTACGTCGAACGCAAGACCTCGATCCCCTCGTGAGGCCGCATCCATGACCGGCAACCTTCTCGAAATCCGCGACCTGCACAAGCGCTACGGCGAGGTCGAAGTCCTCAAGGGCGTCGACTGCACGATGCGCCAGGGCGATGTCATCTCCATCATCGGCTCGTCCGGCTCGGGCAAGACGACCATGCTTCGCTGCATCAACATGCTGGAGGAATTCCAGGGTGGCTCGATCCGCATCGACGGCGAGGAGATCGGCTACGAGACCGCGGGTGGAGTGCGCCGCCGCAAGAAGGAAAAGGAAATCGCCCGCCAGCGCGCGATGACCGGCATGGCCTTCCAGCAGTTCAACCTGTTCCCGCACATGACGGCGGCGCAGAACGTCATGCTCGGTCTGGTCAAGGTCAAGGGCATGGCCCGCGACGAGGCGCGCAGCGTCGCCGAGAAGTGGCTCGACCGCGTCGGCCTGGCCGAGCGCCGCGACCGTTTTCCGGGCCAGCTCTCCGGCGGCCAGCAGCAGCGCGTGGCGATCGCGCGTGCGATCGCAATGAACCCCAAGCTGATGCTGTTCGACGAGGTCACCTCGGCGCTCGACCCCGAACTGGTCAACGAGGTGCTGCAGGTCATCAAGGACCTCGCCCGCGACGGCATGAGCATGCTGCTCGTCACCCACGAGATGCGCTTCGCCTACGAAGTGTCGTCGCGCGTCATCTTCATGAACCAGGGGCGCATCGGCGAGGAGGGCAATCCGCGCGAGATGTTCGTCAGGCCGCAGACCGAGCGGCTGGCCGAGTTCCTCAAGACCTCTACTTTCAACTAGCATTCGGAGAATAGACATGACGATCAAGCGCTACGGCACCGGCCAGACCGGGGCAGGCAAGCAACCCCTGCCGTTCGCCCGTGCCGTCGAGGCCAATGGCTGGCTCTACGTGTCCGGCCAGGTCGCCATGGAGAACGGCGAGATCGTCGGCGGCGGCATCATCCCAGAGACGCACAGGACGATGGAAAACGTCATCGCCATCCTCAAGGACGCGGGCTATGGGCTGGAACACGTCGTGCGTGTCGGCGTATGGCTCGACGACCCGCGCGACTTCTGGTCCTTCAACGGCGTCTACGCCGGGTATTTCGGCGACCATCCGCCGGCGCGCGCTTGCGTGCAGTCGAGTATGATGGTCGATTGCAAGGTCGAGATCGACTGCGTCGCCTATAAGGCGCCGTGAGTCGACACCGGATTCATCAGCAAATCCGCCGAGGAGGCGGCGCATGGAAGACGCACAGGACGACATGACAAGCAGGCGGGCGCGCGGTCTAGACCGCGCCTTCGAGATCCTGAACTTCCTGCGTCTCAAGCGCACGCCCTTGCGCCCCAACGAGATCGCGTCGGGCATCGGTGCGCCGCGATCCTCCGTCTATGAGCTGGTCAACCTGCTGATGCGGCAGGGCATCCTTGAATATCGCGGCGACGATGGCCGCGTGTTCCTCGGCCGCAAGCTCTATTTCCTCGGCATGGCCTATGCCGAGCAGTTCGACCTGATGCGCGAATGCGACAAGCTGCTCACCCACATCGCCGAGGAGACGCGCGAGACGGCGCAGATGTGCCTGCTCGAAGGCAACAAATACACCGTCGCCCAGATGAAGGAGGGCTCGAGGCCCTTCCGCATCTCGTCGAATGTCGGTGATCCGGTCGCCATCCCTTGGACGGCATCGGGCCGGCTGCTGGTTTCGCATATGAGCGACCAGGAGATCCTCGACTTCATCCCGAAGGAGGATTTCCGCCTGCCCAACGGCCAGCGGATCGATCCGGCGGCCTTCATCGCCGAAGTGCGCGAGGCGGCGAAGGTCGGCTACTACACCTTCAACAGCGCCGTCGAGAACTTCACCCACTGCTTCGCCGTGCCTGTCTACCAGGCCGACCGCGTCTGCGTGGCGACGCTCTGCCTGGTCGCGCCGCGCGAGGACGGGCTGAAGAACCATGCGAGCTACCTGAAGACGCTGCTGGACGCCGCGGCCGACCTTTCGAGCCGCCTCGGCCACATGGTCGACGACGACGGCCATGGCGCAAGCCGGGCTCACGGTCGCGGCTAGGAAATTCCGACACGATCCGACTTCATTTTGGAAGGGCAAATGGCGCGCGCACTCTTGATCGGGGAATGCATGGTCGAACTCAGGCAGGCCGAGGGCGGCCTACTGCGCAAGGGGTTCGCCGGCGACACCTTCAACACCGCCTACTACTTGGGCGCCTTCCTGCCCGCAGCATGGCAGGTGGACTATTTCACCGCTGTCGGCACCGATGCCGTGTCCGACGAGATGCTCGCCTTCATGGAAGGCACGGGTGTCGGCACCGGCTTCGTCAGGCGCGTGCCGGAGCGCACGCCCGGCCTGTACATGATCCATCTCAAGGACGGCGAGCGCAGCTTCTCCTACTGGCGCTCGGCTTCGGCTGCGCGCCTGCTCGCCGACGATCCGGCCGGCTTGCGCGCCGCGATCGATGCGTCCGACACGGTCTTCTTCTCGGGGATCACGCTTGCGATCCTTGCGCCGGACGCGCTCGCGACGCTGCTCGCCGAGATCGGCCGTGCCAAGGCTACCGGCAAGCTCGTCGCCTTCGATCCCAACATCCGCCCGCGCCTATGGGACGATGCCCAGAGGATGCAGCGCGCCATTTCCGCTGGTGCGGCGGTCTCCAGCATGGTCATGCCGAGCTTCGAGGACGAGGCGACGCATTTCGGCGACGCCTCGGTCGAGGCGACGATCGCACGCTATTGCGGTCTCGGCGTCGAGAAGCTCGTCGTCAAGGACGGCGCCGAAGGCATCACCCTGAGCTTCGGCGGCGAGCAATCGTTCGTCTCCGCCGCGCGGGCGGAAAAGGTCGTCGACACGACCGGCGCCGGCGACAGCTTCAACGGTGCCTTCCTGGCCAACTACCTCGAAACCGGCGACGAAAGCCGCGCCGCCGCATTCGCCGCCCGCGTCGCTGCCACCGTCATCGGTCACCACGGCGCGCTGCTGGCCGAGGCCGAAATCGAGGCACTGGGCGCCGGCGCGCACTCAGGCTGAAGGCCCGGGCCGTTCCAGCACCACGGGGCGGCGACCGGGCGCTGCCTCAGGGGGCGTGCACCATCTTGGTGGGCTGTTCCAACAGACTGAAGGGATGGCCCTCGCATGTCACGTCCGGGTTGGTCGGGCTGAACATCCCCTCCGGGTTGTCCTTGAACAGCCAGGCATGCAGGTCGTAGTGGGCGAATTCCTTGGGGATCAGAGGTTCGTGCCCTTCCATCGGCCCCTGGAAGGGCTGGCCCAGCAGCGTCGGCCGTTCCTTCACGGCGTCGAGCGGGACCAGCCACTCGACCGCGACGAGGCGCAGTTTTCCGCCGTCGGGCTCGTAGACCAGCACATTCGGCTTGGCCAAGTCGGGCGGCCCCTTGATGGTGAGATTGACGAAGTGGACGCCCATGGCACCCTTCGGATACTCCATCCGTCCTTCGATCTTCTCGCCGGTGTAGTAGACGCAGCCCACCGTCGAGAGATAGAGGTCGCGGACGGCGACGTATGGATCCTGGTATTTCTCCAGGGCCTGGCGGGCGGCGTCGAGTTCGGCCTTGCTGGGCCCCTCGGCGCTGGCGGGATTGACGGCCGGACCGGCGTTCCAGACGAAAGCCAGGGCGATAAGGGCCCAACCGGCGAGACGTGCAGACCTCATGGTAGTTCCTCCGCAGATGTTGTCGGGGCAAGCGCTGCAATCGGCAGGGTGATCCGCGAACCTCGCGCGGTCCGGTCCGGTTGTAAATTCATCGGAATGGGGGAGGCAGCTCACCAAACCGGCGAGGGTGGAAGAGTGCACGGCGCCGCCGGCTGCTCGTGACCCGTTGCAGAACCGGGACGATTGCCTGATAGCAATTAGAGCGACGCACCCATGCATGTGGCACCTATGGAACTCAAGCTCCGACGTCACCTGACCATCAATCGCGCCGGTGCTTCGGGCCACCGGCACTTGTCAGCGGCCAGCGGCCTGGTCGCCGTCGGATCGAAGCTGTACGTCGTGGGCGACGATGAGCTCAGTCTCGCGATCTTTCCCGTCGAAGGTGATGTTCCGGGGGAGTTGGTCCGCCTGCTTCCGGGGCGGCTTCCGCGCGATACGGCCCTGCGCAAGGCTGCCAAGCCCGATTTCGAAGTGTTGCTCCGGTTGCCGGCCGGAGAGGATGGGTGCCAGCCGATGCTTCTGGCGATCGGCTCGGGGTCGACCGACAGGCGCCGCCGTGCCGCGATGATCGGCCTCGACCCCAGCGGACGCGTGGGGGCGGTCCAACTCCTCGACATGACCCCGCTTTTCCAGGCGATCGCGGGCGTGGTGGATGGGGTGAACATCGAGGGTGCGGTTGCGCGGGGCAGCCAGTTGCTGCTGTTCAGCCGGGGCAACACCTCGCGACCGGACAACACCGTTGTTGCCGTCGATCTGGACCAGGCACTGCGGGGCGGCGTGGTCGACATTCTCTTTGCCTTGCCGTTGCGCCTTCCGTCCGCCGAAGGAGTGCCGCTAAGCGTGACCGACGCCTGCACGCTCGACGACGGCTCGATCGTGATCTCGGCGGTCGCCGAGGACACGGCCGACTCTTACCTCGACGGCAGGCTCGCCGGCGCAGCGCTTGGCATTCTCGACCCGGAACTGAAGCTTGTCCGTGTCGACAGCCTGTCGCCCCACGTCAAGGTCGAAGGGATACACGCCTGGCGGTCCGGGCGGGCCATACGGGTTCTGGCCGTTTCCGATGCCGATGACCCGGCCGTCGCCGGCTGCCTGTTCGAGGGTGCGACGCCCGCTTAGCGCCAAGGCTCCAAAGTGTGTTGACACGGCCGCAAAGATGGCGCATCGCGCAACCGACGGTCATCCCACTGTCATACAACAACAGGACATAACCATGGACCCCGACAGTCGAAGTTCCTCTTCGATATTGCCGGTCGCGCGACGCTCCTGATTTCCGGGCTCCGCGGGCGGCGTCACAGCATGCCAGAAGGAGCCACCAATGCTGCGCATCTATGCGGGCCAGAACGGCCGTCTCAAGACGATCCCCGACTTCGATGACCCGGAGGCAGCCAACGCCCTCTGGATCGACCTCCTCAATGCCTCGGCCGATGAGGTCAAGCGCCTCGAGGCGCATCTCGGCATCGCCATCCCGACGCGGGACGAGATGGCGGAAATCGAACTCTCGGACCGCCTCTACAACGAGGATGGCGCCGAGTTCATGACCATGACGGCCGTTACCGAGATCGAGAGTGACGATCCGATCAAGGCTCCCATCACCTTCATCCTGAAGGGCCAGACGCTCGTCACTGTCCGCTATGTCGACTCGAAGCCGTTCGCTCACTACATCGCGAAGGGACAGCGGGGCAGTGCAGGCCAGTGCATGACTGGCGAGGCGATCATGCTCGGTCTGGTCGAGGCGCTCATCGACCGGGTCGCCGACGCGCTCGAACGCACCGGCGACGAGGCCGACGCGATTTCGCGCGAAGTCTTCCGCAACAAGGCCAAGAGCGCGACGAAGAAGACGCGCGATCTCCAGTCGCTGATCGAGCAGATCGGCCGGAAGGGCGACCTGCTGACGAAGCTGCGGGAAAGCCTGATCAGCATGACCCGGCTGGCCGCCTATCACACCGCCGTGGAGATCAACCGGACAGCCGGTTCGTCTCCCCGCAAGGCCACGAAGGACGTCAGGGAGCGCGTGAAGCTGATCCAGCGCGATGCCGCGTCGCTTGGCGAACATGCGATCTTCCTGTCCGGCAAGATCAACTTCCTGCTCGACGCGACCTTGGGGCTGATCAATCTGGAGCAGAACCAGATCATCAAGATTTTCTCGGTCGCAGCCGTCGTGTTCCTGCCCCCGACGCTGGTGGCGTCGATCTACGGCATGAATTTCGACATCATGCCGGAGTTGAAGTGGGCGCTTGGCTATCCTTGGGCGCTGGGGCTGATGGTTCTGTCGGCCATCGTGCCTTATGCGTATTTCAAGCGCCGCGGCTGGCTGTAAGCTGGCCCGCCATGGCAATTGAGCGCAGGCTTGCAAAGCAGCCTGTGCTCTGTGCTCCTCATGAGGCGAACGATACCATCGCCGCCGGCGAGCATTTCCGCGAACCCAATCAGGATACCTAACGGGGCTGGCCCGCATTCGGTGCGACGCGCGCGGTCCGAGTGGCCTCAGGTGAAACGCTTGGAGCCTCTCTTTCGACCGTGAACGTCGAGCGCCAACGAGGCTACATCGGAAGTGCGAATTGACTGGCGGCGGCTGCAGTTCGATGATTCTCGATTGCCTACTTCGTGGGCGATTTAGGTAGGAGGAAGCCATGGAACTGATGAATCGCAGGTCCGCACTTGCACTGGGTCTGACGGTGGCCGCGACGCCCCTGATCGTTTCGGCTACGCCGGCAGCCGCCAAGGCCTATGGCGCGACTGAGGGCAAGGAGATTTTCCCGGGAGTGAGGATCGTGGAACTCGGCAAGCGGGAGTCCGTCATCGCCGCGTACAAGAACCTAGAGATGATCGACGTCGTTTTCCAGCCTGCGGCAGTCTTTCCCGTTGGCGAAGCCATGACCGACGACATGGTCTGCCAGATCACCGACGGCGAGTTGCAAGTGAAGGCGGGCGATATGGATTTTGTCGCCAAGGCGGGCGACGTGTGGAGTTGCACCAAGGGCAGCACCAAGGAAGGAGCCACGAACTCCGGGACGGAGGTCGCGGTCATGCGCGTCATCTATCTGAAGGCCGGGTAACCGTCTTACGGGGGGACGGGCGGGAACTACGAAGTGGCCGGGTAGGTTCGCCTGTCCTGGTACCAGGGCTGCGGCGCGCGCGTGGCCGTGGGCTGAACACTTGAGTCTGCTGTGGGAAAAAGTGGTGCCCGGAGGCGGATTCGAACCACCGACACGCGGATTTTCAATCCGCTGCTCTACCAACTGAGCTATCCGGGCAACTGTCCTCGATCAGGCCGCAAGGGTCTCGATCCGGTCTTCCTGAAGGTGCGCTGCACCCCCGAAAGCGCGTGGGTTATAGCACGAGATTTCCCTCTGTCCAGCCGCTCCGACGTGTTTTTCTCGAAAGAAATCACAGGCCGCAGCGGAAGCTGGAAACGCCGGCTAGCCTTCCTCGCCGGAGCCGGCCGCGCGGTCGGAATCCTCTTCCTCGTCGTCGCGCACGGGGATGGCATAGCCGCCCGAAAACCAGCGGTTGAGGTCTACCGCCTTGCAGCGCGGCGAGCAGAACGGATAGGTCTCCCGCGCCGAGGGCTTGCCGCATTCGGGGCAGGGGCGCTTGGCGCGCAGCGGCGTCACCTTGTCCTTGGGATCGACGGTCACGGGTGGTTGCCGGCGTGCCAGCCCATCTGGACCTGGTAGCCTTCGCCCGAGAGCAGCGAGGTCGTCTCGTAGAGGGGCAGGCCGACGACGTTGCTGTAGGAGCCGACCAGCTTGACGACGAAGGTGCCGGCATAGCCCTGGATGGCGTAGCCTCCGGCTTTGCCGCGCCACTCGCCCGAGGCGAGGTAGCTGTCCATGTCCTGGCGCGACAGGCGCTTGAAGCGCACGCGCGTCTCGACGAGCCGCTGGCGCAGCTTGCCCGCCGGCGTGACCAGCGCCAGGCCGGTATAGACCCGGTGCGAACGGCCGGAAAGCAGCTGCAGGCAGTGCAGCGCCTCGTCCATCGTCTCCGCCTTGGGCAGGATGCGGCGGCCGACGGCCACCACGGTGTCGGCGGCGAGGATGAAGCCCGGCGAATGCTCCGGTTCCTTGACGATCACGTTGTGGGCGCGCTGCGCCTTGCTTGCCGACAGCCGCTTGGCCAGCGAGCGCGGGTTTTCGGCGCGCATCGGCCGCTCGTCGACATCGGCCGGAAACAGCCGGTCGGGCTCGATGCCGGCCTGTTGCAGCAGCTCGACGCGGCGGGGCGAACCCGAGGCAAGCACAAGCTTTTGCAGATCGCTCAACGCACAATCCTGTAGGTGGAGAGCCGCTCGCGGGCCGCGCGCGGGCTTACTTGAAGCGGTAGGTGATGCGGCCCTTGGTCAGGTCGTAGGGCGTCATTTCGACGAGGACCTTGTCGCCGGTCAGCACGCGGATGCGATTCTTACGCATGCGCCCGGCGGTGTGGGCGATGATTTCGTGTTCGTTTTCAAGCTTGACCCGGAACATCGCGTTCGGCAACAATTCCGTCACGGTGCCCGGAAACTCGAGGACTTCTTCCTTCGGCATTAGATACCTTTGGTTTGGGTGGCATTGCCGGCGCCCCGGCCGGAATTTGCGCGGAACCTATATGATAATCGGCGCTTTGTGAACACGCTTAATCGGCGTCCGTTTCCGGCGTTCCCACCACAAATCTTTCGGCCAACTTGGCCTTCAGCCGCTCGCGCACGTCGCGGTAGGCCGACATGATCTGGTCGCGGCTGCCGGTGACCACGGTCGGGTCGGGGGTAGGCCAGTACTCGACGTCCACCGCCATCGAGCGCGTGAACTCGAGGGCGGCATGGTGCGCTTCCGGGGCAAGCGTCACGATCAGGTCGAAATAGTCGTCCTCGAGATCGCCGATCGTGCGCGGCTGGTGCCCGGCAAGGCGCATGCCCTGCTCGGCGAGCACGGCGTCGACGAAGGGATCGCGCTCGCCGGCGCGAACGCCGGCCGACGCCACGAAGATCGACGGGGACAGGCCGTGCCGGGCAATCGCCTCGGCCATCGGCGAGCGGACCGAATTCATGCGGCACATGAACAGCACGGAGCGCGGGCCTTTAGCGTCGTCCGCCATGCGTCATCCGCGCCAGTGCAGCACGCAGATCAGCGTGAACAGGCGCCGGGCGGTGTCGAAATCGATCTCGATCTTGCCGGCGAGGCGGTCGAGCAGCGTCTGCGAGCCTTCGTTGTGGAGGCCGCGCCGGCCCATGTCGATCGCCTCGATCTGGCTCGGCGTCGACGAGCGGATGGCCTCGTAGTAGCTCTCGCAGATCATGAAATAGTCCTTCACGATCCGCCGGAACGGCGTCAGCGACAGGATGTGGGTGACCACCGGATCGCCATGCTCGCGCGAGATGGCGAAGACCAGCCGCGAATCGGCCAGCGACAGCTTCAGCCTGTAGGGGCCATGGCCGTCGTCGTTGATCGGGTGGAAGCTGTTTTCCTCGATCAGGTCGAAGATGGCGACGGCGCGTTCATGCTCGACGTCGGGCGTCGAGCGGCCGATCGATTCGTCGAGCTCGACGTCGACGAGGCGGGAGCGTGCGTGGCCCTTGTCGGACATCGCCGCCTACATGTTCAGTCTGATGGCGACGGAGCGCGCATGCGCTTCGAGCCCTTCGGCCCTGGCAAGCGCGATCGCCGCCGGTGCGAGCGCCCTCAGCTGGTCGGGACCGAGCTTGAGGATCGAGCTGCGCTTGACGAATTCGAGCACCGACAGCCCCGACGAGAAGCGCGCCGAGCGCGCCGTCGGCAGGACGTGGTTGGAGCCGCCGACATAGTCGCCGATGACCTCGGGCGTGTGCTTGCCGACGAAGATCGCGCCAGCGTTGCGGATGCGCGGCAGCAGCGCCTCGGGATCGGCGACGGCGAGTTCGAGATGTTCGGCCGCGATGCGGTCGATGAGCGGGACGGCCGCGTCGAAGTTCTCGACCACGATGACGGCGCCGAAATCGCGCCAGCTGGCGGCGGCGGTCTCGCCGCGCGGCAGCTGCTTGATCTGGCGCGCGACGGCCGCTTCCACCGCCTTGCCGAACTCGGCGTCGTCGGTGATCAGGATCGACTGGGCCGAGACGTCGTGCTCGGCCTGGGCGAGCAGGTCGGCGGCGATCCAGTCGGGGTCGTTGTCGCTATCGGCGACGACGAGCACTTCCGACGGGCCGGCGATCATGTCGATGCCGACGGTGCCGAACACCTGGCGCTTGGCGGCGGCCACATAGGCGTTGCCGGGGCCAACGATCTTGGCGACCGGGCGGATGGTCTCGGTGCCGTAGGCGAGTGCTGCGATCGCCTGCGCGCCGCCGACGCGGTAGATCTCGGACACGCCGGCGAGGTCGGCCGCGACCAGCACCAGCGGGTTGATCGTGCCGCCCGAGGCGGGGACGACGATGACGATGCGCTCGACGCCGGCGACCTTGGCGGGCACCGCATTCATCAGCACCGAACTCGGGTAGCTCGCCGTTCCGCCGGGCACGTAGAGGCCGACCGCCTCGATCGCCGTCCAGCGCGAGCCGAGCTCGACGCCGACGGCATCGGTGTAGCGGTCGTCCTTCGGCATCTGTCGCTCGTGGTGCGAGCGGATGCGGTCGCGGGCGAAGCGGAGCGCTTCGATCGTCTCGGGGTCGGCGTCCCTGTAGGCCTGCTCGATGTCGGCGCGCGAGACGGCGGTGCCAAGCGTGGCGAGGTCGGCGCGGTCGAACTTCTTGGAGTAGTCCACGAGTGCCGCGTCGCCGCGGCCCCGCACGTCGTCGATGATGGCGCGCACCGTCGCCTCGACGTCGGGCGATACCTCGCGCTTGGTGGTCAGGAACTGCGCGAACCGCTTCTCGAAGTCTGCGTCGGAGTGGCGAAGCGTGATGGCCATGGTCGCAAATGCTCAGGTATTGTGATTGGGGCGGGAGGAGGCTTGCCAGGCAGCGCCGGTGTCGGTCAGCCTCGCTTCGATGCATTCCACCGCGAGCCGGATCGCAGCCCCGCCCGCGAAGGTGAGTTCGATGGTGCCTACAGGCTCCTCGGCCGGCGCGAAACGGATGGCGAGCAGTTCCAGCACCTCGTCCTTCTTGTCGCGCGACATGCCGTGCAGCTTGGCCGAGAGCACCCGGTCGAAATGCAGGATCGAGCGGCGCCGCTCGTATTTGGGGCGCAGCAGGCCCGTCCTGGTCTCCCAGGCGAAGCGGTTCATCTCCAGGGCGAAGCGCTTGGTGGAGGCCTGGTATTCGAGGTCGCCGACCTTGACCACGGCGTCCTGCACATGCGCCGAGACGATCTCCAGATCCTGTTCGTCGAGGGCGACTAGCTTGAGCTGGGTCATTTGGGGTCGGCTGCCTGCGCGGGAAACTCTATATGCTTCCTACCTTGTTAGGCGGTCTTGATGCAGCGCGCAACCGCGGGGGGAGGGCAGTAGGGGAATAGGGGAGTAGGGCACTAGGGGAGGAGTCACCTACTGCCCTACTCCTCTACTGCCTCAAATCAGCCGCTGATGCGCTCGATGATCGCGCCGCAGCGCGACAGTTTCTCTTCCAGCCGCTCGAAGCCGCGGTCGAGGTGGTAGACGCGGTTGACCATCGTCTCGCCCTCGGCGGCGAGGCCGGCGATGACCAGCGACACCGAGGCGCGCAGGTCGGTTGCCATGACCGGCGCGCCCTTGAGCTTGGAAACGCCCTCTACGATCGCCGTCTGGCCAGACAGCGTGATGTGGGCACCCAGGCGCGCAAGCTCCTGCACGTGCATGAAGCGGTTCTCGAAGATCGTCTCGGTGATCTTGGCCTTGCCCTTCGCCATCGTCATCAGGCCCATGAACTGCGCCTGCAGGTCTGTCGGGAAGCCGGGGAAGGGCGCGGTGACGACGTCGACCGGCGAGATGCCCGAGCCGTTGCGCATGACGCGGATGCCGGAGTTGGTCTCGGTGATTTCGGCGCCGGTGCGGGCGATCACGTCGAGCGCGCCCTGCAGCAGGTCGGCGCGCGCGCCTTCGAGGATCACGTCGCCGCCGGTCATGGCGACCGCCATCGCATAGGTGCCGGTCTCGATGCGGTCGGGGATGACGCGATGGCGCGCGCCCGACAGGGAATCGACGCCTTCGATGGTGATCGTCGAGGTGCCGGCGCCGGTGATCTTCGCGCCCATGGCGTTGAGGCACTCGGCGAGGTTGACCACCTCGGGCTCACGGGCGGCGTTTTCGAGCACCGTCTCGCCGCGGGCAAGCGTCGCCGCCATCATCAGCACATGGGTGGCGCCGACGGAGATCTTGGGGAAGACGTAGCGGTTGCCGGTGAGCCGGTTCTTGGCCTTGGCGACGACATAGCCGTTGTCGACGTCGATGTCGGCGCCGAGCGCCTGCAGGCCTTCGATGAACAGGTCGACCGGGCGCGTGCCGATGGCGCAGCCGCCCGGCAGCGACACCTTGGCCTCGCCCATGCGGGCGAGCAGCGGGCCGATGACCCAGAAGCTGGCGCGCATCTTGGAGACGAGTTCGTAGGGCGCGGTGGTGTCGACGATGTTGCGCGCGGTGAAGCTGATGGTGCGCGAATAGCCTTCGCTCTGGCGCTCGCGGCGGCCGTTGACGGCATAGTCGACGCCGTGGTTGCCGAGGATGCGGATCAGCTGCTCGACGTCGGCCAGGTGCGGCACGTTGTCGAGGGTCAGCGTATCGTCGGTGAGCAGCGAGGCGATCATCAGGGGCAGCGCTGCGTTCTTCGCGCCCGAGATCGGGATGGTTCCGGTCAGCTCGTTGCCGCCGACAATTCTGATGCGATCCATAAACCGTCGTTTCTCCGGGGATTGCCCGGTGCTGGCGAGAAATTTTCTTGCCGCCGTCTAGACCATCGCGCCACCCGGTTCAAGAATCAGGGCTTCGCCGTCCTCTGCGCCAAGCGCCCGCCGTTGTCGGTCAGGCCTTCTCGGGTTTCTCCTTGTCGTCACCGGCGGCCGCCAGGCCTTCCGGTCTCGTATCGGCTTCGCCCGTCCGCCGCGAGCGTGCCTGCGCCTTACGCTTCATCAGGTTGTCCCGCAGCTCGGCTGCGAGCCGCGCCTTGCGCTGGTCGGCGCCGCTCTGGGGCGTTTTCTTCGTCGACGACATGTGGTGGTCCCCGCTTGTCGTTCGTTCATACCGGCTTGGCAACGGAAATGGCCAGTATTGTGGCGTAAGAGGGCCTGTGGAAAATGATCGCCGATTTGATGCAACTCATAACTTGCGCTCCCGGGAATCATGTGGCACAAGCCGCCGCGTCCACGGATGCTGCCGTAGCTCAGTGGTAGAGCACTCCCTTGGTAAGGGAGAGGTCGAGAGTTCAATCCTCTCTGGCAGCACCATTTTCTCCTTCCGATGCGCCAACTCCCGGGCGGCGTGCATTCCCATGGCCATACAACCGACCTGCGGTAGGCAGCCTCGCGCGGTTTGCCGGCGCGCCGGATCGCCCAGCCACATGGCTCGCAACCACATTAAGCTTGGCGCAAGCATGGAGCGGTAGCATCGCACCGTCCCGAACGGGAGGAAACGATGCGCGTCAGGACGGCTCCTGTCATTGCCTTTCCGCTGCTGGTCCTTTTGCTGCTCGCGGGCGAAAGGGCGGCAACCGTGCTGCTCGGCCGATTCCCCGCCGACCCCGGCATGTGGCGCGCCTGGCTGGCGCTGCGGGCCCTGTTCGGCAATTTCTGGTTCCTGGTCGATTCGTGGCTAGGCGCTTCGATCACCGTGCAACTGGCGGTGCTGGCCGTCGCAGCCACCTTGTGCGCGCGGCTTGCCAAGGCACCGCTTGCCGGCGCGTTCCTGGTCAATCATGCGTCGCTCTTGTTCGTGGCCGCGGCCTTCGCCACCAGTTATCACGCCCGGACGGCCAGCGTCCTTGCATATGTGCCCGGCCTGGAGAGCTACACGCTTCCCACCGGTTTCGCGCTCGACTGGCTGACCGGTCCGGTACTGGCGCTGGGCCTGCTGGCCTGTGGCTATTGCCACTACCTGTTCCTCGGCGAAGCGCGGCGGCGGGCGCGCGAAAGGGCTTTGCGGCTCATCGCCCTCGAACGCGATCTCTGAGGAAAGCGCTACTTGACCTTGCGATAGTAGACCTTGCCTTCCGCGGTCTCGAGCCGCTGATAGGCAGCACTCGGAGACGGCATGGACGCCCGCCGTGGCGGGCGCGGCACAGCGACAGGGTCCGTCGCCGCTTCGAGTTCCGGCGGCGTCTCCTCGAGCGGCACGGCCTGCGGCGCCATCTCGGTTGGCATGGGCTCGGGCGACGGCGCCATGGCGGTCTCGTTGCCGGCGGCCCGCTCGAGCTTGCCGATGCGGTCGATCAGATCGTTGAAGTGGCCCTGCAGGTCGCCATCGAGGTCCTCGAAGCGGCTTTGGACACCGGTGTTGACCTGGTCGACCTTGGCGATGATGCGGGCCTCGAAGTCGGCAAGCCGCTCCAGCTGCTGCTCGGCGGCGCGCAACTCGCCCATGCTGCGGAAGAAATACACCGCCGCCACAAGGTTGAGCACAGTCATCGCCACGGCCACCACGCCGGCAAAGACGATGAAACGCGACGTGCTCGTCTCGCGATCCAGCATGGCATCGGCAGTACCGATGGAGGGCACTTCGGGATCGATGATGGTGGTCATTCGACAATCACCTTTGCGCCGACGGGAACGCGCCTGAAGAGGTCGACCACGTCGGTGTTGGTCAATCGGAAGCACCCGGAGGTGCCGTCGAATCCGACGCCCTTCGGGTCGTTGGTTCCGTGGATCCTATAGAGCGTATCCTTGCCCTGGCGGTAGAGGTAAAGGGCCCGCGCGCCGAGCGGATTGTAGGGGCCGGCGGGCACGAATTCCGGCAGGCCCGCCTGGCGGCCGCGCATCTCGGCGGGAGGACGCCACTCCGGCCATTCCTTCTTGGCGCCGACCTTGACCGTGCCCGTCCAGCCGAAACCGTCGCGGCCGACGCTGATCCGGTAGCGCAGCGCCTTGCTCGGGGCGGTGACCAGGTAGAGCGCCTTCTCGTTCTTGCGGATGACGATCGTGCCGACGCTTTCGCCGCTCCGGAAGTCGACCGCGCTGCGCAGGCTGGGGCCCATTGCCGGCAAGGGCGGGCGACCGTCGCCGCCCAGGCTCGAGGCCTGCGCCGCGGCGGCGGATGCCAGGGCAGCGAGAAGGACGAGACCCGCAATGCGCGTTCGACGCAGCAGCGCGCCGGGTCGCCTAGCCCGCATTGCCATCAAGCCGATCACGGAACATCGCCTTGACCTCCTTGTTGAATCGCGCCCGCGCGTCCACCTCGGAAGGCAGAATGGCACGATTGAGCGAGTCGGTCAGCAGGGCTTGGTCGAGGCTGATCGATTTGATGTTGGGGGCCTTGAACACCTTCTCCAGTTCCTTGCGGGAGAAGTGGTTGCCGAACCACTTGCGCTTCTGCTTGTTGGCGACCAGCGTCACGCTCGCCCCGTTGCCGCGCAATTCGCGGATCTTGCCGTAGAGCCGCTTGGCCTGGCGCAGCGACGCCAGGTTGAGCTCGAAGACGATGAACACCTCGTCGCTGTTGGACAGCACCGAATTCTGCCAGGGCGTCTCGAGATTGGGCAGGTCGATGACGATGTCGTCGAAACGGTAGGCGACGAGGTCGAGCAGCTTGAAGACGAATTCGGCGCCATGCGGGTCGAACGGGATCTCCGGCCGCTCGAACGAATAGATGGTGAGGCCGCGCGGGCGGGTGAGCTTGACGACGTCCATGAGCTCGACGTCGAGCCGTTCCGGCTGGGCGATGATGCCACCGAGGTCGAACTTGCTGAACAGGTTGAGATAGGCGCCGCAATTGGCGTTCTGGAAGTCGAGATCGACGAGGCAGGTGGCGGCGGCGCGTTCGGCCGACTTGCCGGCGAGATGCTCGGCGCCGGCGATGGCGAGCGTGGTTGCGCCGGCGCCGCCGCTGGCCGCGATGAAGGTGACGATGCGGCTCCTGGCGGCCAGGCTGCCGCTGTCGTGGAAGGTGACGGCGTTGATCAGCTCCTTGCCGTCGAGCGGCTTGCGCAGCCAGTCGGAGGTGTTGAGCCGAACGAGATTGCGCATCAGCTCCGGCTTGAGTTCCCCCGAGACCGCGATCACCGGCACCGACGCCCAGGAGGCCCGCGCCTCGACCAGCCCGGCACTGGCCAGCATGTCGCCGTCACCGACGTCGAGGATGATGATGCCGGGGCGCGAGCCGGGCACGGCCCCCTTGAGGAAGGCCTCGGGTTCGGCCACATGCACTTCGTAGATGGCGAGCGCGTCCAGCCTCGCGGCGATTTCGCGCTTGAAGTTGGGATCGGCCGAAAACAGCGCGATCTCCTTGCGGCGGGTGGGTATGACCTTCTGATCGATGGCGTTCATGGCGCTGTGCTCTTCATGTCTTCGCCGGTTACCGTGCTCAGCATCGAGGGCATGGTGATGTTGCCATAGCCCAGGAGGCCACTGAGGAAGAAGAACTGGAAGTTGACGTTGCGGAGGCTGACGGTGATGGTCGGTACCGGGCCTCCCTGCCGCGTCTGGTAGCCGAGACCGGTGGCGGAATAGGTCACGACCACGTTGGCGCGGGTGAGGAAGGGGAAGAAGTGGCACATGCCCGGCCTCTCCGTGCCGGTGCGGGTAGGGCAGTCGTCGCTATCGCTGAAGGTCGTATCGCCGCGGAAGATGCGACTGAAGTTGTTTGCGTTGAACGCGCCGCTGCTGCACGAGCCTACGCCGGCCGTATAACCACAGACGAATGGCGCATAGGCGCCGGCGACCACGGGCGCGCCGGGCGTAGCGGTTGGGGCCGCCGCGGCCAGGCCGGTCGCCACCGGGTCGGAGATCGAGGCGAGGCGGGCGCCGTACTGCACCGCCTTGTCGGCGGCGTTCCACTGGTAGAAGGCGTTGCCGAAGTCGACGAAGCCGAGCGTCAGCAGAAAGAGCAGCGTCATGGCGATGGCCGCCTCGACCATGGCCGCACCCTGCTCTGACTTGGCGAAGCGCTTCAGCATGGTCAGAACCGGATCAACCGCTCCTCATGTGCGCTGTGGAGCGTGATCGGCCCGAGGCCCAAAAGAGCAAGCATGCCGAGATCGGCATAGACCTTGTCGCTGGATGCCCGGACGATGCAGACCTGAGTCGTGACGGAACGATACTGGGTGACGCCGGCAACGACGGCGTCGTGGCAGCTGCCTGCATTGGCGATCTGCACCGTCACGTCGGCCTTGGCCCAGCCGGTGACCCGGGCCGTGCCCGTGCCGGCCGCGTTGCCGAAGACGGCGATGTTGGTGGCGATGTCGGCGCAGTTGATGGTGAGATTGGCCTGGGCATAAAGCTGGCTGTTACAGCGCGCGGCGAAGCGGGCGGCATCGTTGAGGCCGGCCTGCATCAGGAGCTTCTGGTTGATCATGTTGCCGAACTCGAACACGCCGGCCCCCAGGGTCACCATCAGCGGCGCGATCAGCGCCATCTCGACGAGCGTGGTGCCGCGCTCGTCGCGACGGAAACGGTCCCTCAGGGTTTTGAGCGCTTCAAACATCGCCATCACCTGTAGAGCTGGACTTCGTCGCGCAGGAAATTGTCGAGCGTGCCCTGGCCGCCGCGGCCGGTGATGTCGACGAGCTCGACCATCACCGAGGCGTCATCCGCCGCCGACTTGACCGGCTCGGTGAGGAAGAAGCTGGCAAAAGCCTCGACGGGAAGATCCTCGCTGTGGCCGGACAGGCTGTTGCCGGCGGCGGTGAGCGCCTGGCAGTTCAGGATCGCGCCGTAGATCAGGCGCCGGTCGACGGACGTCACGGGCGGCTGGCAACTGTTCGGCGGTGTGCCGACCTCGCCGCCGGTCGATGCGGTGCCGACCAGGCTCTGGGCGATTTCGTAGCGGTAGACGTCGTAGCGCGTGGGTTTGGTGGTCGACCAGGAGGAGGGCATCGCCGCCGCGCCGAAATTCGTCGACCAGTAGCCGCTGAGGTTCCAGTTTCCGTCGCCCATCCGGCCACCCATGTAGGGCGTGGCCGCATCGCGGGGCAGGCCCATCGTTCCCGGCTGGGTGAAGGACAGCTGGTTCATGGAAGGGCACTGGTTGGCATTGCCGTTGGCGCGCATGGCTCCCTTGCGCACGTTGGATGCCGGGCCATATTCGGCGCTGTTGAAATGATTGCCGTTGGCGCGGATGCCGAACCGGACGTTGAAGGCGTCCTGCACCGGGCCGGCGTTCTGGCCGGTCTTGGTGTCGACCCCGTCGGCCGAGTAGCAGCCGATCGGCCTGGAGGTGGCGATGGTCTGGGCGAGCGCCTGGGCGCCGTTGCCGATACCGTCCGGCGGCTCGAGGAAACCGAAGTTGCCAGGGCCTGCGGCAGCACCATTGCCGACCTTGCGCAATTCTATGAGGCGACGCCGCAGTGCGGTGCTGGCGACCGCCTGTTCGAGCGTGTAGCCGCCGGAACTGTTCGTGCCGTTGACCATCTCGTAAGGATTGCAGATGAAGACCGGGGTGAAGTTGCAGACACCCGAGGTAAAGCCGGCGACGGCGTGGGCACCGACGTTGAAGCCATCATCTGCTGTGTCGCCGGTCAGGAACGAGGCCGGAAAGATGGTGCTGAAGGCGGTCGGGGCAACGACCACCTCGACATACCGGGTCTCGCCCTCATTGGCGGCGTACTGTGTCGCCGTTACCGGAGCACTATCGTTCGCCGGCAGTTCCTTGAGGAAGCACCACGAAATGCTGCCGGCGCTGTTGCAGTTGAGCGTGCCGCCCGGCTGGCCGGCCGTCAGCGTGGTCACGCCCGCCGTCGAGAAATAGCTCTGGTTCTGGACGAGCGTCGCCATGGCGCGCTCGGCGCGGGCCCAGGCGCCCGTGGTGCCGTCAAGCTCCGCCGCGCCGGCGAGGGCAAAGGAATCGGCTGCCTTCTGCAGATCGTTGTGCAGCGTGCTGGCGCGGCTCATGTCGATGACGAGCAGCGAAAAGCCGATGATGACCGGCAGCATGATGCTGACGAGGATGAGGGCGATGCCGTCCTGGTCCTGCCAGAATGCGCGAAGCGTCCGCACCATGGCGAAAACTCCTAGCCTGTTCGTTGTGCCGGCCGCCTCGCACGCCCGGCACCACTTGGCGCCGCATCCTTCTCCTTAACTGCCTGAGCCGGCCCCCACATTGATGGTGACGTTCTGCGACGCCGTGGGTGGCGGCGGAATGAGGTATCGCTTCATGACCGTGTCGGTGCGCGCACCGCTGGTCGGAATGCGGTTGTTGCGTGCGGCCGGATTGAACGGGTCGGCGGTCTGCAGAAGCATGTTGTGCTTCTGCGTGTCGCCGGTCGCCAGCGTCACCGTGTCGTAGCGGTTGAGATAGTCGGCGCAGCCCGAGAGCAGCCCGGCGATGGCAATCAGGGACAGGGTGCTACTTCTTGGCATAGATCATCTTGTCCTTGGATTTGACGTCCAGCATGTGGCCATAGGGGCCGGTCACGCCGCTGCCGAGTTCGTAGGCGCGCACCATATCCTTCGACACTTCGAGCTGGCCCATGAGGAAGAATTCCGGATCGTTGGTCGGTTTCGTCTTGTCGAGCGGCGTCGCCAACTGCTGGCCGGGCTTCACCGGGCGCACCAGCCGCGGTGTCACGATGATGACCAGGTCAGTCTCGTTCTTGATGTAGCTCGACGAGCGGAACAGCGCGCCGATGATCGGCACCTGGCCGATCCAGGGGACCTGGCTCTGGACCTTGCGGTTGCTCGATTGCAGCAGGCCGGCGATGGCGAAGCTCTGGCCGTCGCGCAGTTCGACCACGGTCGAGGCCTTGCGCGTGCTGAAGGCGGGAATGTCGAGGTCGTTGACGCGGATCGAGACGGTCGGGTCGACCTCGCTGACCTCCGGCGCAAGCCTGAGGTTGATCTTGCTGTCCTCGAGCACGATGGGGGTGAAGCGCAGCTTGACGCCGAATTCCTTGAACTCGACCGAGATCTTGTTGTCGTCCTGCTGTACCGGGATCGGCACCTCGCCGCCGGCAAGGAAGCTCGCCTCCTCGCCAGACAGGGCCGTCAGGTTCGGTTCCGCCAGGCGCCTGGCGAGCCGCTTGTCCTCCAGCGCGCGGATCATGACGTCGACGTTGACGCCGGCATCGATGACGCGCGCGATCAGCGAGGCGAAAGGGGCATTGCCGGTGGCGAAAAGGGCTGCGGCGGATGCCGGCCCCGAAGCAAAACCGTTTCCGGTGTCCGACCCGTCGCTTTTTGCCCGCAGCGATACGCCCAGCTCCCGCCCGGCGTTGCGCGACACCTCCAGCACGCGGACCTCCAGATTCACCTGCTGGCTGTCGTCGACCTGGATGGCGTTGATGATCGGCTCCGCACTGTATTGCTGGGCGACCTGCAGGATCTCCGCGAGCTGGGCGCCGTCCTTGACGCGGCCGCCGAGGCGCACCTTGCCGTTGACCGAGCCGATGGTCACGCGCGAGCGCGGCGCCACCTGGCGGACGGCGGCGGCCATGTCGTCGATGTCGACGCCGACCTCGACCTCGATGACGCCGAGCGAACGGCGGTCTTCCGAAAACAGGTTGATCGAGGTAGTGCCTGCGCCCTTGCCGATGACATAAAGCGTGCGGTCGGTCATCGGCTGGGCGTCGGCGATCTTGTTGTCGGCCACGACCATGTCGCCAAGATTCTGGTTCACCTGGATGGTCACCGACTGAGACATCGGCAGGAAGATGCGGTGAACGCGCGGGCTGGAAACGTCTATGTTCCGGTCGGCCGCGCCGGCCATGGCCGGGGTCAGAGCAGGTGGAGCGGCGATCGCCAGTGCCGCTGCAAGCAACGCCGCACAAAATCCTCGCATGTACTCCATCCCCTCTGGCTATGCGTCAGTCGATCAAGCTTACATCATTGCCGCGGCGAAATCTCTTCCCCTCAATTCGTCCGCGGCACGTCATAAGTCACGCGTTCGGTGCCTCTGAACACACCCACTGTCGCATAGGAGGGTGATTCGGGCTGCACGTATTTTACTACTTCCTTAACGAGCTCTTTCGCATCTGTGGAGGGCTTTGCCTTGCCGATTTCATCGAGGCGGCTGCCGACGTTCTCAACGGCCTTTTGCAATCCGTCGAGACGTTCGTCGCTGCGTTTGCGGTCGGCTTCGAGCGCGGCCTGGCGTTCGAGATCCGCCTGGCGGGCGGCGACATCCTGCGGCGTGTCGCCGGTGAGATCGGAAATGGTGATGCGAGCCGTGTCTTCGCCCTGGCTTGCCGCCACCTGGCGCAGCGCCAGCGACAGCTGCCCGGCGCCGGCGGCAAGGGTGAGTTTCTGCGCGTCCTTGGTGCTGACTTCGAGCGTAACCGCCTTGACCACGGTCGGGTTCTCCTTGGTCTCGTCGGCCACCTGGTCGACGGCGAGCACCTTGATGCTCTGCAAAAGCACGTCGACGAAGCTCTGGTCGCTGCCGTCGGCGTTGCGCACGTTGCGGGTCAGCAGCACGTCGACGCGGTCGCCCGGGAAGACGAAGCCGGCGACGCCCAGCACGTCGTTGACGCGGATGGAGACGGCCTTCATGCCGTCGGCAAGCACGGCCGACAGCGTCGCGCGCTGGCCCGGGCCGGTGATCTTGCTGGAAAGGATGGGTTCGTTGACGCCGATCGCCTGCAGCGCCTGGCGGCCGCCTTCCTTAGCGAGAACCTCTTCGGCGGTCTTGAAGGCACCGGCGGGGATCGACCCCGCTGGCCAGGGGATGCGGCGCATCTTGTCGGCGGTGATCTGGTCGCCGAACTTGAGCGCCACGGTGGCGACGACGATGGTCGATTCCGGACCTTCGCTGGCGCTGGCCATCTGGTTGCGCTGGTTGGCCAGCCACATGTTGGCGAGCACGACGGCGAGGACGCCGAAGATGCCGGCCAGAACAATCATGATGATCGAATTCGCACGCATGTTCGTCCCGCCCGTCAAATTCGATCAGGCGATGCTGCCCGATCGATGCCGTTTCGTCGAGGGAGCCTGGTCCGGGCCCCGACGGTCCGGACCAGGCTTCGTTTCGTCAGGAGCCGGTGCCTGCGCCTGCATTGCAGGTACCAAGCGGCGAGTTTTCCAAGGCGGTGCAGAGGCCGGTAAAGCGACCCGTGACCCAGCCGCCGATTGCCAGGATCGCCAGGATCGCGGCCGCGGCGATGATGCCGATCAGAATGGAATATTCGACCATGGCAGCGCCGTCTTCATCGTCGCGGAACTGCCGGGCCATCGTCATGAGCTTGTTCATGCCAATTTCTCCCCACTGGAGTTTCAACCCGACGAGACGAGCAAAGGATGAAATCCATACCCAAGCATCCCCCGTCACATACGATGCTAGGTGCCGCCGTTTCGGCAAGTCAAACCATTTTAACGTTTCCTTAACCCAGCAATACATGGAAGGCCGCAAAAGCGCCTCATTCCGGCACGCCTAACCTTATGAATCGATGATGTTTTGACCCATCCTTAACCATATAGGGGTATTGTCGGCGGGCGACCTGATCATATTAGGTGTGTTGCATAAACCGTTATATAGCCTTGTTTTGCAGGGGTTTATGCACATGGTGGCGGGATACGTGGACCTTTCGTATGCATTCGTATGGAATACTCATACAAAAGCATGTTGTTCTATGACAAGTAAATGGTTCGGCGTAATGCGGTTCTTAACTATAGACCAAGTAAAGCATGCCGTATCCGGCTGCTGCGCTTGCGCGGAGGTCGGTTAGCAAATAATTTACCACGAGCTAAAGGACACGGGCGGTGGGGAAATCGCAGGGTTCGGAAGCGAGACAGATGCCGGGTGGCGCTGCCCTTCACGGGGGACGCAGTCACCGTCGCATTCTCGCGATTGGCCTCCTCATCGGCCGCCGCGCAAGGCGGAGATTGGCTTGGACCGCGATCCACGCGGGTCGCAGGTGCCGGGCACAAGGAGTGAGGCGTAGTCATGCTCGGACGCTTTACCAGATCGAACGGCACGGCCGTTCCCCAGGTCGTGACACCTGTTCCTGAAATTGCAGCCAATTTCGTTCCGGCCCCTGAAGACGCGGACAGCGAGGCGGACCGCCTGCTGGCGCTCAAGGTCGATATCCACAGCCACCTGATCGAGCGGTTCAACCTGGCCGCGCTCGACACCGCCTCGAAGGACGAGATCCTCAACGAGATCCGGCCGATCGTGCGCGAGTTCGTGCGCAACCGGAACCTGCCCTTCAACGCCCGCGAACTCGACCAGCTGACGAGCGACACGGCCGACGAGATGCTGGGCCTCGGCCCGATCGAGCCGCTGCTCAAGGACGATTCCATCGCCGACATCCTGATCAACACGCACAGGCGCGTGTTCATCGAGCGCCGCGGCGTGCTCGAGGAGACGCCGATCCGCTTCCGCGACGAGGCGCATCTGTTGCGCGTCATCAACAAGATCGTGTCGGCGATCGGCCGCCGGGTCGACGAATCCTATCCGATGGTGGATGCCCGTCTCGAGGACGGGTCGCGCGTCAACGTGGCCGTGCGTCCGATCTCTGTCGACGGGCCGCTGGTGTCGATCCGCAAGTTCTCCAAGCATCCCTATTCTCTGGAGCGCCTGATCGAGTTCAACTCCATCCGTCCGCCGATGATCGACATGCTCAAGATCGCGGTGCGGTCGCGCAAATCGATCCTGGTCTCGGGCGGCACCGGCAGCGGCAAGACCACGCTGCTCAACGCGCTGTCGAGCTACATCTCGCACCGCGAGCGACTGATCACCATCGAGGACGCGGCCGAGTTGCAATTGCAGCAGCCGCATGTCGGCCGGCTGGAGACGCGGCCCCCCAACGTCGAGGGCAAGGGCGAGGTGCGCCAGCGCGAGCTGGTCAAGAACGCGCTGCGCATGCGCCCCGACCGCATCATCGTCGGCGAGGTTCGCGGCGAGGAAGCCTTCGACATGCTGCAGGCGATGAACACCGGCCACGAGGGATCGATGACCACGATCCACGCCAACACGCCGCGCGATGCGCTGTCGCGCCTCGAGCAGATGGTCGGCATGGCCGGCATGCCGATGACGGCAGAATCCATCCGCGCCCAGATCGCCTCGGCCATCGACATCATCGTCCAGACCCAGCGCCTGTCCGACGGCGGCAGGCGGGTGATCTCGATCTCGGAGCTGACCGGCATGGAAGGCAGCGTCATCCAGCTGCAGGAGATTTACCACTTCGTGCGCCGCGACGTGACCGAGGACGGCAAGATCGTCGGCGACTTCCGCGCCACCGGCATCCGGCCCCGGTTCGCCCAGGAGGCGGCGACGCTGGGCCACCACTTCGCCAAGGACGCCTTCAACCCGCAGGTGGCACTCTGATGCTGACCGGCCAGACGCTCCTCTATGTTATCTACGTGCTTGCGGCGGCGGCGGCCATCCTGGCGGTTGAAACCCTTTATCTTTCCTATGCCGGCCGGCGGGCCACCGCGGGCGCGATCAACCGCAGGCTGAAGCGCCTGGCGGAGGAGGGCGCGGCCGAACAGGCGCTGCAGGGCCTGCTGCGCGAGCGCGGCCTGACCGAAAGCGGCGATTTCAGCTACGGTATCGTCTGGCTCAACCGGCTCTACACGCAGTCCGGCATCACCGGCAATCCGCTGGCCTTCGCCGCCGTCTTCATGCTTGCCGGGCTGGCGCTGGCGCTGCTGGCCATGCTGCTCCTGGGCTTCTCGCCGGCCCTGGGAGCGATCGTCTTCGCCATGGTCGCTTTCGTGTTGCCGCTGCTCGTGCTGCGGCGGGCGCGCAACAAGCGTATCCAGAAATTCGCAAAGCAGCTGCCGGACGCGCTCGACATGATCGTGCGTTCGCTGCGCGCCGGCCATCCGACCACCGTCGCCATCGCCCTGGTCGCCCGCGAGATGCCGGACCCGATCGGCACGGAATTCGGTATCGTCGCCGACGAGATCACCTTCGGCCTGAGCCTCGAGCAGGCGGTCAAGAAGCTCGCCCAGCGCGTCGGCTTCGAGGGGCTCAACCTGTTGTCGGTATCGCTTTCGATCCAGGCCAAGACCGGCGGCAACCTGACCGAGATCCTCTCCAACCTGGGGCGCGTGTTGCGCGAGCGCCAGAAGTTGCGGCTCAAGATACGCGCGCTCTCGGCCGAGGGCCGGGTGTCGGCCTGGATCATCTCGCTGTTCCCGATCGTGATGTTCTTCATCCTCCAGCTGATCGCCCCTGCCTACTACGGCGGCGTCTGGGGCAGTCCGCTGATCATGCCCGTTTTCGTCGGATACGGCGTCTGGGGGCTGCTGGGCGCGTTCATCATGTACCGCATGGTCAATTTCGAGATCTGAGGAGGCCGGCATGGAACTCCTCTCCAGCTTCGGGAATTCGGGTCTTCTGCTCTCGACGGCGGTGTTCGCCGCGGCCGCGTCGCTGTTCCTGTTCGGCGCGCTGGTGATCCTGCCCGTCATCCAGACGCGCAGGATGGTCGCCCGCAGCCTGCTCGCCGACGGGATTCCCGACCGCCGATCCCTCGCGGCCCAGGAACAGGTGGCGCGTGCCGCAGCACAGCGCCCGGTCGATGCCTATTTCCGGGCGCTCGAAAAGGAGCGCGGCAAGCCCGATGCGCTCGAGCTGAGACTGTTCCGCGCCGGCTTCCACCAGAAGGGCGCGCCGCTGATCTACATGTTGAGCCGGATCGGGGCGGTGGTTTTGGGCTTTCTCGGCGCCTATCTGCTTTTGTCGCGGGTGCTGCCGCCGCAATTGCCCGGCTTCGTGGCCTTCGCGGGAGCGGCGCTGTTCGGGCTCGCCTGCCTCGTCGTCCCGAGCGTTGCGCTCGACCGCTTCGAGCGCGCCAGGCAGCGCCAGTACCGCATCGGCTTCCCCGACTTCATGGACATGATGATCACCTGCGCCGATGCCGGCATGAGTCTCGAGGCGGCGGTGGAGCGGGTGAGCAGCGAGCTCGCCGGCACGCACAAGTGGCTCGGAATCCAGCTGTCGATCATGAATCTGCAGCTCAGGGCCGGCAAGCCGCTGCGCGATGCGCTGCGCGATCTCGCCGACCGCATGGGCCTCGACGAGGCGCGGTCGCTCGCCGTGCTGTTCCGTCAGTCCGAGGAGCTCGGCACCAGTCTCACCGAGGCGCTGCGCGTGTACAGCGACGAGATGCGGACCCAGCGAATCCTGCGCGCCGAGGACCGGGCCAATTCGCTGCCGGTGAAAATGATGATACCGCTGGGCCTTTGCATCTTCCCGGTGGTATTGATGATCATCATGCTGCCGGTCATTATCCGCATGAGGGGCGTGTTCTTTTGACGGCACGTGCGGACAGGGGCAAGATTGCAGTTGGCGCCCGGCGCGCCGAGGGGACGAGACAAGCATGACAAGGCCTATCCTGATTGCCGCGACTGCCCTTTTCCTGGGGGCGGCGCTGGCCGGCTGCCAGACCGGCAGTGCGCTCGACGACGGCGTGGTGCGCACCAACGAACCGGTCTCGCCGGAATTCACCGCCTTCGGCGACGCCTTCCAAGGCCTCAAGACCGTCTCCGACGTCGAATACTACGCCTCCGACCAGGCCGTGACCGAGGCCAAGAACCAGTTCCGGCAGGAGAACTACGGCAATGCCGGCGCCTTGTTCTACAAGGCCGTGCAGCTTGCTCCGAATGACGGCGTCGCCTGGCTGGGGCTTGCCGCATCGACGGACCGCATCCGTCGTTTCGACCTGTCGGACCTCGCCTACAGGCAGGCGGTCAAGCATCTAGGCCCGACGGTCGAATACTACAACAATGTCGGCTACTCGTATCTGCTGCGGGGCAACCTGCAACAGGCGCGCAGCAACTTCCTCAAGGCCTATGAGATCGCGCCCAACGATCCGACGGTGGCAAACAACCTCAAGCTGCTTTCGTCGAGCGTCAAGAACATCGAGCGCTGAACATGCTGTCGGCCGCCGCGATGCTCATGAAGCTCCTGGCGGTCCCGCTGCTTTTCAGGATCGCCAAGCTCGACTTCACGACCCATCGCATCGCCAACAGCAACGTGCTCCTTTTGCTTTGCCTGGGGGCGGCATCGCTGTTCCTGGCGGGGCTCGGGCAGGGCTCGTGGTGGGACCTCGGCCTCAGCGCGGCGGCTGGGCTGGCGCTTTTCCTGGCGCTGTTTCCGTTCTGGCTGCTCAAGAAGGTGGGGGCGGGCGACGTCAAGCTGATGGCGGCAGCGCCGTTCGTTTCGGGCGGGGCGGACCTCATGGTCTTCGCCATCGCCTTGCTGGTCTTCGCGATCGTCACCGTGATGGTTGTCCGGAACCCGATGCTTTTGCCGTCGCCGGCGTTCCGCGTCTATGTCGAGCATCTCGACCGCAGGCGCGTGGTGCCGTTCGGCGTGCCGATCGCCGCGGCCCTGATCGTGACGATCGGGCTGCAACTGGCCGCACAGGTCTTGGCGGCCTGGAGCTCCTGATTGACAGACGAGGTAGCGTCCCGGATTTCGGCCAGCCGCGCTACAGCTGCGACTCGACCGGCAGCCAGCCGATGACTTTGGCGACAAGCCTGCGCCGCAGGCTTGCCTGCGGTTCGTGTTTCATCTCGCGCGGCCGGTTCGACGACATGTCGGTCCACCGGAGCGCGCCATTGGCGACCGTCACCCGAAAGCTGGCCCGTGGGGAGGTCTGCGTGGCGATGACCTGTTCCACCTCGCGGGCCAATTGCTCCTGGCGGAACAGCACGCCCATCTCGGTGTTGAGCGAGGCCGAGCGCGGGTCGAAGTTGAAAGAGCCGACGAACCCGGCCGATCCGTCCGCGACGAATGCCTTGGTATGGAGGCTCGCGCCCTTCGAACCGAACAGCGAGATGTCGGTGCGCTCGTCGTCTGGCTTGAGCTCGAAGATCTCGACGCCCTGGTCGATGAGGGTCTTGCGATAGCGCACATAGGCGCCGTGCACCGCGGCAACGTCGGTCGCGGCCAGGGAGTTTGTCAGCACCGTGACCGCGACGCCGTTTCGGGCCAGCGCCGCGAGCTGCCGCGTGCCGTCCTCGCCCGGTATGAAGTAGGGCGAGACGATCCTCAGTTCGCGCACGGCCGACCGCAACACCGGGCCGATCGACCGGATCAGCCATCCGTCTTCGCCGACGCCCATCGCCTTTTCCGGCGGGTCGGAAACCACCGCGACCTCGCCGCCCCAGCGCAGCCGACCCATGCCGGAGCCCGACCATTCGCTGCGCTCCTCGGCGATGCGGCGGAGATAGGGCTCCGCCCGGCCGGTGGTCGCTGCACGGTCGAGACGCTTCCTCAATGCCGGAAGGTCGGGCCTAGCGAAGCCGGCGAGCGGGCGGATCGGCAGCACTGCCTCGCTGTTCCAGTACCGGTCGAAGATGCTTTCGGCCTGGTCGACCGCAGGACCCGCGATCAGAAGGTCCATGTCGCGGAAATTGGCCTCTTCCGAGGCGTCGAAATAGGCGTCGCCTATGTTGCGGCCGCCGACGATGGCCAGCCTGCCGTCGGCGATCCAGGCCTTGTTGTGCATGCGGCGCGTGGTTCGCACCGCGCGCAGCGCCAGTTCCAGCCCGCGCTGCAGGCCGAACGAGCGCGCCCAGCTGGGGTTGAACAGCCGCAGGTGGATGTTGGGATGGCTGTCGAGGGCAAGGTAGTCGCGGTCGAATCCGCGCGTGTTGATGTCGTCGATGAGCAGCCTCACCCGGACGCCGCGGTCGGCGGCGGCGAGGATTTCGCGGGCGAGCAGGCGCCCGGTCAGGTCGCCCTTCCAATAGTAGTATTGCAGGTCGAGGCTGCGCGCCGCATGGCGTGCCAGATAGGCCCGCACGGCGAAGGCGTGAAGGTTGCTGGAGAGCAGCGCCAGGCCGGTTTGCCCGGGATGGCTGGCCAGAAGCGGCTCGGCCAGGACGTCGAACTCGGTTTCGCTCGGGGCCATCGGCAAGGCGAAGGTCGGCGCCCCCCGTGCCCGCTTGGCAAAGCGCCCATAGGCATAGACGGCCAGCAGGGAGGCGATGACCAGAACCCCCATCACGGCGATCACGATGGCCAGGAGCTTCATGCCGGCTCCCGCCTTGCGGTCCGTGCGGCCGTGTGCCTGCAAGATGTGTATGGTGGATGGCCACAGTGACGCACGTGGAAAATCTCGAACACTCGAACCATATAGGTTACACTTGACGACGACGCCTGCCTCAAGTGACCACGAATTCCCCAGAGATTCCAGACGAGTGATGGTTAGCAGACACGGCTTGGAGAGTCCCGCAAAGGCCAGTGGAGAACAGCTCATCGAAGCCCCTTCGCAGCGGGCGGCGGAGCAGCCCCACGAGAACGCCGGCTTCAGCGAGATCGTGATCGCCTCCTACAACGTTCATAAATGCGTCGGGCTGGACCGCCGCTTCGATCCCCGGCGGACGATGCAGGTGATCTCCGAGATCGATGCCGACGTCATCGCCCTGCAGGAGGCCGACCAGCGCTTCGGCGACCGCGCCGGCCTCCTGGACCTGGCCGAAGTGGAACGCGAGACCGGGCTGATGCCGGTTCCGCTGGCCGGGCGACGCAAGAGCCATGGCTGGCATGGCAACGTCGTGCTTTTCCGCAAGGGATCGGTAAGTTCGGCGCAGCAGCTCGTGCTGCCCGGTGCCGAGCCGCGCGGCGCGGTCATCGTCGATCTCGAACTCGACGCCGGTCCCCTGCGCGTTATCGCCGCGCATTTCGGCCTGCTGCGCCATTCGCGCAAGCTGCAGGCCGGCACGCTGCTGACGGCCGCCGAACTGCATAGCGACAAGCCCACGGTGCTGGTCGGCGACCTCAACGAGTGGCGGCTGGGCAAACGCTCGTCGCTGCGCAGCCTGGAGCCGGCCTTCGGCCCCACGCACGCCATCGTGCCGAGCTTCCCGTCGCGCTTCCCGGTGCTCGCGCTCGACCGGGTGATGGCGCGGCCGCACAACCTGCTCGTCGACATCGAGGCACATGACAGCGCGCTGGCGCGCGTCGCATCGGACCATCTGCCGATCAAGGCCGTGATACGCCTCAACGGCAAGCGCAACGGACTGGCCGAAGCCGCCTGAATCTGCCGCGACGTAAGGCGGTCGCGGCACAATGGCCCCTTTGCGCGCCGTGTCGGATGCCATATCACCTTCCAAAAAATGGAACCCGGCACAACGGCCGGCGATGGGAGAGGGCGAAACGACAAGCGCTGGAGAGGCGACATGGCACGGATCGGCTGCGAGAGCCTGCGTTCGAAGGTGATGACCGCCGAGGAGGCGGCGTCCCTGATCAGGCCGGATACCACCGTGGGCATGAGCGGCTTCACCGGCTCCGGCTATCCCAAGACCGTGCCCGTGGCGCTCGCCGCCCGCATCGAGGCCGAGCACGCCAGGGGCAATCCGTTCAGCCTGCGCGTCTGGACCGGCGCTTCGACCGGTCCTGAACTCGACGGGGCGCTGGCCAAGGCCAACGGCATCGAGTTCCGCCTTCCCTACAATTCCGACCCGATCGCCCGCGACAAGATCAATCGCGGCGAGATGGAATATTTCGACATGCATCTGAGCCAGGTGGCGCCGGTCGCCTGGCAGGGCTTTCTCGGCTCGCTCGATACGGCGGTCGTCGAAGTCTCGGCCATCCGGCCGGACGGCTCTTTGGTTCCCTCGTCATCTGTCGGCAACAACAAGACCTGGCTCGATCGGGCCGAGCAGGTGATCCTCGAGGTCAACCGCTGGCAGAATGCCGAGCTCGAGGGCATGCACGATATCTACTACGGCACGGCGCTGCCGCCGCATCGCGTGCCGATCCCGCTGGTCAAGGCCGACGACCGCATCGGCGAATCCTTCTTCCGCTGCGATCCCGCAAAGATCGTGGCCATCGTCGAGACCGACGCACCCGACCGCAACCTGCCGTTCTCCAAGCCCGACGACACGGCTCATGCCATTGCCGGCCATCTGCTCGAGTTCTTTGCCCATGAGGTGAAGAAGGGCCGGTTGCCCGCCTCGCTGCTGCCCATACAGTCGGGCGTCGGCAACATCGCCAATGCCGTGCTGACCGGCCTGGTCGACGGCCCGTTCGAGAACATGACGGCCTTCACCGAGGTCATCCAGGACGGCATGCTCGACCTGATCGACTCGGGCAAGCTGCGCATGGCCTCCGCCACCGCCTTCTCGCTGAGCCCGGAAGCTGCGGCCAACCTCAACGCCGACATGGGCCGCTATCGCGACAAGATGATTCTGCGCCCCCAGGAGATCAGCAATCACCCCGAACTGATCCGCCGGCTCGGCTGCATCGCCATGAACGGCCTGATCGAGGCCGACATCTACGGCAACGTCAACTCGACCCACATCATGGGGTCGCGCATCCAGAACGGCATCGGCGGTTCCGGCGACTTTGCCCGCAACGCCTATGTGTCGATCTTCATGACGCCTTCGACGGCCAAGGGCGGCAAGATCTCGGCCATCGTGCCGCAGGCGAGCCATGTCGATCACATCAACCAGGACGTCCAGGTGCTGGTCACCGAGCAGGGGCTTGCGGACCTGCGCGGCCTGTCGCCCAAGCAGCGCGCGCGGCTGATCATCGACAACTGCGCCCATCCGGATTATCGCCCGGCGCTGGCCGACTATTTCGAGCGGGCGTTGAAGCATTCCTATGGCCTGCAGTCGCCGTCGCTGCTCAACGAGGCGCTGTCCTGGCACCAGCGCTATGTCGAGACCGGCTCGATGCGCCCCTGATCACTGCCCGACGAAGAAGTCGCTGATGCGGGCCGCGGTCTGTTTCAGGATCGGCAGGATCTCCGCCTCCATTTCGGCCGGCGAGTGGCGCGTCGACTGCGTCGAGACGTTGATGGCCGCGACTACCGCGCCCGCGCGGTCGCGCAGAGGCACGGCGATCGACCGCAGGCCGATCTCCAGTTCCTCGTCGACCAGGGCGTAGCCGTTTTTCCGTACGGCGGTGATGATCTCGCTGAGCTTCGCGGCATCGGTGATGGTCTTCGGCGTGCGCTGTTCGAACGTCGCACGGCCGAGGAAGGCGTCGAGTTCCGGTCCGGAAAGCCCCGACAGCAGCACCCTGCCCATGGCGGTGCAGAAGGCGGGCAGGTGGGCACCGACCTGCAGGTCGACGGCGATGATGCGCGGGCCGGGGACGCGTGCGACATAGACCATGTCCTCGCCCGACAGGATCGCGGCCGAGCAGGATTCGTGCAGCTTGGCAGCCGTTTCCTTCATGAAGGGTTCGGCGAAGGTCCAGAGCGGCACGCCGTGCAGCCAGATGCGTGCCTGCGCCAAGAGCCGGGGCGACAGCGAGAAGTTGCGCCCCACCTGCACGGCATAGCCGGTTGCCGCCAGCGTCAGCAGGAAGCGGCGTGCGCCGGCGCGCGTCAGGCCGGCCTTCTCGGCTGTTTCGGTGAGCGTCAATCCGCGTGGATTGGCCGCCAGGATCTCCATCACGGACAGGCCGCGCTCGAGCGAGGTGACGTGGTCTCGCCCATTCTCATCGTCGCGCATGGCGGCATTCCTCGAAATCCGGCCGGGCAGAGCCAGGTTCTTGACTCTGCGGCAATCTTGCTCCAAGAATGTATCGCATAGAAAACAAATGTTCGCAATACGAACTTTTGACGATTGGGACGAAACGCGATGACCAAATTCCTCCCCCTGTCGAGGGCGGTCGCCGAAAACCTCGGCAACGGCGACACCGTGGCCTTCGAAGGCTTTACGCATCTCATTCCCACAGCCGCCGCGCACGAGGCGATCCGACAGGGCTTCAAGGATCTGACGCTGGTGCGCATGACGCCGGACCTGATCTACGACCAGATGATCGGCATGGGCATGGCGAAGAAGGCGATCTTCTCCTATGCCGGCAATCCCGGCGTCGGCCTGCTGCGCCGCCTGCGCGATGCGGTCGAGAACGGTTTTCCGCACGCGCTCGAGATCGAGGAGCACAGCCACGCCGCCATGGCCAACGCCTATGAGGCGGGGGCGGCTGGCCTGCCTTGCGCCATCTTCCGCGGCTATCGCGGCGCCGAGCTTGCCAAGGTCAACCCGAACATCAAGTCGGTGACCTGCCCGTTCACCGGCGAGGTGCTAGCGGCGGTGCCGGCGGTTCGCCCCGACGTCACCTTCATCCACGCCCAGAAGGCCAACAGGAAGGGCGACGTGCTGGTCGAGGGCATCATCGGCATCCAGAAGGAAGCGGCCCTTGCCGCCAGGCGCGCGGTGGTCACCGTCGAGGAGGTGGTCGACGATTTCGACGACCTGCACCCCAATCTGACGGTGCTGCCCAACTGGTCGGTGACGGCGATCTCGGTGGTGCCGGGCGGGGCGCACCCGTCCTACGCGCATGGCTACTATATCCGCGACAACGCCGCCTATCTCGAATGGGACGAGATCGCCGCCGACCGCGACCGCTTCGCCGCATGGATGCAGAAGAACGTCATCGAAAAGACCGCCGACGACTTCGCCGGGCGCGTCGAACACCTGAGGAACGCGGCATGAGCGAGCTCGGCTTCACCCCCAATGAAATGATGACGATCGCCGCCTCGCGCGCGCTCAAGAACGACGACGTCTGCTTCGTCGGCATCGGCGCGCCCTCGGCCGCCTGCAACGTTGCACGTCTCACCCACGCGCCGGACATCACGCTGATCTATGAATCGGGCACCATCGGCACGGCGCCCGACGTGCTGCCGCTGTCGATCGGCGACGGCGAGCTCTGCGACACAGCCGTCACCACTGTCTCGGTGCCCGAGATGTTCCGCTACTGGCTGCAGGGCGGACGCATCTCGATCGGCTTCCTCGGCGCTGCCCAGCTCGACAAGTTCGGCAACATCAACACCACCGTCATCGGCGACTACGCCCATCCCAAGACCCGCCTGCCGGGCGGCGGCGGCGCGCCCGAGATCGCGACCTCATCGAAGGAGATCTACATCACCATGGCGCAGTCGAAGCGCGGCATGGTCGAGAAGATCGATTTCTACACCTCCTTCGGCCACGGCGAGGGCGGCGACCACCGCCAGCGCCTCGGCATCGAAACCAAGGGGCCGACGCTGCTCATCACCGACCTGGCGATCTGGAAGCCGGATCCGGTGACCAAGGAGTTCACCGTGGTTTCGCTGCATCCCGGCGTCACCCGCGAGAGGGTCCAGGAGACCTGCGGCTGGACGGTGAGGTTCGCCGACGCCCTCGAGGAAACTCCAGCGCCAACGGAGTTGGAACTGACGACGTTGCGTGATCTAAAGGCGCGCACCGACGCCGCCCACAAGGGCGAGGCAGTTGCCGCCAAGAGAGGATCCAAGGATGGCTGAGGCTTTCATCTGCGACTACATCCGCACCCCCATCGGACGCTTCGGCGGCGTGCTCTCGTCGGTCCGGGCCGACGACCTTGGCGCGGTGCCGCTCAAGGCGCTCCTGGAACGCAATGCCTCGGTCGATTGGGCGGCCGTCGACGACGTCATCTTCGGCTGCGCCAACCAGGCCGGCGAGGACAACCGCAACGTCGCGCGCATGTCGCTGCTGCTGGCCAGCCTGCCGGTCGAGGTGCCGGGCACGACCATCAACCGGCTCTGCGGCTCGGGCATGGACGCGCTGATCTACGCCGCCCGTTCGATCAAGGCCGGCGAGGCCGAGCTGATGATCGCCGGCGGCGTCGAAAGCATGAGCCGCGCCCCCTTCGTCATGCCCAAGGCTGAGACCGCCTTCTCGCGCCATGCCGAGATCCACGACACGACGATCGGCTGGCGCTTCGTCAATCCTGTCATGAAGAAGCAGTACGGCGTCGATTCGATGCCAGAGACCGGCGAGAACGTCGCCGAGGACTTCTCCGTCAGCCGTGCCGACCAGGACGCCTTTGCCGTGCGCAGCCAGAACAAGGCGGTCGCGGCACAGGAGAACGGCCGGCTGGGCAAGGAGATCACCCCTGTGACGATCCCGCAGCGCAAGGGCGATCCGATCGTCGTCGCCAAGGACGAGCATCCGCGCGCCGGGACCACCATCGAGACGCTGGCCAAGCTGCCGACGCCGTTCCGCCAGGGCGGCACGGTGACGGCCGGCAACGCCTCCGGCGTCAACGACGGCGCGGCGGCGCTGATCGTCGCCTCCGAGGCGGCAGTGAAGAAGTACGGCCTGACCCCGATCGCCCGCGTCCTCGGCGGCGCCTCGGCGGGTGTCGCGCCGCGCATCATGGGCATCGGCCCGGCGCCGGCGACCAAGAAGCTGTGCGCGCGGCTCGGCATCCAGCCCTCCGCCTTCGACGTCATCGAACTCAACGAGGCATTCGCCTCCCAAGGCATCGCCGTGCTCCGTGAGCTCGGCATCGCCGAGGACGCCGAGCACGTGAACCCGAACGGCGGGGCCATCGCCCTTGGTCATCCGCTGGGCATGTCGGGCGCCCGCATCGCCGGCACGGCGGCGCTGGAGCTTAACCTGCGCGGCGGCAGGCTGGCGCTTGCCACCATGTGCATCGGCGTCGGGCAGGGCATCGCGGTCGCTCTCGAAAGGGCGTGACCGGCTCACCTTCAAGATGCGAACGCCCGGCACTGCCGGGCGTTTTCGTTTGGTGAGATCGGAACGCCTCAGCCGATCAGGCTGACCAGGAAGCGCAGGCTGATGAGCAGCAGGAAGACGCCGAAGGCGACCTCCAGCTTGCGCTTCGACAGGGCGTGCGCGAGCCTTGCGCCGAGCGGCGCGGTCAGCACGCTGGTGGGCACGAACAGGATCAGGCCGACGAGCGAGACATAGCCGAGCGCGAAAGGGAACTGCAGCGCCGCCACGTCGGGATACTCGGCGGCACGCGGCCAGCCGGCATAGATGTAGCCGATCGCGCCGGGGATCGAGATCAGTACGCCGAGGCCCGAGGACGTCGCCACCGCCTGGTGGATCGGGCGGCCGTAGAAGGTCATGAACAGGTTCGAAAGCTGGCCGCCGCCGATGCCCATCAGGCTCGACAGCACGCCGATGATCCAGCCATAGACGTCCATCACCAGCTTGCCCGGCATGTCGAGGCCGAGCCGCCAGGAGTCCTTGCCGAACAAGAGCCGGATCGCCGAAATGCCGGCAACCACCACGAACACCGCCTTGAACAGGTCGGCCGGCGCGAAGCGGGCGATCACGCTGCCCATGACGACGCCGACGATGACGGGAACCGCCCACTGCCTGAGGATGGTCATGTCGACCGCGCCCTTGGCGCGGTGCGCCGCGAACGAGCGGATCGAGGTCGGGATGATGATGGCGAGCGAGGTGCCGACGCAGAGCGGCATGCGCACCTCTTCGGGCACCCCGACGGCCTGGAACAGCTCGTAGAGCACGGGCACGATGACCGTGCCGCCGCCGACGCCGAAGACGCCCGCGAGCAGGCCGGTGATGGCGCCTGCTCCCAGTAGGGCGACGGCGAGCCAAATGATCTCGTAGGTGGTGATGCCCGACATTGGGGGAAGCTCTTCGTGGTGTGGCGGCAAGGGGCAGGGGCGCCGGCACGGTCGCCAAGACTTCCCGTCCCCCATGATAAGTCAGCGACATATGCCATGAACGGGGCGGCCAGTCTCCCCCGGATTGCAATGCCAAGTGCCGGCCGGCCAGCGGCACGTGGGCAAAGGATATTTCTTCGGAAAACCACTTGGTCGGGTGGTTGCCTGCCAAGTGTTATATCCGTATGAATATAACGAACTCGGCCGCCGCGGCCGAAGGACGGCGGAGGGATCATGATATTCACGCGCAGGGGACTTGGTTTGCGGCTCGCCGCGATGGCCGGCGGCCTGGCCGCGGCGCTGTCGTTCGGCCTGTCTTCGGCGCGCGCCGGCGGCGAGGTCGTCGTGTTCGCGGCGGCAAGCCTCAAGAACGCGCTCGACGCCGTCGACGCGGCCTGGAAAGCCGACAGCGGAAAGGCTGTGACCGTCTCCTATGCGGCAAGCCCGGCGCTCGCTAGGCAGATCGAGGAGGGCGCGCCGGCCGACGTGTTCATCTCCGCCGATCTCGACTGGATGAAGTATCTTGCCGACAAGAAGCTCATCAAGGAAGGCTCGGACGTCAAGCTGCTCGGCAACCGCATCGTGCTGATCGCGCCGAAGGACTCGCCTGCCGCCTTCGGCATCGCGCCCGATTTCGATCTCGCCAAGCTGCTCGGCGACGGCCGTCTCGCGATCGGCGACGTCAAGGCCGTGCCCGCCGGCAAATATGGCAAGGCCGCGCTGGAGAAGCTCGGCGTCTGGTCGTCGGTGGAGGGCAAGCTGGCCCAGGCCGAGAACGTGCGCGCTGCCCTCAAGCTGGTTTCGACCGGCGAGGCGCCGGCCGGCATCGTCTACCGGACTGACGCGGCGGCCGAGCCGGCCGTCAAGATCATCGCCACCTTCCCGGAAGAGACGCATCCTCCCATCGTCTACCCGGTAGGGCTGACGGCGGACTCGAAGAACCCGGACGCGGCTGCGTACGTGAAATTTCTTCAGTCCGCCAAGGCCAAGGAGCTTTTCGAAGCGCAGGGCTTCACCATGATCGCCCCGGTGGCGTCCAACTAGGGGGTGGTTTACCGCCGCTGGGTAAGCTTTCTCCAAAATGCAAAACATGCGTCCCGTCCCGGCCGGGTGGGGCAGACTTTCTCGAGGGAATGCGAACAGGCGATGCTGGACCTCACTCCCGACGAATGGAATGCGGTCCGCCTGTCGTTGAAGGTCGGGCTGTGGGCGATGGCCGGCAGCCTGCCTCTCGGCATCCTGATCGCGCTGATGCTGGCGCGCGGAAAATTCTGGGGCAAGTCGCTGCTCAACGGTGTCGTGCACCTGCCGCTCGTCCTGCCGCCGGTCGTGACCGGCTACCTGCTGCTCCTGAGCTTCGGCCGCCGCGGGCCGATCGGCGCCTTCCTGGCCGAGAACTTCGGCATCGTCTTTTCGTTCCGCTGGACGGGTGCCGCGCTTGCCTGCGCCGTCATGGGCTTTCCGCTCATGGTGCGCGCCATCCGCCTCTCGATCGAGGCCGTCGACCGCCGGCTGGAACGGGCCGCTGGCACGCTCGGCGCGAGCCCGGCCTGGGTGTTCGCGACCGTGACCCTGCCGCTGATCCTGCCGGGCATCGTCGCTGGCATGATCCTGTCGTTCGCCAAGGCGATGGGCGAGTTCGGCGCCACCATCACCTTCGTTTCCAACATTCCCGGCGAAACCCAGACCCTTCCTTCTGCGATCTACACCTTCACCCAGGTGCCTGGCGGCGATGCCAGTGCGTTGCGGCTGACGCTGATCTCCATCGCCATCTCGATGGCGGCGCTGGTGGTGTCGGAGATGTTCGCCCGCAAGGTCGGCCAGCGGATGGTCGTGGAATGACGCTCTTGGTCGACATCGGCCACCGCCTCGGCGCGCTGAAGCTCGAAGTCCGGTTCGAGAGTGCAGGGCATCTGACCGCGCTGTTCGGGCCGTCGGGCTCGGGCAAGACCTCGCTCGTCAACCTCGTCGCCGGCCTGATCCGCCCGGATACGGGCCGTATCGTCATCGACGGGCGGACGCTGGTCGACACCGCGGCGCGCATCTTCGTGCCCGCCCACCGGCGACGCGTAGGCTTCGTGTTCCAGGACGCCCGGCTGTTCCCTCACCTCACCGTGCGGTCGAACCTGCTCTACGGCCGCTGGTTCACGCCGCGCGCCGAGCGCTATGCCGAATTCGGCCGGGTCGTCGACATGCTCGGCATCGGCCATATCCTGGCGCGGCGCCCGGCGCTGCTCTCGGGGGGCGAAAAGCAGCGCGTCGCCATCGGCCGGGCTCTGCTTGCCAGTCCCAGGCTGCTCCTGATGGACGAGCCGCTGGCCTCGCTGGACGACGCCCTCAAGGCCGAGATCATGCCCTATCTCGAGCGGCTGCGCGACGAGACGAAGATCCCGATCGTCTATGTCAGCCACTCGGTCGCCGAGGTGGCGCGGCTCGCCACCGACATCGTGGTGATGGCGAACGGCAAGGTCGCCGCCGCCGGCCCGACCGCCGAGATCATGCAGCGGCTCGACCTTTTGCCGCCGGAGGAGGTGGGCGAGGGCGGCGCCGTCCTCGATATGAGGGTGCTGGGCCACGACGAGGCATTCGGCATGACGGTGCTCGGCGCTGCGGCGGGGCAGATGCGCGTGCCGCGGCTCCCGCTGGGCGAGGGCGCGGCGGTGCGCGTCCGCGTCAGGGCGCGCGACGTGATGATCGCCACCGAACGGCCGCACGGGCTGAGCGCGCTCAACGTCCTGCCGGGACGGATCGTCGAGATCGGCGCGGTCGACGGCGCCCAGGTCGACCTTCGCCTCGACTGCGGCGGCGATATCTTGGTTTCGCGCATCACCCGCCAGTCGCTGGAAACGCTCGGGCTGACGCTCGGCCGCGACGTCTTTGCGGTGATCAAGACGGTGGCCTTCGATCGCGCCAATCTTTCTCGGGCGACCGGGGCTGTGCCAACCAGCGACTGACCGGAGTAGGCGATGCCGTCCCTGACCTTGCGCCTCTATCTCGACCCCAAGGGCCGTCTCGGCCCCGGCAAGGTCGAGCTTCTCGAACGGATCGCCGCGACCGGCTCGATCTCGGCGGCGGCGCGCGCCATGGAGATGTCCTACAAGCGCGCCTGGGACCTGGTCGAGGAACTCAAGGACATGTTCGGCAAGCCGGTCGTGGAGGCTAAGACCGGCGGCAAGCATGGCGGCGGTGCCGAACTGACGCCGCTTGGCGCGGAGGTCGTCCGCCAGTTCCGCGACATGGAGCGCGCGGTCAACGAGGCCGCAGCACCCCACATCAGGGCGCTGCAGGCCGAAGCCGACAAACGGTAGCTATTTTCCGAGTTCGATCGAGCGCAGCCGGGCGGCCTCGACGGCCTCGGTGAGCAGGTTCTTGAGCCTGTCCTCGCCCATCAGCACGGCGAGTGCCGCCGCTGTCGTGCCGTTCGGGCTGGTCACCTGCCTGCGCAGCACGGCCGGGTCCTCCCGGCTTTCGGCGGCGAGGCTCGCCGCGCCGTAGACGGTCTGCATGGCGAGAAGCCGGGCAGTGTCCCCGGGGAGGCCAGCATTCTCGGCTGCCGCCGTCAGGCATTCGATGAAGTGGAAGATATAGGCCGGCCCCGAACCCGAAACGGCCGTCACGGCGTCCATCAGGCCCTCGTCGGCGATCGTCGTCACCTCGCCGCTGGCCGACAACAGGTCGCCGACGAAGTCTTTCGCCTGGTCGCTCACGTGATCGTTGGCATAGACCACCATCATGCCCTTGCCGATCGAGGCCGGCGTGTTGGGCATGCAGCGGACGATCGGGGTGCGCGCGCCCAGGATGTCGACGAAGGTGCTGACCGGCGTTCCGGCGGCGACGCTCACGAAGGTGGTGCGGCCATTGCCGAAGCGTCGGTAGTCGGAGGTGACTTCGCGGATGACCTGCGGCTTGACCGCGATGACGACGATCTCGGGCGCGGCATCGGCCGGTATGCCGCCTACCTCGGAGGCAACGCGGCTGCCGAGTTCCGCGGCACGGGCCCTGAGTTCCGCGTTGGGTTCGACCACGAAGGTCTCGCCTGGCGCCAGCTTGCCGGAACTCAGCCAGCCCTTGAGCATGGCGTAGCCCATGTTGCCGCAGCCGGCGAGGATCAGTCTGGTGCTCATTCAATGCCCTCCGAACAACCTGACATAGACCGACTCTCCACCTGGAGGAAGCCCGAAATGCCCGCTCAACGTGCATCGTCCAGCCGTTTGGTGAAGGCGTTGGTGAACGTGACGTCGCCACGCGGCCCGGCCTCGGCCAGCACGACGTCGAGGAAAGCACCCGTCGCGCGCGCCAGGGCGAAGCCGCCCATGAAGGCCGCCTTGGGCTTGAACAGGTCGAGGCCGTCGCGCGCGTAGACCATGGGCGTCTCGTGCTGGTGGCCATGGAAGACGCCGATCACGTTGTAGCCCCTGAGCGCCGCCAGCATGGCACGCCGGTCTTCGTCGCTCCACCAGTGCGGCTTGCCGGCGCCGGTGACGTCGAACGTTCTTGCCGACGGGTCCCATCGCTCGATCGAGAACGTATCCCAGCCATAGTGCTGGAACAGGATCACCGGCCGGCCGTCGCCGGCGTAGGTCCGCAGGTCCTTCCCGAGCCAGCCAAGCGCGTCGACCGCACCCTTGGACGCGTCGCCGGCGAAGCGATGCAACTGGACCAGGTGCAATCCGCCCCAGTCCCACGAATAGCAGTCCGACAGCGCATCGTAGCTGGTGGCGGGCACCGGCGGTTTGAAGAACACGCTTGGCCGATGGTTGATCTCGACATAGTCGCGCATCTCGCGCCGGTACCAGTCGACATTGGGCGAGGGGCCGTCCTGGTCGAGATCATGGTTGCCCAGCCCGACATAGACGGGGACATGCACGCGGTCCAGGCCGGCGCCCTCCTGGTAGCGGTGGCTGAACTGCAGGAGTTGCGTGCCTTCCCGGGGCTCCGTCACCTGCCCGCCGCCGTCGTCGGTCATGTCGCCGCCGATGACCAGGCCGAGCGGGCGCCCGATGCGCTGGCCGGCACTTGCCAGACCTGTCGGCGCGCCGCCTATCTGGACGGGCCATTTGTGTTCCTCGATGGCGTTGAGCGCCGCGATATGGCGGCGCAGGCTCTCGTCCGTCTTGCCTTCCTGCAGGCAGTGGGGGCTGAGGCCGCTTGCCATGCGGCACGCATGGATGTCGGCGGCAAAGAGGAACGTCGCGTCGGTCTTCGGCCAGTTGGCATTGGCTGCCCGCGTTCCCGTCAGGGAAAGCAGGCCAACGCCCATGGTCTGCGCCAGAAATCGACGTCTCGAGATCGGTCGGCTCATGCCCGCACAATGTTCCCCGCCGATGCTGCGATCAAGCTTTCCATCACGGCGAGCATGACTATGGCTGGCGCGTGATTTGCTTGAATGAACATCGGCAGCCGATCGATTAACCTTTTGTTTCCCATGTCTGTTTAGCGTGGGTTAACGCCCCGGCACCCGATCCGGGCCCATCGTGTTGGAAGCAGCCCCTATGGCGGACATCGGAGACACTGACGATCGGCAGCCCTTGCGGCGCGCACGCGACGCGTCCGGCAAGCCTCGTGGCGGCTCGCTGCTGTCGGTCACGCCGTCGGAACCGGATGACGGACAGGACCAGGCCGTCCGCCATCGCTTCGCGCGGTTTCGTCGCGAAGCCGAGCGCGCGGCCGAAGCCGACATCGCGTCGTCGGAATCGGCTCCGGGTCACGAGCTGACCGACCGCGTGCCGGATGCCGCTGCCGATTGGCAAGCGAAGGATTCCGCCGCTGCCGGCGACGGCTGGCGCAGCCGGCTGGCGCGTAGCGTCGCGCCGGTGGCCGAACAGATCGCCGCCATCCAGAACATGCCGCCTCCCCCGGATGCTCCTTCGCTCGAGGAACAGCAGATGCGGGACGCCGACCCGCGCGAGCCGATGATCGAGCCGATGGCGATCGTGCGCGGGATCGGCCGGTCCAAGCTCCTGATCGGCACGACCACCCTGATCGGCGCACTCGCCGGCGTCGCCATCGCGCTTTCGACGCCGAAGATGTACCAGGCGTGGGCGGAGATGATCGTCGATCCGCGCAATCTCAAATTGACCGAGCGGGAGCTGACCGACAGCGGATTGCCATGGGACGCTACGCTGACGCTGGTCGAGAACCAGGTGCGCGTGCTGACGTCGGGCTCGGTTCTGACCAAGGTCGTCGACCGGCTCGACCTCGCCAACGATCCCGAGTTCAACGGCAAGGGGATCGGCGGGGGCGGCCTCCGGTCGCTCTTGGGTGAGGTCCTGCCCAGCGGCGAGGCGCCGGCTGCGCCGAACGGAGCGGACCGTGCCCACGTGCTGGCGGTCAACAACCTTTTCGAAACGCTGACCATCGAGCGCGGCAACAAGAGTTTCGTCGTTTCGATCGGCGCCAAGACCCAAAGCGCCGAGAAATCCGCGCTCATCGCCAACACGATGACCGAAGTGTTCATGCAGACCAACGCCGAGATGCAGGCGGGGACGGCCGGCCGGGCGGCCGAGGAGCTCAACGCCCGGCTGGAGGAACTGCGCAAGGCCGTCGAGGCGGCAGAGCGCAAGGTCGAGGCTTTCAAGGCCGAAAACGACATCATCGATGCGCAGGGCCGCCTGATCACCGACGACGAGATCCAGCGCGTCAACGACCAGCTCACCGCAGCCCGGGCGCGCACGCTCGAACTGAATGCGCGCGCGGCTTCCACGCGCAACGTCAATGTCGAGTCGGCGCTGAGCGGCTCTCTGCCGGAGGCAGTGGCCTCGCCGGCGATCACCGAATTGCGGGCGCAATATGCGACGCTCACGCAGGAAGCCGACAGGCTGTCGGTGAAGCTGGGGCCCCGCCATCCCGAGCGGCTCGCGGCGGAGGCCCAACTGACCGGCGCGCGCGAACGCATCGCCGCCGAGTTGCGTCGGATCGCCGCCTCGATCCAAGTTGAACTCCGGCGCGCCGTCCAGACGGAACAGGAACTCGCCGCGCGGCTGGCCCAGCTCAAGGTGCGCCAGGGCGAGGTCAGCAACGAACTCGTCACGTTGCGCGAGCTCGACCGCGACGTGGCGGCCAAGCGCGCCGTGTATGAATCCTTCCTGCTGCGCGCCCGCGAGACGGGTGAACAGAAGGACATCAACCCGGCCAACATCACGGTCATTTCCCGCGCCAATCCCCCGCTCGAATCGACGGGGCCGCGGCGCGCGGTCATCGCCGTGGCCGGATCGCTGCTGGGGCTTCTCGCCGGCATCGGCCTGGGCGGCCTGCGCGGCGCGCTCGACGGCCTGCGCGAGACCGCCGATCGTCGCCGTGCCCGCGTGCGGCGACGGGCCGAGGGTCCGTCACAGGAACGCGCTCCCGAGATGGGTGGCGATGTTCGCGCCGTTGCCGCATCCGCTGAAGCGGCCGTAACGTCCGAGAGCCATGCCGCGGAAAGCGAGTGGTCCCGGCCCCGGTCAGCCGAGGCGGACGATAACGATCCGTTGGCATCGTTGCACTCGGGCCGCGGCCAGGCTGCGCCGCGGGCGGAGACGGCCGCCGTACACCGCGAAAGCGACCGGCCGGGGTATCAGCCGGCCGAGCCGACGGAGTCGCCGTCGCCCGAGCATGCATCGCGAAGCCAGATCGATGAAATCAGCGAGAGCTTGCGCGAACTGCGCAAGGAGTTGAATCTGCTGCGGGAGCGGCGGGCGCGTCGCTATTTCTGAAATAGACTTCGGTTTCGAGTTTACGGCACCGGACGCCGCATTGGCGGTGTTGCAGGTCGAAAATATGGTGACAATGCCGCCGCGAGACTGAAGGCATACGGAGAAGGCCCATGGCAGAGATCATAGACGGCAAGAGTGTAGCGGCCGAGGTGGTCGCGGGCGTCAAGAAGTCCGTTGCCGAACTCGCCGCCAGGGGCATCCAGCCGGGGCTCGCCGTGGTGATCGTCGGCGAGGATCCCGCCAGCCGGGTCTATGTGGCCAACAAGTCGCGCACGGCCAAGGAATGCGGTTTCCTTTCCGTCCAGCATACGCTGGCCGCCGAAACCTCGGAGGCCGAGCTGGTCGCCCTGGTCGAACGGCTCAATGCCGATCCGGCCATCCATGGCATATTGGTGCAGCTGCCGCTGCCCGCCCACATCGACGCCGGCAGGATCATCCAGACGATCGCGCCGGACAAGGACGTCGACGGCTTCCATTTCATCAATGTCGGCAAGCTCGCCACCGGCGAGATCGAGACGGCGCTCGTACCCTGCACGCCCTTCGGCTCGATGCTGCTCATCGAGCGCCGCCACGGCAAGGATCTCTCCGGCCTCAACGCCGTGGTCGTCGGCCGCTCCAACATCGTCGGCAAGCCGATGGCCAATCTCCTGCTTGCCGCCAACGCCACCGTCACCATTGCGCACAGCCGTACCAAGGACCTGCCGGCGCTCTGCCGGACGGCCGATATCCTGGTTGGCGCGGTGGGAAGACCTGAAATGATCAAGGGAGACTGGGTGAAGCCTGGCGCGACCGTCATCGATGTCGGCATCAACCGCGTTCCCGCACCCGAGAAGGGCGAGGGCAAGTCGAAGCTGGTGGGCGATGTCGCCTATGCCGAGGCCGAGCGGGTGGCTGGCGCCATTACCCCGGTTCCGGGCGGTGTCGGCCCGATGACCATCGCCATGCTGATGGCCAACACGCTGGTGTCGGCATCCCGGCATGCGGGCGTGGGCCGTCAGGACTTCTGAGCAGGGACCGCACCTTCCAGCCGGGCGCTGCCTTCTTTTCGACGCATCCTGTAGATTTGGCCGCCATGTCGAATGCCGATCCCGAACGTCGCCAGTTCGCCTTTCTCCTGGTCGACAAATTTTCGATGTTCTCGCTGGTCGCGGCCATCGACACCTGCCGCTCGGCCAACCGCCTGATCGGCCGCGATATCTACAGCTGGACCACGGTCTCGGCGGATGGAGAGGCTGTCATGGCCTCCAACGGCCTGCCGCTCAAGGTCGACTACAGCGTCGCCGACATACCCCCGGTCGACATCCTCTTCGTCTGCGTCGGCGTGGTCACCGAGTTCCCCGGCAAGAGCAAGGTGCTCGGCGCACTGCGTTCGTGGGGGCGGCGGGGCGGCGGGCTCGGCGCTCTTTCGGTCGGCTCCCAGATCCTGGCCGAGGCGGGCCAGCTCGACGGCTACCGCTGCACCATCCACTGGGAAAACCGCGCCGGGTTCATGGAGAAGTTCCCGGACATCGAATGCACCAACAACGTCTTCGAGATCGACCGCAAGCGCTACACCTGCGCCGGCGTGACGACCTCGATCGACCTGATGCTGGAGATTATCCGGCGCGACTTCGGCTCCAATCTCGCCAACGAGGTCGCCAACCAGTTCCAGCACGAGCGCATCCGCAACGCCGGCGACCGCCAGCGCGTCGGCCCCGAACGCGACTTGACCGGCAAGTCGGACAAGCTCAAGCGCATCGTCGAGTTGATGGCCGACCACCTCGACGAGCCGCTGTCGGCGGTCCAACTCGCCAAGACGGCCGGGCTGTCGGTCCGCCAGGTGGAGCGGCTGTTCCTGCGCCACCTCAACGTCACGCCCGGCCGCTACTACATGCGGCTGAGGCTGGAGCGCGCCCGCGAACTGCTGCGCCAGACCAACATGCCGATCCTCGACGTGGCAATCGCCACGGGCTTCACCTCGCATTCCTATTTCGCCCAGAGCTACCGCCTCCAGTTCGGCCGCCCGCCAAGCGAAGAGCGGCGGACGACCTACTAGGCTGCAGGGTTGTCAGGGCTTGCCGCCTTGTTTAGCTTCCGCTGAACGGAACATCTGAACCGGCGAGGGGGCAGCATGAAGACGTTCTCACGAGGTATCCTGACGGCCATGTTCATGCTGTCGGGCGCGGTAGCCGTGCATGCCGCCGAGCGCGCCATCATCGTGCTCGACGCTTCAGGATCCATGTGGGGCCAGATCGACGGCAAGCCGAAGCTCGAGATCGCCCGCCAGGCGCTGCGCTCGGTGCTGAAGACGGTTCCCGCCGACACCGAACTCGGGCTTATGGCCTATGGCCACCGCGAAAAGGGCAGCTGCACCGACATCGAACTGGTGGTGCCGCCGGCGGCCGGTTCTGCAGATGCCATCACCGCCGCTGCCGACGGCCTGAAGTTCCTGGGCAAGACGCCACTGACGGCTGCCGTCAAGCAGGCGGCCGAGGACCTCAAATACACCGAGGACAAGGCGACCGTCATCCTCATCACCGACGGGCTCGAGACCTGCAATGCCGATGCCTGCGCGCTGGGCAAGGAACTGGAGCAGGGTGGCGTCGACTTCACCGCCCATGTCGTCGGTTTCGGCCTGACGGCGGAAGAGGGCAGGCAGGTGGCGTGCCTGGCGCAAAACACCGGTGGCAAATATATCCAGGCTTCCGATGCCAAGGGGCTTGAGGAGGCGCTCACCCAGACCGTGGCAGCGCCGGCACCGACCCCTGCGCCTGCCCCAACCCCCGCACCCGAACCGGCGAAGCCCGAATTCAACTTCGTTCCGGAGCTCACGCTTGCCGAGGGCGGCGCGCCGCTCAAGGACGCCGGCAACGCGTGGGAAATCTACAAGGCCAATGCCGACGGTTCAAAGGGCGAGCGGATCACCACCGAATACAGCAATTACAAGGGCTCGCTCGAAGAGGGCGACTACGTCATCCGCGCCACGCTCGGCGAAGCGGGCGTCGAGCAGCCGCTCAAGGTCGAGGCAGGCCAGGTCTACAAGCCGACCTTCGTTCTCGATGCCGGCACGCTGGTCATCCGCCCGCGCCCGAGCGAGGGCGGTGACATCAACGCCAGTGCGGCCGTCGTCTTCGACTTCCCCGGCGCCGACAACCCGGCGACCTATTATGGCGAGACCAAGGTGGTTCTGCCCGCCGGCGAGCAGAAGGTGAGGGTCACGATCGGACAAGGTGAGGCCAACGAGACGATCCAACTGGCGGCCGGCCAGACCGTGGAGAAGGACATCGTCGCCGGCGTTGGCCGCGTCGTCGTCAACGCGCTTTACGCCCAGGGCGGCGACAAGGTCGATGCCGGCGGCCTCGACGTGAAGATCTACAAGGCCAAGAAGAAGATAGATGGCACGCGTGAGCAGGTGACCTATGGCTACGGCCCGGACAACAAGTTCGACTTGCCTGCCGGCGACTATGTCGCGGTGGTGCGCATGGACCAGGCCGAAGTGGAACAGCCGTTCAACACGCGTGTCGGCGAAGCGGGTGACGTGACGGCCGTGCTCGACGCTGGGGTGCTGGCGATCGACGCTCCCGGCGCCAGGCAAATCCGCGTCTATTCGGCCAAGAAGGACATCCAGGGCAATCGCAAGGACTTCGGCTACACGTACGACCAGAAGCACCAGACTACCTTGCCGACGGGCGAATATGTCGTCGAGATCGACCTTGGCGACAGCGGCAAGAAGGAAGCCAATACCGCCGTCAAGGCGGGCGAGCGCACCGAACTCACCGTCCAGTAGGATTGTCTCGCCCCAGCTTTGCGGCTATGAAGGCGGCGCAACTCGAAATGGAAAGGAGGGCTGCGTGATCGAGCATTTCTATCTCCACCGCCAGCGCGGCCCAGTCTACGCCCTGCAAATGCGTTTGCAGGGCTGACCACAGACGAGACGCCAGCTTTACTGAGGCTGTTCTCTTTCCGGTCTGCCCTTTGTGGTGATGCAGCGCTGAGCCTTCGCTCGCGCCTGCATCGTGAGATTCCCACCGGACCCGGTGTTCCCCATTGTGCATCCCGTTCGGGCGGATGCGGGCGACGGTCCGGACAGACCAGAGAACGAATATGGCCTTGATCAATCTGCGATCGCTCGGCGTCACCATCGGTGCGCCGCTCTTTTCCAACCTCAACCTGTCGATCGAACCGGGCGACCGCCTGGGCATCGTCGCGGCCAACGGCCGTGGCAAGTCGACCTTGCTGCGCGCCATCACCGGCAGCTTCGAGCCGACCACGGGCGACATCACTCGCTCGCGTGGCCTGCGCGTCGGCTATGTCGAGCAGGACGTGCCAGCGAAACTATTGGACGCCACCTTCTACGACGCCGTGCTCGACGCCCTGCCGGCCGAACAGGCCGACAGCGAGAGCTGGCGTGTCGACGTGGCGCTCGGTGACCTCGACGTGCCGGAGGAACTGCGACAAAGGCCATTGTCGAAGCTGAGCGGCGGCTGGCAGCGGCTTGCGCTTTTGGCGCGCGTCTGGGTGACCGAACCCGACATGCTCTTGCTCGACGAGCCGACCAACCATCTCGACCTTGCCCGCATCGGGCAGCTGGAAGAGTGGCTCAACGCCCTGACGCGCCACGTGCCGGTGGTCATCTGCAGTCACGACCGTGCCTTCCTCGATGCGGTGACCAATCGGACGCTGTTCCTCCGTCCTGAGAACTCGCAAGCCTTTTCGCTGCCCTATTCCGCGGCGCGCGAAGCGCTCGACGAGATCGACGCCTCCGAGGCGCGCCGCTTCGAGAAGGACATGAAGACGGCCCAGCAGCTGCGCCGCCAGGCGGCCAAGCTCAACAACATCGGCATCAATTCGGGCAGCGACCTTCTCGTCGTCAAGACCAAGCAGTTGAAGGAGCGGGCCGAGCGTATCGAGGAGACGGCGCGTCCCGCCCATCTGGAGCGCTCGGCCGGCACCATCAGGCTCGCCAACCGCGGCACACACGCCAAGGTGCTGGTGACGCTCGACGACGCGCCGGTGACGACGCCCGACGGCACGCTGCTGTTCAGGACCGGCAAGCTGTGGATCCGCCAGGGCGACCGCGTCGTCCTGCTCGGGCGCAACGGCACGGGCAAGACGCGGCTGGTCAACATGCTCCGGCGTGCCATCGCCCAGCCCGACGTGGCCGTCGACGGCATCAAGGCGACGCCGTCGCTCGTGCTGGGCTATGGCGACCAGGGCCTGTCCGACCTCGCCGACAAGGACATGCCGCTCTCCGTGCTGACGCGCCGCTTCGCCCTTGGCGAGCAGCGCGCCCGCACCTTGCTCGCCGGCGCCGGCATGAATGTCGACATGCAGTCGAACCCGATCGGCCGCCTGTCGGGCGGACAGAAGGCGCGGCTCGGCATGCTGGTGCTGCGGCTTACCAATCCCAACTTCTACCTGCTCGACGAGCCGACCAACCATCTGGACATCGACGGGCAGGAAACGCTGGAAGACGAGCTTCTGAAGCACGAGGCAAGCTGCCTGCTGGTGTCGCACGACCGCAGCTTCGTCCGAGCGGTAGGCAACCGCTTCTGGCAGATAGAGAAGCGGCGATTGGTCGAGGTGGAGAGCCCGGAGGCGTTCTTCGCTGGTGTGGCGGTGGAAAGGTGAAGGACTATCCCGCCCGGCTCTTGAGCAGGGTCACGGGCCGGCCTTCGGCGCCGAGCAGGCGCGCCGCCTTCTTGTCGAACGTCGCGAACTGCTCCGCGCCGGCCCGGTAGCCTTCGTAGGCCATGGCAGCATCGGCAAAGTCGCCGCCTGCCCGCAAATGGGCAAGGCCGGCGGCCACTGCAGCAATGTCGGTGGAAACGCGCCGAGAGTTCAGCATGTCTTCGATCCCGCGGGCTATTGCAATTCGCTCGACGCCGACACTGCCGAGCACCCAGACAAGTTCGCATAGGGTGATCAGGGGAACGACGATCAGGTCGGCATCGGCAAGCAGCGCCTGGGCGACCTTGGTCTGGCCGGGATCGTCAGCCAGCATCGCACGAGCGAGAACATTGGTGTCGACGGCGATCTTCACCGCTTGCCGGCCCAGCTGTCCGCGATGACCTTGTTCATCTCCTCGATGGAGACTGGTGCGCGATCGGGGTCGTGAAAGATGCCGAAGATGGTTTCGATTCCGTGTTGCTCGTGCGGTGCGGCCTTGAGCACGACATTTCCATCGGGCGCAAGATCCAGAAGGATCTTGTCGCCCGGTTTGACTCCGAGGTGCCGGAGCACCTCCTTCTTGACCGTGATCTGGCCTTTCGACGTGACTGTCAGCGTCTGCATGGCATTGCTCCTGCCATGAAAAAGTAAGGTAGAATTGCCTTACTTTCAAGCTGGCGTCACGCCGTGCCGAAGGCGCTCGCACCGTGGTCGCCGCGGCCGACCATCTGGCGGAAGCCGGCGAACAACTCGCGGCCCATGCCGTGCTCGTTCTCCGAGAGGTCGCAGACGGGTTTCGGACGCGCGGCGAGTTCGGCTGCCGGCACCAGCACTTCCAGCGTGCCGGCCTCGGCGTCGAGCCGGACGATGTCGCCGTCGTGGACGCGGCCGATCGGGCCGCCTTCCAGCGCTTCTGGCGTGACGTGGATCGCTGCCGGGACCTTGCCCGAGGCGCCCGACATGCGGCCGTCGGTGACGAGCGCCACCTTGTGGCCGCGGTCCTGCAGGATGCCGAGCACCGTGGTCAGCTTGTGCAGTTCCGGCATGCCGTTGGACTTGGGACCCTGGAAGCGGATGACGGCGACGAAGTCGCAGTCGAGCAGGCCCGCCTTGAAGGCGTCATTGAGGCCCTGCTGGCTGTCGAACACCAGCGCCGGCGCTTCGATGATGCGCCGCTCGGGCTTCACCGCCGATGTCTTGATGATGGCGTGGCCGAGATTGCCGCCGAGCACCTTGAGGCCGCCGGTCGGCTGGAACGCCTTGGCGGCCGGTGCCAGCACCTTCTCGTCGCCGCTGACCTCGGGGGCTGCCTCGCGCACCACCGTGCCGTCGGCGCCGAGCTTGGCTTCGACGGTATAGGGGCGCAGGCCTTCGCCCCACACCGTCTGCACGTCCTCGTGCAGCAGGCCGGCGTCGAGCAGTTCGCGGATCAGGAAGCCCATGCCGCCGGCCGCCTGGAAGTGGTTCACGTCGGAAAGCCCGTTCGGATAGACGCGGGCGAGCAGGGGCACCGCGTCCGACAGGTCGGAAATGTCCTGCCAGGTCAGGCGGATGCCGGCGGCGGCAGCCATGGCGATCAGGTGGATGGTGTGGTTGGTCGACCCACCCGTCGCATGCAGGCCGACCACGCCGTTGACCACCGAGCGCTCGTCGATCATGCGGCCGACCGGCATGTAGGCGTTGCCGAGATGGGTGATCGCCAGCGCCCGCCTGGTCGCCTCGCGGGTCAGCGCGTCGCGCAGCGGCGTGCCCGGATTGACGAAGGAGGCGCCCGGCGTGTGCAGGCCCATGATCTCCATCAGCATCTGGTTCGAGTTGGCCGTGCCGTAGAAGGTGCAGGTGCCGGGGCCGTGATAGGACTTGGACTCGGCCTGCAGAAGCTCGGCGCGGCCGACCTTGCCTTCGGCATAGAGCTGGCGGACTTTGGCCTTCTCGTCATTGGGCAGGCCCGAGGTCATCGGTCCTGCCGGCACGAACACCGCCGGCAGGTGGCCGAAGCTCAGGGCCGCGATCACCAGGCCCGGCACGATCTTGTCGCAGACGCCGAGATAGACGGCGGCGTCAAACATGTTGTGGCTGAGCCCGATGGCGGCAGCCATGGCGATCACGTCACGCGAGAACAGCGACAGCTCCATGCCTGGCTGCCCCTGGGTGACGCCGTCGCACATGGCTGGCACGCCGCCCGCCACCTGGGCAATGCCGCCGGCTTCGCGCGCCGCTTCCTTGATCAGCTGCGGGTAGGTCTCGAACGGCTGATGCGCCGACAGCATGTCGTTGTAGGAGGTGATGATGCCGAGATTGGCGACCTTGTCGCCGCCGAGCGCGACCTTCTCCGAGGGGCTGCAGACGGCAAAGCCGTGGGCGAGGTTGCCACAGGAGAGCACACCGCGGTTGGCGGTCTTGCCGGCGGCTGCGTCGACGCGGCCGAGATAGATTTCGCGGCTGACCTTGGAGCGCTCGCGAATGCGCTCGGTGATGGCTTGGATGTCTTTCCTGGCGGTCATGGCCTGTCCTTTCAACTCGGTGCCCGAATTGGGAGGAGCTTCGGGCTGGCGCATGGACCGGAAGACGGCGCAGCCGATTGCGCCGGACCATGCTCGATTTCGGCATTCAGGGCGCCGCAGATCCCCTGGGGGATGCGCGGCGCTGCAAGCGCCCGGTCAGGGCGCCCAGTAGATGTCAGCGGCGCGCGGCGACCGGTCGACCACCGTACGGATCGGCAGCGCCTTCTCGGCAGCAAGTGCCGCCTCGATGACGCTGCGTTTTTCAGCGCCTTCGATATGAACGACCACCAGCCCGGCGTTGACCAGCGCCGGCAGCGTCAGCGTCAGCCGTGCCTCGCCGGCATTTTCGGAGTGTACCGGCATTACAAGACGGCTTGATGCCGGGTCGAGCAGGGTGTCCAAGCCTTGCGCATCGGGGAAAAACGAAGCCGTGTGGCCATCGCCGCCCATGCCGAGGATCGCTGCGTCGAGTGGCCAGGGGAGGGAGCGAAGGTTGGCGTCGGCAAGGTCCGCGCCCTGTTCGACCGACGAAGCTTCGTGAAACAGCGGCGCAAACCGTGCGGCGGTCGCCTCGTTCTGCAGCAGGCTGGACTTGGCCAGCGCTGCGTTGGAACGCGGCGAGCTCTCCGGCACGAAACGCTCGTCGACCAGCGTCACCGCGACCTTGTTCCAGTCCAGCTTCTCTTTCGACAGCGCGGCGAAGAAGCGGCCCGGCGTGGTGCCGCCCGACACGGCGAGAAAGGCCGCGCCGCGGCGGGCGATGGCCGCCCTCAGCGTGTCTGCGACCCTGGCGGCAAGGCCTGCCGCCAGCTCGTCGCGTGTCCCGAACTCGTTCCAGCGAGGGGCTGACATGGCGTCAGTTGCTCTCGTGCCAGGTGCGGCCGTCGCGCTCGATCAGCGCGATCGATGCCGACGGGCCCCAGGTGCCGGCCGTGTAGCCCTGCGCTTCCTGGCGGCTCGCCTCCCAGGCGTGCTGGATCGGGTCGATCCACTTCCACGCAGCCTCGACCTCGTCGCGGCGCATGAACAGCGTCTGGTTGCCGCGCACCACGTCCATGATCAGGCGCTCGTAAGCGTCCGGCGCGCGACCGTCGAAGGACTGGGCGAAGCTCATGTCGAGCGGAATCTGGCGCAGGCGCATGCCGCCCGGACCCGGATCCTTGATCATGATGTATTGCTTCACGCCCTCGTCGGGCTGCAGGCGGATGACCAGCTGGTTGTTGAAGATCGGCCCGGCGCTTTCGCCGAAGATCGAGTGCGGGATCGGCTTGAACTCGATGACGATCTCGGAAACCCTCGAGGCGAGCCGCTTGCCGGTGCGCAGGTAGAAGGGCACGCCGGCCCAGCGCCAGTTGGCGATCTCGGCCTTGATGGCGACGAAGGTTTCTGTCGTGCTCTCGGCGCCGAGTTCCTCGATGTAGCCCTTGACCGGGCCGCCGGCGGACGCGCCGGCGCGATACTGGCCGCGAACCGTCTGCTTGGGCGCCTCGTTGCCGTTGACCCGCTTCAGCGCGTTCAGCACCTTGAGCTTTTCGTCGCGCACCGCGTTGGCCTCCATCGAGGCCGGCGCCTCCATGGCAACGAGGCAGAGCAGCTGCAGCATGTGGTTCTGCACCATGTCGCGCAGTGCGCCCGCCTTGTCGTAGTAGGTGACGCGATCCTCGAGGCCGACGGTCTCGGCCACAGTGATCTGCACATGGTCGATGTTGGCCGAGTTCCACAGCGGCTCGTAGAGCGCATTGGCGAAGCGCAGCGCCATCAGGTTCTGCACCGTCTCCTTGCCGAGATAGTGGTCGATGCGGAAGATCTGGTGTTCGCCGAAGTCGTCGCCGATCGTGTCGTTCAGCGCCCTGGCAGATTCCAGGTCACGGCCGATCGGCTTCTCGACGACGATGCGCGAATCCGGCGTGATCAGCTTCTGCTGCTTGAGATTGTCCGAGATGTCGCCGAACAGGATCGGCGAAACTGCGAGATAGAAGACCCGGATGCGCTTGCTGTCGGACAGCGACTTCTTGAGGTCCTCGAAGCCCTCGCCCGACTTGGCATCCACCGTGACGTAGCTCAGGCGATCGAGGAAGGTCTTGAGTTCCTTCTCCTCGATATATTCCGGCTTGACGTGATCGGAGATCGCCTTCCTGGCGAAGGCGCGGAATTCCTTGTCGTCCATCTTGGTGCGCGAGGCGCCGATGATGCGCGTCGGCTCCGAGAACTGGTGGTCGCGCTGCCGGTGATAGAGAGCAGGCAAAAGCTTGCGTTCCGACAAATCGCCGGTGCCCCCGAAAATGATGAAGTCGAAGGGTTCGACGGGGATGATCTGGCTGGTCATAGGCTTTCCGATTTCCTGACGGTCGTCGCGTCGCCGCCTGATATAATCTAATCGATTTAAAAGCGCCAGCCCAAAAGCCGGCGCCACGGTGTCACAGTTTCGTTTCCGCTCGGCGTCGCGCTGCCGAGCATAAGCCCTCGGCACTGCAAAATCCAAAGCCGGAAGCTCTGGCCCGATCCTTTGGACGTAGCTGCGCTGCGGCAGGCATTGCCGCCCGCATCATCGGCGGCTAGACCGGAGGCGAATGAAAGATGGGATCGAAGGACCATGCGTCTCAAGGGCAAGGTTGCAATCATCACCGGCGCTGCGGCCGGTTTCGGCGAGGGCATGGCCAAGCGTTTTGCCGAGGAGGGGGCCCGGATCGTCGTGGCCGACCTCAATACCAAGGAGGCCGAGCGCGTCGCGGCCGAGATCGGTGACGCCGCGATCGCGGTGACGACCGACGTGTCGCTGAAGTCGGAATTCGACGAACTGGTCTATGCCGCCATGAGCGCCTTCGGCCGCATCGACATCATGGTCAACAATGCCGGCTACACCCATCGCAACGGCGACATGCTCGAGGTCGAGGAGGATGTCTTCGACCTCATCACCGCGGTCAACATGAAGGCGATCTACCATGCTGCGCGTGCGGTCGTGCCGATCATGGAACGCCAGGGCGGCGGCGCGATCCTCAACACGGCCTCGACCGCGGGCCTCAGGCCGCGCCCGGGCCTGACCTGGTACAACGCCTCCAAGGGCTGGGCGATCACCGCCACCAAGTCCATGGCTATCGAGCTCGCGCCGAAGAACATTCGCGTCAACTGCCTCTGCCCGGTCGCCGGCGAAACCGGCATGCTGGAGAAGTTCATGGGCAAGGATACGCCCGCAATCCGCGAGAAATTCCGCTCTTCGATCCCCCTCGGCCGGTTCTCGACGCCGCTCGACATCGCCAACGCCGCCCTTTACCTCGTTTCGGACGAGGCATCGCTGGTCACCGGCGTGGCGCTGGAAGTCGACGGCGGCCGCTGCATCTGAGGCGAAGTTCCGCACCGTAACCGCCGAATCGAGCCGAATGGCGGCCTCCGCGCTTGACCGCGGAGGCGCAAACCCTATTCCAATGGCGCAAAACCGATAGGGAACGCCATGCACAGGGTTGCGATCAGCGGTACCGGCATCTTCACGCCGCAGGAGATCATCACCAACGCCGAATTGGTGGCCTCCTACAACGAGTATGCCCACCGCCAGAACAGTCTGCACGCCGACGCCATCGAGGCCGGCGAGCGCGAGCCGATGGCGATGTCGTCGGAGGAGTTCATCGTCAAGGCGTCGGGAATCGAGCGCCGCCACGTCATTTCCAAGTTCGGCATCCTCGATCCGGGCATCATGCACCCGGTGCTGCCCGCGCGCACCGAGGACGAGCTGTCGCTGATGGCCGAAATCTCGGTCAAGGCGGCCGACGAGGCGATGAAGAAGGCCGGCCTCACCGCCCAAGACATCGACGCCGTCATCTGCGCTGCCTCCAACCATGAGCGTGCCTATCCGGCCATCGCCATCGAGGTGCAGCAGGCGCTCGGCATCAAGGGCTTCGCCTTCGACATGAACGTCGCCTGCTCGTCGGCGACCTTCGGCATCCAGCTGGCATCAGACATGATCCGCACCGGCTCGGCCCGGGCGATCCTCATGGTCAATCCGGAGATCACGTCGGGCCACCAGGAGTGGCGCGACCGCGATTGCCATTTCATCTTCGGCGATGTCTGTACCGCCGTCGTCCTCCAGCGCGCCGACGAGGTGAAGTCGGACAATGCCTACGAGGTGCTGGCGACGCGCTGCCTGACCGAGTTCTCCAACAACATCCGCAACAACAACGGCTTCCTGCGCCGCACCCGCGAGGGCCAAATGGCCGACCGCCGCGACATGCAGTTCCATCAGGAGGGCCGCAAGGTCTTCAAGCAGGTGGTGCCGATGGTGGCCGAGCTGATGCTTGCCCATCTCGCCGAGCAGGGCATCGAGCCGCAAAACCTGTCGCGGCTCTGGCTGCACCAGGCCAACAAGGGTATGAACGACCTGATCGGTTCTAGGGTGCTCGGCCGCGAGCCGACCCGCGCCGAGCAGCCCAACGTTTTGCAGGACTACGCCAACACCTCGTCGGCCGGCTCGATCATCGCGTTTTCCAAGTTCTCCGAGGACCTGCCTGCGGGCAGCCTCGGCGTCATCTGCTCCTTCGGAGCCGGCTATTCCGCCGGCAGCGTCATCGTCAGGAAGTTGTAGCCCCGCCCAGCCTGTCGACGACACGGGCGGCATCGGCCGCGTCGACATCCTATCGGGGGATTGGATTGGCACCCGTACGCATCCAGTCGCCGCCGGTAAGGTCTGAGGCGAAGGCCGCGTCGTAGCCTTCGCCGTGACCCGGCCTAGATGCGATCCCTTAGCGCAAACCAGTTGAGCGCCAGGAACAGGAGCGGCGCGCGCAAGCGGCGTCCGCCGGGGAACGGCGGGATCTTCAGGTCCTCGATCAGCTTCAGCCGGTCGCGGTTGCCCGACACGGTCTCCGCATAGAGCTTGCCGAAGAAGTTGGACAGCATCACCCCGTGGCCGGAATAGCCTCCGACGGAGATGACGTTCGGCATCACCTCGCGCACGAAGGGCTTGCGCGGCACCGTGATGCCGACATAGCCGCCCCAGCCATGGGTGATCTCGACGTCCTTCAGCTCCGGGTAGATATCGGCGATCTGCTTGCGGATGTGGATATGGATGTCCTTGGGATCGTTGACCGCGTAGATCTCGCGGCCGCCGAACAGCAGGCGGCCGTCCTTCGACTTGCGGAAATAGCGCACCACGAAGCGGGAATCGTCGACCGACTCGCCGCCGGGGATGACCTTGCTGTCGGCGCCCAGCGGCACGGTCGCGCCGATGAACGAGCCGATCGGCATGATGTGCGAGGCGCTGATCGGCTCCAGCTTGCCGCCATATGCGTTGGTCGCGATCAGGCACTTCTGGGCGGTGATCGTGCCGCGCGGCGTGGTCACCCGGACCTTGCCGCCTTGCGAGGTGATGCCGGTGGCGGGCGTCATCTCGAAGATCCGTGCGCCTGAGGCCGCCGCCACCCGCGCTGTTCCGATCACCAGCTTGAGCGGATGGATGTGGCCGGTGCCGCTGTCGCGCGTGCCGCCGTAGTAATGCGTCGAGCCCAGCCGTTCGGCCGTTTCCTTGGCGTCCATGAACTTGACGTGCGGATAATCGAACCGGCTCGCCATGATCTCGGCGTGCGCCTTGTAGTCGTCGACATAGCGCGGCTTGTGCGCCACCGACATCTGGCCCGGCATGTAGTCGATGTCGATGCCGTTGGCGGCCGAGAAGTCGAGCAGATGCGCCTTGGCTTCCTCGGCGAGGTCGAACAGCGCCTTCGCCCGGGTGAAGCCGTATTCGCTTTCGAGTTCCTCGGCCCAGGCGCGCTGGCCGGTGCCCATCTGGCCGCCGTTGCGGCCCGAGGCGCCGTCGCCGAAGCGATGCGCCTCGATCAGCACGACATTGGTGCCGGCCTTGGCGAGATGCACGGCCGCCGAAAGTCCGGTGAAGCCGCCGCCGACGATGACGACGTCGGCCTGCCGGTCGCCGTCGAGCGCCGGATATTCGGGCCGCGGACCGGCGGTGTCTTCATACCAGGAGAAGCCGGGGGAAATAGGGGATTGGTAGGGCATGATGCGGAGAGGGCTCCGGGATTGCAGGGAGCGAGTAGCGAGTAGTGAGTAGTGAATAGGGAGCAGTGAGTAGTGGGTGAAAAAGGCAAACCCCTTTCTCTATTCACTAATCACTATTCCCTACTCACTCACTCTCACACATTGAGAAGCAAATACTCCCGCTCCCACGGGCTGATCACTTCCATGAAGGTCTCGAACTCGGCGCGCTTGATCGCCGCGAAGGTCGAGGCGAAGGAGTTGCCGAGCATCGCCGCAAGCTCGTCGTCGCTCTCGAACAGGTCGACGGCCTCGAGCAGGCCGCGCGGCAGGTCGATCTCGTCCTCGTTGGCGGTGGTCAGCACCGGCGGTTCGCAGGGCAGCTTGTTGTTCATGCCGATCAGGCCGCAGGCGAGCGAGGCGGCGAGCGCCAGATAGGGATTGGCGTCCGACGACGGGATGCGGTTTTCGACGCGCCGCGCCGCCGGGTCCGAGCGCGGCACGCGGAAGGCGGTGGTGCGGTTGTCGTAGCCCCACTTGTTGTTGACCGGGGCGGAGGCCGCCTGCGTCAGCCGGCGGTAGGAATTGACGTAGGGCGCCAGCATCACCAGTGCGTTCGGCACATGCTTCTGCATGCCGCCGATGAAATGGGTGAAGGCCTCGGTCTCCGAACCGTCCTCGTTGGTGAAGATGTTCCTGCCGGTCTTCTTGTCGATGATCGACTGGTGGATGTGCATCGCCGAGCCCGGCTGGCCCTGGATGGGCTTGGCCATGAAGGTGGCGTAGGTGTCGTGCTTCAGCGCCGCCTCGCGGATCGTGCGCTTGAACATGAACACCTGGTCGGCGAGCTCGATCGGGTCGCCATGGCGCAGGTTGATCTCGAGCTGGCCGGCACCCTCTTCGTGGATCAGCGTGTCGATCTCCAGGCCCTGCGCCTCGGAGAAGTGGTAGATGTCGTCGATCAGTTCGTCGAACTCGTTGACGCCGGCGATCGAATAGCCGGCGCCGCCGCCGATGGGGCGGCCCGAGCGGCCGACCGGCGGGGTCAGCGGATAGTCGGGGTCGGGATTCTTGCGGACGAGATAGAACTCGATCTCGGGCGCGACGACCGGCTTGAGGCCGAGCTTGTCATAGGCGGCCATCACGCGTTTCAGCACGTTACGCGGGGTGAACTCGACGTTGCGTCCGTCCTGATGCACGAGGTCGCAGATCACCTGCGCGGTCGGGTCGTCCTCCCACGGTACCACCGACAGCGTCGACAGATCTGGCACCAGCTTCAGGTCGCCATCGTCCTCGGGATATTGGAATCCGTTGCCGTTCTCCGGATAGTCGCCCGAAATCGTCATCATGAACGGTGCGGACGGCAGCGCAAGCGAGGTGTTGGAGGTGAACTTGCTCGACGGCATCATCTTGCCGCGGGCGACGCCGGCCTGGTCGGGCGTGATGCATTCTATGTCTTCGATGCCGCGCCACTCGAGCCACTCGGAAGCTTCCTTCCAGTTCTTCACGCCTCGCTTGTTCTTCACGAATGCGGGCGTGCGGGCTCGTCCCCCCCGGTTGGACGGACGGACTTCCTTCTTTGCAGGCGGCATCAATCACCAGATTGTCGTTGCAGATGGCGGAGTATAGCCGGGGCCCGTGAAATAAGAAAAGGGGGGCAAATGACCGATTCCGCGATGAGTTTGCCCACCATCTGCTGGTTTTGGGTCGGATATCGGCCTAGATAGCCGCCATGATTTCAGCTTCCCCAACCCTCACCACCATCGGTTTCGACGCCGACGATACCCTGTGGCAGAACGAGCAGTTCTTCCGCATGACCGAAAGGCACTTCGCCGAACTCCTGGCCGAACATGGCGAGGCCGACCATCTCATGGCGCGGCTGCTCGAAGCCGAAAAGCGCAATCTCGGCACCTATGGTTTCGGCATCAAGGGCTTCACCCTGTCGATGATCGAGACCGCCATCGACGTCACCGAGGGCCGTGTGCCGGCCGAGGTCATAGGCAAGATCCTGGCCGCTGGCCGCGAGATGCTGAGCCACCCGATCGAGACGTTGCCGCACGTCCACGAAACGCTTGCCGGGCTGGCCGGGCGCTACCGCCTGGTGCTCATCACCAAGGGCGACCTGTTCGACCAGGAGCGCAAGCTGGCACAATCGGGCCTCGGCGATTTCTTCGACGCCGTCGAGATCGTCAGCGACAAGTCGCGGCCGACCTACGAGCGCATCTTCGCGCGCCACGGCGAGGGCGCGGACCGGGCGATGATGATCGGCAACTCGCTGAAGTCGGACGTCGTCCCGGCCATCGAGGCCGGCAGCTGGGGCGTCTACGTGCCGCACGACCTGACCTGGGTCTACGAACATGTCGACGAGCCGGCGGGCGCGGAGCGTTTCCGCAAGCTGCGGCATCTCGGCGAACTCGAGGATCTGCTTCGAAGCCTGGGCTGACTTCAGACGCGGCCGAGAAGCCTTTCGACCACAGGCTGCAACCGCTCGGGCGTGATCGGCTTGGCGACGACGATGTCGACGGCAGTTGAAAGCGACAGGCTTTCCGGCGTACCGGCCTTGGTCGAGAGCAGAATGACCGCCGGCAGGTTGGTGCCGGATGCCAGGCGCAGCGACACGATCGACGGCAGCAGCGCATCGCAGTCCCTGTTGTCGCTGCCCCCGTCGAGGATGATCGTGCCGGGCGCCAGGCTGCGCAGCGCGAGCGCCGCCGTGTCTGGCCCTTCCGTCACCGGCCTTAGGCCCGACCGTTCGACGATCTTTGCGACGACGACGCGATTGATCTGCGATCGGCCGACGACGAGCACCTGGTTGAGGTCGGCCGTCGCCGATCCTTGCGTCGCGGGGCTGCGCGAATTCGCATCCGGGTGCGGTCCCGGACCGATGTCTCTTCTTTTCATTAGAGCATTTCACGCTTTGACGGAAGCGTATCCGGCGTTTGCGAAGTAGTTCTCGCATTCGCCGGGTTCGATGGTCGCAACGAGGTGGCCGATGTGTCGCCACGTGTCTTCGACGGTGCGCTTCTGGGCTTGACGCATCCAGTGTTTGATCTTGGCGAAGGCCTGCTCGATCGGGTTGAGGTCGGGTGAATAGGGCGGCAGGTACCAAAGCCTGGCGCCAGCGGCCTTGATCATCTGCCTGATGGCGACCGACTTGTGACTTCCCAGATTGTCCATGATGACGATATCGCCGGGTTTCAGCACGCCCACGAGTTGCTGCTCGACATAGGCGCGGAAGCACTGGCCGTTGATTGGTCCGTCAAAGACGCAAGGTGCCGCAAGCCGGTCCCAACGCAATGCCCCCAGGAAGGTCAGGGTTCGCCAGTGGCCGTGCGGGGCCAAGCCGCGCAGGCGCTTGCCCCTTGGCCCCCAGCCACGAAGCGGGGCCATATTGGTCTTGATCCAGGTCTCATCGATGAAGACCAGGCACCGCGGATCCAGGCGGCCCTGCCAGGACCGCCATCGCCGACGCCTGCGAGCAATATCGGCTCGGCCCTGCTCAAGCGCGAACAGTGTTTTTTTTGAAGCTCAGGCCCTCGCGCCGCAAGAACATCCAGACCGCATTGTGCGAGACCATCACCCCGCGTGCGGCCAACTCGTCCTTCAGCCGATGCAGCGTCAGCTCAGAGGTCTGGTTGATCCGCTCCACGATGAAGGCCCGATGCGGCTCCAAAATCCGCTTGCGGTGTCCGCCCATCTTGCCCGGCGCAACCGACCCGGTGGCACGGTAACGCTGCGACCACTTCACAACAGAGGAAACGGCAACGCCGAAGCGCGACGCCACCGCACGGCAGTTCTCGCCCGCGCAGACCGCCTCGACAACACGCTCACGAAGATCGTTCGAAAGGGCTCGCGTCATCAGATGCTGGCCTCCATCCAGCCAGCATCTTGAATCACAAACGACAATCTTTGGGAATCCTACGATTCTCTCAAAAATTGAAACGCTCTAGCGCGACCGACAGCTTGGGGGGGCGTTGATTCAATGGCTGGTTGCGTCCGCCGAGTAACGCCCGGATGTATGAGAAGTGTCAAGTGCCTCGCGCACTACGATATGAGACTTTAGTTCTATAACCGCGGGTTGAAGCCGCTCTTCCCATTGGTCCAAATGCAAAAATCCCGTCCACGGCGAACCGCGGACGGGATCCTTGGGGGCATGCTTGGTGGGTCAGCCGTGCGGCTGCTGGGTGACGATGACGGGGATCAGCAGATCACCCCAGTTGCCGTTACCCCCATGGTGACGGGCCGAGCGGACCAGTTCCACCGACACGCCTGCCTCGACCGCCTTCATGACCGACTGGTTCAGTCGGTGCAGGTCGTTGGCGACGATGCGGATCACGGCCTGCTGGTCGGCGCTCATGGTGGTCGCCTGTTCTTCGGCTCGTTCCTTGACACGGGTGCGCGGTGCCATTGCGGTTCTCCTCGGAGTGTTGCCTTTTGCCCCTCGGGGCATTCTTTGCTGGCTTCCGGAGGCTACTGCGCCTCCGGCATTGTCGCTAGGGCCTCGGCCTATTCGGCGGCCGGGCGGAACTGTTCGGTTTCGGTCGACTCGTGCATCGCGGTCGTCGACGACTTACCGCCGGTGATCGCCATGGACACGGCGTCGAAGTAGCCGGTGCCGACCTCGCGCTGGTGCTTGGTCGCGGTGTAGCCGTTGGCTTCCGCCGCGAATTCAGCTTCCTGCAGCTCCGAATAGGCCGCCATCTGGCGATCCTTGTAGCCGCGGGCCAGCTCGAACATGCCGAAGTTCAGCTGGTGGAAGCCGGCCAGCGTGATGAACTGGAACTTGTAGCCCATCGCGCCCAGCTCGCGCTGGAACTTGGCGATCGTGGCATCGTCGAGATTCTTCTTCCAGTTGAACGACGGCGAGCAGTTGTAGGCGAGCTTCTTGCCCGGGTGTGCCTTCTGCACGGCTTCCGCGAACTTCCTGGCCTGCGCGAGGTCCGGCTTGCCGGTCTCCATCCAGATCAGGTCGCAGTGCGGCGCATAGGCGATGGCGCGGGCGATGCACGGCTCGATGCCGTTCTTCACCTGGTAGAAGCCCTCGACCGTGCGGCCGGCATCATAGTCCACGAACGGCTTGTCGCGCTCGTCGATGTCGGAGGTGAGCAGCTTCGCGGCTTCCGCGTCGGTACGGGCGACGATCAGCGTTGGCACGCCCATCACGTCGGCGGCGAGGCGCGCGGCGTTGAGGTTGCGGATGTGTGCCGCGGTCGGGATCAGGACCTTGCCGCCGAGATGGCCGCACTTCTTTTCCGAAGCCAGCTGGTCCTCGAAGTGGACGCCGGCAGCACCTGCCTCGATGAAGGCCTTCATGATCTCGAAGGCGTTCAGCGGGCCGCCGAAGCCGGCCTCGGCGTCGGCCACGATCGGCGCGAACCAGGTGTCGACCGACAGGCCCTTGCCTTCCGAGGTCTCGATCTGGTCGGCGCGCTGCAGCGTGCGGTTGATGCGCTTGGCGAGCTCGGGCGCGGCGTTTGCTGGGTAGAGCGACTGGTCCGGATACATTGCCGAGGCGGTGTTGGCGTCGGCCGCGACCTGCCAGCCGGAGAGGTAGATCGCCTTCAGCCCGGCGCGGACCATCTGCATGGCCTGGTTGCCCGACAGCGCGCCGAGCGCGTTGACGAAATCTTCCTCGTGGATCAGCTTCCACAGGCGGTTGGCGCCCATTTCGGCGAGGCTGTGCTTGATCTGGACGGAGCCGCGCAGCCGCTTCACGTCCTCCGGCGAGTAGGGGCGCTCGATGCCGTCGAAGCGACCCTCGGGGGCCGAGGGGACGAGGTTGTAAAAATCGGTCATTGTCGACTCCGTCTGGTAAAACTGGGTTCCTCTAGAACCGCCGCCTCATGGGAGCTTGTTGGCGGTTTCTATGTGACTTGTTTTACATTGCGGCGCCAAAGCAGCCAGAAAAATCAACAAAATGCAGCTCGCTTAAGGGAAAACCTGTGTTGCGTTTGACAATGCGGCGCTGTAAAATTGTAAATAATGTAAATGCATGGGTAGGGCAAAGCCCCTACTTTCGTTGTAAAATTGGTGTAAAAGCCGATGGCCGAGCAAAAAATCTTCGCCGGACCGCGCATCCGGCGCATCCGCAATCAGAAGGGGCTCACCCAGACGGCGATGGCCGAGGGCCTTGGCATCTCGCCCTCCTATCTCAACCTCATCGAGCGCAACCAGCGGCCGCTCACGGTGCAGCTCATCCTCAAGCTGGCCTCGGTCTACAAGGTCGATCCCGACGAGTTGCAGGGCGAGGCGAAAGGCTCGATCGCGGCCCTGCGCGAGGTCTTCGCCGATCCGTTGCTGGCCGGCGAGCTGCCGGGCGACCAGGAACTCATCGAGATCGCAGAGGCCGCGCCGAACGCGGCGGCGGCGGTGATCAAGCTGTTCCGCGCCTATCGCGAACAGGCCGAGCGGCTGACCGACCTCACCGAGCTGCTGGCACGCGAAGGCCATACGACGGCGCTGTCCGGCGCGCGCCTGCCGATCGACGAGGTGCACGAGGTGTTCGAGCGCCGGCCGAACCACTTCGCTGCGCTGGAAGGCGAGGCCGAGGCCTTCACCTCGCTGCTCGATCCCGGCGACGACCTGTTGGGGGCGCTGAAGGCATGGCTCAAGCGCGAGCACGGCATCGTCGTCAAGGTGCTGCCGGTAGCCACCATGCCCAACTGGCGCCGCCGCTACGACCGCCACTCGCAGCGCCTGTTCCTCTCCGAGCGCCTGTCGCCCTTCGACCAACTGCGCGAGGTGGCGATGGAGGCGAGCCTGATCCGGATGCAGGTGGCGGTCGCAGCCGAGATGCAGGCGCTCAAGCTGTCTTCGGACGAAGCCAAGCGACTGGCCCGCTTCGAGCTCGGCCGCTATGCCGCGCATGCTCTGATGATGCCCTATCAGGCGTTCCACTCGGCGGCGCAACGCGCCCGCTACGACGTCGACGTACTGCGCTCGCGTTTCGGCGTGTCGTTCGAGCAGGCGGCCAACCGGCTGACCATGCTGCAGCGGACCGGCGCCTCGGCCGTGCCCTTCTTCATGCTCGAGGTCGACAATGCCGGCAACCGCTTCCGCAAGGCGGGCGCGCAGGGCTTTCCGCAGAGCCGCTTCGGCGGCGGCTGCCCGAAGCTGCCGGTGCATGCCGCCTTCACCCAGCCCGGCCAGATCTTCGTCGAGGCTGTGGAGATGCCCGACGGCGCCGAATTCCTCTGCGTCGCCCGCACCCTCGAGGGTCCTCAGGGCGCTTTCAGCGAACGACCACGCCGCACCGCAATCCTGCTCGGCTGCGACATCGCCTTCCGCGACGAGATCGTCTATGGCGCGGCGCTGCCGGCCGCACTCGGCGGCAAGCCGGGCGCGGTCGCGGCGACGCCGGTTGGCCCCGCCTGCCGGCTGTGCGAGCGCTCGGGCTGCCTGTCGCGCGCCGAACCGCCGGTCACCCGGCCGCTCGGTCTCGACGAGATGGTGACGGGCCTTTCGGCCTTCGATTTCCAGTGACGGACGAGTTGCGGAGATTCCGACGCGAATGAGCCCAGTTCAGAAGAAGAGAACATGGCTTTGGGTTCTCGCTGGTCTTTTTGTTTGCGGCCTCTTTGCATTCATGGCGTTCGGCATGGTGGCGATTGCAGGCCAGCCAATTTGGAACCCGCTCGTCAAAATGCAGGCTGACCAAATGGCAAAGGCAGTTCCGGAAAAACTAGGCCCTGTGCAGGCGGAGTTGATTGGTACTATCCCGGGGCCAATCGGCGCTTTGCTGGAGGCTCTGTTGTTGATCCGAGTCGAAAGCTGCGGAGGAGGGGTATTCAGGATCAGCAGCGTGGTCGCCCAGCAGATCGAGCGTGAAGGCCTTTCGTTCTTTGCCGGGGTGGAGCAAGGGCGGGCCGGTGAAAGTGGTCCCGGCAACGGAGTTCGCTATCAGCCTTGGCAGCAGACGCCGATCCCGGAAAGCTGGAACGTTGAAGGCGTCTATGCCAGAGGGTTTCAATGCATGAATCCGACCCAGGACATGTATGACCTGCTGAGAGGCGCGACCTCAGTTCCAGGCAGCTACTTTAGCTCCGCAGGCAGCGCAGAAATTCTCGTTGTTCCCAAGTCGCAGATGGTAGTCGTCACCTTCAGCGATTGAACCGTGACGGGCCTTTCAGCCTTCGATTTCCAATAGCAATCAAGCGATCAGGCGGGCGATTGCCGCCTGCGCTTCCTTGTCGATGCCGGTCTTGGCGATGGCCCGGGCGGCGGTGGAATCGAGCGGCCTGCCATAGAGGAAGCCCTGTGCCTCGTCGCAGCGGCGGTCCTTCAGGAACGCGGCCTGGAAATCCGTCTCCACGCCTTCCGCCAGCACCGGGATCGACAGCTTGTGGCCGAGCTCGATCACCGTCTCGATGACGCTGGTCGCCTGGGCCTGCCGGCCGAGTGCCTTGAGGAAGGTGCGGTCGACCTTGATCTTGTCGAACGGGAAGGAGAACAGCGTCGACAGCGACGAGTAGCCGGTGCCGAAGTCGTCCATGGCGACGCGCACGCCCATCGTCTTGATCTGGCGCAGGATCAGCAGCGCCTGGCCGGGGTTCTCGATCAGCGCCGTCTCGGTAACCTCGATTTCGAGTCTCGAGGGGGCGAGGCCCGTCTCGTCGAGGATCTCCTTCAGCCGGTCACCGAAATTGGGGCGCGTCAGCTGCACCGGCGAGACGTTGACGGCCACGCCCAGCGGCTCCGGCCACTGCGTCGCCTCGCGGCACGCCTCCCGCAAGACCCAGTCGCCGATGCCGACGATGATGCCGGTCTGCTCCGCCACCGGAATGAAGTCCGACGGCGAGACCTCGCCAAGCTGCGGGCTGTCCCAGCGCAGCAGCGCCTCGAAGCCGAGGAGGTCGCGCTTCTTCATCGAGATCTGTGGCTGGAACACCAGGCGCAGAGCACCGTCGGCCACGGCACTGCGCAGGCCGATGGCGATCAGGCCGCGCCGCCTGCCGTCTTCATCGGCGTCGGCGTCATACCAGCACCAGGCGCCGCTCTGGCTCTTCTTCGAGCGGTACATGGCGAGGTCGGCGCGCATGGTGAGCTCGTCGATGCTGACGCCGTCCTTGGGATACACGGCGATGCCGATGCTGGCGCTCGCCTGGAAGGTGGCGTTGCCGAGTTCGTTCGGGCGCGAGAAGGCGTCTGCCATGCGGGCGGCGAACTCCTCGATCTCGTTTTCCCGCGTGAATGGCTTTACGGCGAGGAACTCGTCGCCGCCGATGCGTGCGAAGAATTCATCGCGGGCCAGTGCGGCGCGAACGCGTCCCGTTGTCTGCGTCAGTACCGCGTCGCCGGCCGCGTGGCCGTAGACGTCGTTGATTTCCTTGAACCGGTTGAGATCGACGGCGATGATGGCGAGCGACATGCCTGCCGCGTCCTTGAGCCGGCGCGGCAGTTCGTCCCGCACGGCGGCTCGGTTCGGCAGCCCGGTCAGCGGGTCGTGCAGCGCCAGATGGCGGTAGTGCTCCACGGCTTCCTTCTCGCCCTGTTCCTCGGCCATGTGGGTGGCCAGGCCCAGGAGCATGACAAGCACCGTCATGGCCATGACCAGGGTCACCATCACGGGTACGGAGAGAATCTGCGTCGGCACCGCCACCCGCGGGTCCGGCGTGATCTGCACCGCGCCCATCGCGGTGAAATGCATGAAGCCGATGCCGAGTATCAGCGCGACAATGCCGAGCACCACTCCGCGGCGCCCCTTGCCGTCGGCGACGCGGTTGGTGGCCAGCATGCCAAATGCCGCACCGCCGACGATGGCGGTAATGACGAAGGCAGGATCGTAGTCGATGCGGCCGGCAACGACGAAGCCGGCCATGCCGAGGAAATGCATCACGGCAATGCCGCAGCCCAGGACGAAGCCGCCGAACTCCACCATCGGTCCGGTTTGCCGCCTTGCGGCAAGGAACAGGCCCGAGATCGAAGTGGCGATGGCGACGGCGAGCGACACCAGCGTGTAGATTGGCTCGAAACCGTGGCCGACCTTGGGCATGAAGCCGAGCATCGCCAGGAAATGCGTCGTCCAGATCGTCATGCCGCCGGCGAGGCCGGCCATCAGGATGAGCACGGCATGCTTGGCCCGCACGGCCCGGCGCCCGCGCGCAAACAGCCGGATGGTAACGATGGAACCGATGGTGCACATGAAGAGTGCCGCGGCCACGAAGCGGTAGTCATGCGCGTAGACGATGCAATTGATGACGGTCAGCATGCGAGATTCCCGAGACTGCCCGCAGTGCTTAGACGCGAATTCTTGCCGATCTGTTGCCGGCCGGCCGGGCATGGGCGAATCGGGTGCAGTCGGGGACGGGGCAAGACAGTTCGACGACCCTGCATGAGCGTCCGAAAGCGCAGCCCGGCCGTCATGATCACGGGGCTACTTTCGAGTGTCCTAATGAGCTGGAAGCACTGGACCTCGCGAAATCGAACGTGCCTGACTAATGGGTGACGATGCGCGGTCGAACCGCGGAGGCCTCGAACTACGGCGACACCTCAAATGGGCGAACAGGCGTCAGCATCTGGATTGGGACCGGCCGGCGGCGCCGTCGCCACCGGCCGCGAGCAGCGCGTCGGCATGCTTCTGGTGTTCCTCTCGGCGCTGATGTGGAGTCTTGGGGGCGCCATCGCCCGCTTCATCGATGCGCCGGACAGTTGGACGGTGGTGTTCTGGCGCTCGTTCTGGGCGGCGGCATTCCTGCTGGCCTTCATGGCCTGGCGCGACGGCGGACGTGGCACGCTCAGGCTGTTCCGCGACATGGGGCTGCCGGGCCTGCTCGTTGCCTCCTGCTTTGGCATCGCCTCGACCTGTTTCGTCGTGGCACTCGCCTATACGACGGTCGCCAACATCGTGCTGATGCAGGCCGGCGTGCCGCTGCTCGCGGCGCTGTTCGCCTGGGTGCTGTTCGGCGAGCGCGTGTCGGCGGCCACCTGGGTCGCGATCGCGGCGGTCATCGGCGGCGTGGCCATCATGGTCTCGGAATCGCTCGGCGGCGCCGTGTCGCCGGTCGGCGACGGGTTGGCCCTGCTGATCGCGGTGGCCTTTTCCATCGCCACCGTCATCACCCGCCGTTTCGCCCATGTCCGAATGACGCCGGCCACCTGCCTCGGCACCATCTTCGCGGCCAGCTTCGCCGCTTCGCAGGCATCGACGCTCGCCGTGTCGCCGCGCGACATGGGCTTTCTGTTCACCTTCGGCGCTGCCAATCTTGGCCTGGGGCTTGCCCTTTTCGCCACCGGTGCGCGTCTGGTGCCCGCGGCCATCGTGGCGCTGCTCGGAACCTTCGAGACGCTGCTGAGCCCGATCTGGGTCTGGCTCATCCATGCCGAGGTGCCGTCGTCGCGCACCATCGCCGGCGGTGCCGTCATCTTCGCGGCGCTGATCGTCCATCTCGCGCTCGAATTCAAGCGCCAGGCCAGCGCGCAGAAACCCGGCGTCACGGGCGTGCCGACCCCCAATTGAGCGGCCGGTTGTTGGGCATTGACAATACACCTGTCGGGCGGGCAGGCTGCGGCCGAGGGTAACAACAAGACAGGCGTATCTTGCCAGGTCTCACTGCCGGGGCTTCGGTGTCCGGAGACGTAAATCGCCGGTATGTTAGCGCGACGCCGCCTATCGGCGGGGGCGCCACCCTCATCACCCGAATCTGCCCAGGGAGCAGGGCGCAGCCGCAAGGTCGCGCCCAAGGAAGGAGACTATCATGAACCGCAGATCGCTTTGGCTGACCGCCGCGTCAGCCATGATTGCCATTGCCGCAACCGCTGCCGACGCCCAGGAGCGTGTCGTCAACGTCTACAACTGGTCGGACTACATCGATTCCTCGATCATCGACGAGTTCACCAAGGAAACCGGCATCAAGGTCGTCTACGACGTTTTCGATTCCAACGAGATTCTCGAAACCAAGCTGCTTGCCGGCGGCAGCGGCTATGACGTGGTGGTGCCGACCGCCAACTTCCTCGCTCGCCAGATCGAGGCCGGCGTGTTCCAGAAGCTCGACAAGTCGAAGCTGCCGAACCTCTCCAACATGTGGGACGTCGTCAGCGAGCGCACCGCAAAGTACGACCCCGGCAACGAGTACTCCATCAACTACATGTGGGGCACCGTCGGCATCGGCTACAACGAGAAGAAGGTGAAGGAAGCCCTCGGCATCGACAAGATCGACAGCTGGGATGTCGTCTACAATCCCGACACCATCGCCAAGCTGAAGGATTGCGGCGTCTACATGCTCGATTCGCCGACCGACATCATTCCGACGACCCTGCGCTATCTCGGCATCGATACCGATAGCCGTACGCCCGAGGATCTCGCCAAGGCCGAAGAGGCACTGCTCAAGATCCGGCCGTCGATCCGCAAGTTCCATTCGTCCGAATACATCAACGCGCTCGCCAACGGCGACATCTGCCTGGCCGTCGGCTGGTCGGGCGACGTCTTCCAGGCACGCGACCGTGCCGCCGAGGCCGACCAGGGCGTGGTCGTCGACTATGTCGTGCCGAAGGAAGGTGCGGAGATGTGGTTCGACCAGATGGCCATCCCGGCGGATGCCAAGAACGTTGCCGAGGCGCACGAGTTCCTGAACTACATCATGCGTCCGGAAGTCGCCGCCAAGGCCTCCAACTACATCTACTACGCCAATGGCAACAAGGCGTCGCAGCAGTTCATCGAGAAGGACATCATCGGAGATCCGGCCATCTACCCGGACGATGCCACCCTCCAGAAGCTGTTCACCGTGTCGCCCTACGATCCCAAGAGCCAGCGCCTGGTGACGCGCAGCTGGACCAAGGTCGTCACGGGTCAGTAACGGTCGCACGCTATCCCGGCGCCCTGGGCGCCGGGATATTCCGGCGCGTGCAGGGGGACGGAGAGGGACATGAAATCGCTCGGCAATATCCGCAGGGAGTTTGCGCCCTGGAACCAGCCCGACGCCAGGCCGTACATCCAGTTCAAGAACGTCACCAAGCGGTTCGGCGACTTCACCGCCGTCAACAACCTGTCGCTGTCGATCTACGAGCGCGAGTTCTTCGCGCTCCTGGGCGCTTCCGGCTGCGGCAAGTCCACGCTTCTGCGCATGCTCGCCGGCTTCGAGCAGCTGACGGAGGGGCAGATCCTGCTTGACGGGCAGGACCTCAGGGGCATTCCGCCCCACAAGCGGCCGGTCAACATGATGTTCCAGTCCTACGCGCTGTTCCCGCACATGACGGTCGAGCAGAACATCGCCTTCGGTCTGAAGCAGGACGGCATGCCGAAGCCTGAAATCGAAAAGCGCGTCGGCGAGATGCTGAAGCTGGTCAAGCTCGGCCAGTTCGCCAAGCGCAAGCCGCACCAGCTTTCCGGCGGCCAGCGCCAGCGCGTGGCGCTCGCCCGTGCGGTTGCCAAGCGGCCCAAGGTTCTGCTGCTCGACGAACCGCTCGGCGCGCTCGACAAGAAGCTGCGCGAGGAAACCCAGTTCGAGCTCATGGACCTGCAGCAGACGCTGGGGCTGACCTTCGTCATCGTCACGCACGATCAGGAAGAGGCCATGACCATGGCCGACCGCATCGCCATCCTCGACAAGGGCGAGGTGATGCAGGTGGCGACGCCGGCCGAGGTCTACGAGGCGCCGACCTCGCGCTTCGTCGCCGACTTCGTCGGCAACATCAACATGTTCGACGGCAAGGTGACGGACCGCAACGGCGGCGGCGCCACCATCGCGGGAACGGGCGGGGTGACGATCAAGGCCGCCAATGCCGGCGAGACGCCGGTGGGCTCCGAGATCGCTTTTGCCATCCGCCCCGAGAAGATCAAGGTTTCGTCCCGGAAGCCGGAGGGCGGCGACAACGTGCTCGAGGGCGAAATCTACGACATCGCCTATCTCGGCGACATGACCATCTTCCACGTCAAGCTCGGCAACGGCCAGGTGGTCAAGGCGAGTTCGATGAACGCGACCCGCGCCACAGAAGATCCGCTGAGCTGGGACGACAGGGCCTGGATCAGCTTCCGGCCCGATGCCGGTGTCCTGCTGACGCGATAGGAGCGGCGATGAAGAGCCTCACCTCAGCCGTCACCAGCCGCCTGGTCATTCTCGTCCCCTATGTCTGGCTGCTGTTCTTCTTCCTCGTTCCGTTCTTCATCGTCTTCAAGATCTCGCTGTCGACGACGGCGATCGCGATGCCGCCCTACACGCCGGTGCTCGACATCTCCGAAGGCTTCTCGGGGCTCATGGCGCAGTTCGGCGAGTTCAGCTTCGACAACTATCTCTGGCTGACCGAGGACCCGCTCTATTACACCGCCTACATCTCCAGCGCCGTCATCGCAGGGATTTCGACCTTGCTGGCCCTGCTTGTCGGCTATCCCATCGCCTACGGCATGGCGCGTGCGCCCACGGCCATCCGCCCGACGCTTCTGATGCTGGTGATCCTGCCGTTCTGGACCAGCTTCCTGATCCGCGTCTATGCCTGGATCGGCATCCTCAAGCCCGAAGGCCTGCTCAACCAGTTCCTGCTCGCCACCGGCATCATCGACCAGCCGCTGGTGATCCTGAACACCCACGCGGCCATCTTCATCGGCATCGTCTATTCCTACCTGCCGTTCATGATCCTTCCGCTCTATTCGGCGCTGGAGAAGATGGACTATTCGCTCATCGAGGCCGCCCAGGACCTCGGCTGCCCGCCGATGACCGCCTTCTGGAAGATCACCTTCCCGCTGTCGCTGCCGGGCGTCATCGCCGGCTGCCTTTTGGTCTTCATCCCGGCGGTCGGCGAGTTCGTCATCCCCGACCTGCTCGGCGGCTCGCAGACGCTGATGATCGGCAAGACGCTCTGGAACGAGTTCTTCGCAAACCGCGACTGGCCGGTGTCATCGGCCGTGGCGGTGATCCTGCTCTTGATCCTGGTCATACCGATCATGTTCTTCCAGCAGGCGCAGGCGCGCGCCCAGGAGCAGGGGCGCTGACATGAACTCGACCTGGAGCCGCTTCAACATCAGCGCGATCGTCCTGGGGTTCGCGTTCCTCTACTTGCCGATCCTGCTGCTGGTCATCTTCTCGTTCAACGAATCGAAGCTCGTCACCGTCTGGGGCGGGTTCTCGACCAAGTGGTACGGCGAACTGTTCCGTAACAAGGGCCTGATGGACGCGGCCTGGGTGACGGTTCGCGTCGGCCTCATCTCCGCGACCGTGGCGACCGTGCTCGGCACGCTCGCCGCCATCACGCTGACGCGCTACACGCGCTTCAGGGGCCGGGTGCTGTTCTCCGGCATGGTGTTTGCGCCGCTGGTCATGCCGGAAGTCATCACCGGCCTGTCGCTGCTGTTGCTTTTCGTCGCCGTCGGCCTCGACAGGGGCTTCGTGACGCTGACGCTCGCGCACATCACCTTCACCATGTGCTTCGTGGCCGTGGTGGTGCAGTCGCGGCTGGTCACCTTCGACCGGTCGCTGGAGGAGGCGGCGATGGATCTCGGCGCCCCGCCGGTCAAGACCTTCTTCCAGATCACGCTGCCGGTCATCCTGCCGGCGATCATCTCGGGCTGGATGCTGGCCTTCACGCTGTCGATCGACGACCTGGTGATTTCGAGCTTCACCTCGGGGCCGGGGGCAACCACGCTGCCGATGAAGATCTACAGCCAGGTGCGTCTCGGCGTCACGCCGGAGATCAACGCCGCCAGCACCATCCTGATCGGCGTCGTCGCGGTGGGCGTGATCGCCGCCTCGCTGGTCAACAAGCAGCGCGAGGCCCAACGGCAGCGCGACGAGCGGATGGCCCAGCGCCACTGAGCGCGGCGCGGGGCGGGATCAGCCACTGTCAACAATATTGTGGTTGTTCGTCAAATCCCGTCAACCATTGCGCATGAAGGTTACTGGATGTGGAAGGATTGCCGTGGTAGCGTCGCCGCGATGAACTTAAGGAGTTGAGTTTATGGCGAATTTGATCGTTACCGCGGCCGCGCTGACCCTTGCTGGCCTGGCCGTTGCAGCCTGTAACACGCCCCAGGAGCGTGCGGTGGGCGGCGGCGCAATCGGTGCGGCGGGCGGTGCCCTGGTCGGCCAGGCCATCGGCGGCAACACCGGTTCCACGGTGGCGGGCGCGGTGATCGGTGGCCTCGCCGGCGCCATGATCGGCGCGGGCACTGCTCCCGGCGAATGCCGCTATCACCGCTACGACAGCCGCGGCCGGCCGATGTACGACCGCGACGGCAGGCCGGTGACCTATCTGGCCCCCTGCCAGTAACGGCATGGAATCACGGGCGGTGCCGGGCCGCCCTCGCTTCGAACGGCGCGCCTCCTCGCGGTGGTGCGCCGTTTTTGCTTGTGGGGCCCTGACGTGAGTTCACCGTCGCAGATAGCCCCGATTGGCGACCGCTCCACCATTCAGGTGGGTTCAGGGATTGGCCAGGTCGGATTTCATCTTGACGGTCATCTGAATCTGGCCGCTGACTGTGATCATCAAGTCCCGGTCGCCGCGGTTGTTGGCATTGACACTGCTGTTGACGCCCGAGATTTCGCAGCTCTCGGCAAAAGCTTCGGTGACCAGGCCGCAACTGCCTTTGACCATTTGATAGAAGCTCTGAAGCACGGCAGTCTGCTGCTGTTCCAGGCCGATGGACTTGTCCATTGGCCGCATGATCGTGACGCTCGTAGATACAGATATGTAACCGCTGGCGGATTGGCCGCCTCTAAATGGCATATTTTGTGACGATGCTGGCGATACGGCTAGCATAGACAATGTTGTTGCAATGAATAGTCTTAGCATATTTCGTCTCCTTATCTTTCGAATATAAAACGGAAAATATCGAAGAGTTCATTTTGAGAATTTGAAAAATTTTAGAAAATTGGCGTGTGCTTCGCCCGCGACTAAGCATCTTCAAGTTAATAGCTGCGACTTTTGGCGGCTGGTCTCCGCGCATGCAAGCGGTAGCTGCTGTTGGCCGGAGTCTCGCGGGATAGGATCGCAACCTGCGCCACATGCCGGAAATGCGAAGCATCCAGTTCCGGATCGGCACCAATTCATCGGTAGGGAGAGTGGCAAAAAAAGAAGGGTGGTACGGTTGGCTGGGATCGAACCAGCGACCTCCGGATCCACAATCCGGCGCTCTAACCAGCTGAGCTACAACCGCGTGCCTTGCTCTGGTGCCGCGTCCATACGGACAATTCCACCGCATTTCAAGAGCTTTGCGCATATTCCACTGCGGTGATTTATGCCGCCGCCGCGAAGCCCTTGATTGCCAGGCTTTTCAGCCCCGGAAAAAAAGAAAAAGGCCGGCGGGAGGAGGAGCCGGCCTTTTCCTATGCATGGCCAGCGGAATGCGAGCTGGCCGCTTGGCCCGGCAGACAGAGGGAGGAGAACCGCCCGCCGGGATTTCGTGTGGCTCGCCCTCAGGCGGCCTTCAGGTCTTTCAGGGCCTTCTCGAAGGCGGTCTTGACCGGCTTGGCCACGTCCTCGGCGGCCTTCGAGGCAACCGCCTGGAATTCCTTGGCCTGCTCGACGCTCAGCTCGACGCGCTTGCGCAGATAGGCGGTCTGCAGCTCGAAGATGTCCGAGAGCGACTTGGCGCCGGCCAGCGCCTCGAGATGCGCAAAGCCTGCCTCGGCATTGGTACGCAGCGCAGCGATGGTCTTGAGCGACAGCTCGCTGCCCACGCTGCGGGCGGTCTCATAGGTGGTTTCGAGCGTCTTCTGGGCGTCTTCGGCGCCGGTCTTGAGCTTGGTGTAGGCCTCCTTCGACTGCTCGACGCCCTTTTCGGCGAAGGCGCGGAACTGGTCGGTGGCCTTGGAAACGTCGAAGCTCGGCATTTCGACGGTATCTGCGAATTCTGCGGTCTTGGTCTTGGACATTGTCTCACCCTGTGGACTGGACGGGTGGGCACCCGCCTCGTTTATTCGCATCAGTGATATAGTTCATGTCATTGTGCATTGCAACAAAAATGTTGCAGTGCAACATGGTCGGCCGGGCGCCTCGGTTAACCACATGGCGAGAATAATCACGCTCTATGACAGCTGTTTGGTAGACCTAGGCGATGACGGCTTTTATTAACAAACCGTTAATTGCGAGAATGTGTGCCTTGCGGGTTATGTGAATGCCGTCAGCAGCCTACTCCTTCATCGACGTCGCCGTGGTCGATGGCGTAAGGCAGCGTTTCGCTGCCGGCGACGCCGTCGTCGTGCTGTCGGTCGACCTCGAGCAGGTGCTGTGGGCCAATGGCCCGGGCGCCACCATCCTGGGCTACGACGACGTCGACGCGGTCATCGGCGCGCCGGCGCGGCTCGGTCTCGCCGCCCGCCGGCAGATCGCCGCCACTTCGGGCTTCCCGGATATCGGTCGCGACAGGTCGATCATGGTGCGCGTCGCCTCCGGCCTGAGCAGCCGGGCCGTCGCCTTCGTCGCGAGTTCCGTCCGCCTGCCCGACGGCGAGGCAGGCATCCTGCTCGCCGTGCCGGCCACCGGCAGCGCGTCCCGCTCTGCCGGGGAGGTCGCCGCGGCCGCCATCAGCGGCTTCGCCGCGCCTGGCCATTTCCTCGCCTTCGTCGATGCCCGCGGCGATGTCGTGGCTGCGACGGACGGCCTTTCCGGACTAGGCATTGCACGGTCGACGCTGGCCGGACTGGTCGCTGCGGTCGCCGGCGAACGCGACCGGACGATCAAGCGGGCCATTCCCGCCGCCGCCGGCCATGTGCCGGCGGGCATCGCGCGCCTGACAGACGAGCGCCATCTTCTGGTGGTCGTGGACGAGCGCGCCGAGGCGGTGGGCGAAGCGGGCGAAGATCGGCGGGACGAGGCCGCGCCGCGCGAGGAAGTGCCGCCGCAGGCCGCGCCCAAGGAGCAGCCCGCCGACCACGATCATTGGTATTTCAGCCCCGAGGAACGCGAGAGCAAGGCTGGCCTCGTCGTCCGCGAGTTGGCGGCGAAGACTGCAGCGCCCGCGCCGGTGCGGGAGGAGACAGACAAGACCGACGCGGCACCCGCTGCTCCCGCCGCGGAAGCCCGGCCGGCCGAACCGGCCGTCGCCGAACGCGACGAGCTTGCCGGCCGCTCGACCGTGCCCGTGCGCTTCGTCTGGCGCACCGACGCCGAAGGCCGGTTCAGCGCCGTCTCGGCGGAGTTCGTCGCCCTGGTCGGCGAGCATGCCGCCGACGTCGTCGGTCGTCGGTTCGAGGATGTATCCAACACCTTCGAACTGGATCCGTCCGGCGAGATCGCCGGCCTTTTGCAGCGGCGCGACACCTGGTCCGGCCGTTCGGTGCTCTGGCCGGTCGCGGGCTCGGACCGGCGCATCCCCGTCGATCTGGCCGCCTTGCCGGTCTACGGCCGCGACCGCAGCTTCGAGGGCTTCCGCGGCTTCGGCGTGGCGCGTCCGGGCGAGGCCGTCATCGATCACGAGCGCATCGGGCTGGCGCTGGTGCCCAACGGCAAGCCTGGCCAGGAACCCGAGCCGCGGGCCGACGCCGGGTCGGCGGCGCCGGTGACGGAAGAGCAGCTGTCCGGACAGTCGCCAGAGACGCAGCCTGGCGGCGATATGGAGTCGACTGAGCTCGACCTGGATCGTTCCGATAAGGTCATCCATCTCGCGGAACACCGCCAGGTCGAGCCGGGCAACGGCAAGGGGCTGTCCAACGTCGAGCGACATGCCTTCCGCGAGATCGGCGAGCGCCTGAAGCGGGCGAGCGAGGTTGTCGCCGCGCGGCAGCAGCAGGAGTTGGCTGTGGGCCAGCCTGCCGTCGAACCGAAAAACGGCGAGCAGAACTCAGCCGAGATCGCCGCCTATTCGGAGGCCGCGGCGGCGGAGCATGGCGGTTCACCGTCCAGCGGCGAGGTCGTCAACCTGTCCTCCGTGAGGCCGGTCGAAACCGAAACCTATCGCGATACGGCGACGCAGGAGCGGCCGGAGAAGCCGCCGCTCAGGGCCGAGGACATCATTCCCAGGGAAATGTTCGCGGGCGGCCGCGACATGCCGGTGGATGCGCCGATCCTCGAGCAATTGCCGGTACCGGTGCTCATCCATGCCGGCGACGTGCTGCACTATGCCAATGCCGAGTTCCTGAGCCTTACCGGCTACGGCTCGGTCGACGAGCTGGCGCGGGCCGGTGGGCTCGACGCGCTGTTTGCCGAGAGCTACGGCGACGAACCTGGCTCCGATCATGATCTCAGGTTGAAGACCCGCGACGGCGAGGAGTTTCCGATTGAAGCGGTGCTCCGTTCGGTGCCTTGGCAGGACGGGAAAGCGCTGATGCTGGTCGTGCGCCGCATCAGCGGCGACGACGAATTCGACGGCGCCTCGGATCAGATAGCCGAGCTTGAGGCTCGCCTCGCCGAGATGCGCACCATCATCGACACGGCGACCGACGGCGTCGTGCTGATCGGCCGCGACGGCGCCATCCGCTCGATCAGCCGCCCGGCGGAAGCGCTGTTCGGCTTCGACAGCGACGAGGTGGCCGGCAAGCCCTTCCATTCGCTCTTCGCCATCGAGAGCCAGCGCGCCGCGCGCGACTACCTTTCCGGGCTTTCCGAGCATGGCGTGGCGAGCGTGCTGAACGACGGCCGGGAGGTGATCGGCCGCGAGGCCCAGGGCCGCTTCATCCCGCTGTTCATGACCATCGGCCGCCTGCCGAGCGATGCCGGCTTCTGCGCCGTCGTGCGCGACATCACGCCGTGGAAGCGCGCTGAGGAGGAGCTGACGCAGGCACGCGCCGCGGCAGAGCGGTCGTCGTCCCAGAAGACCGACTTCCTCGCCCGCATCAGTCACGAGATCCGCACGCCGCTCAACGCCATCATCGGCTTCTCCGAACTGATGGTCGACGAGAAGTTCGGGCCGGTCGCCAATGACCGTTACCGCGACTATCTGCGCGACATCAACCGCTCCGGCAACCATGTGCTCGACCTGGTCAACGACCTGCTCGACATCTCCAAGATCGAGGCTGGCCAGCAGGAGATGGACTACGAGGCCGTGTCGCTCAACGACACTCTGGCCGAGACCGTGGCGATGATGCAGCCGCAGGCCAACCGCGAGCGCGTCATCATCAGGTCGAGCCTGGCCTCGCGACTCCCCGAGGTCGTCGCCGACCGGCGCAGCGTGCGCCAGATCGCGCTGAACATCCTTTCCAATGCGGTCCGCTATACCCAGGCCGGCGGCCAGGTCATCGTGTCGACCGCCTACGAGGCCTCCGGCGACATCGTCATGCGGGTGCGCGATACCGGCATCGGCATGTCGCAGGCCGAGATCGAGCAGGCGCTTAAGCCGTTCAAGCAGATTAATTCGCTGAAGCGCGCGCGCGGCGACGGCACCGGCCTTGGCCTGCCGCTGACCAAGGCCATGGTGGAGGCCAACCGCGCGCGATTCAGCATCGCCTCGACCCCGGGCGAGGGGACGTTGGTGGAGGTCACGTTCCCATCCACGCGCGTGCTTGCCGAATAGGCCTGCGGCATTGTGCGCGCAGGTTGCGGCTATTGGTTGCATATTTGCCCAGTGCCGCCGGCAAGATATTGAATCCAGTGCGCAATAATCCAGTTTAGAATAGTTCTAAACTATTGAATTTACTGGACTTTAATCTTGACCTTTCCAGTCAGATTGGGGATAGGGAAGGCAGCTTCGCTCGCGAGGCTGCGATGAATTGTTCCCCCGAGGGTTTTTGACCCCTTTGGCCAGGAGAGAAAGATGAAGATTGGAAACGCGCGGTCGATCGTGGCCGGCTTCGCCCTTGCGGCCCTTTTCACCAGTTCGGCGCTCGCCGACGGCGTGGTGAACATCTACACCTATCGTCAGCCCGACCTCATCAAGCCCGTTCTGGATGCCTTCACCGCTGAGACCGGCATCAAGACCGAAGTCCTCTTCCTCGACAAGGGACTTGAGGAACGCATCCTCGCAGAGGGCAAGAATTCGCCCGCCGACGTCATCATGACCGTCGACATCGCCCGCCTGACCTCGGCCAAGGAAAAGGGCGTCACCCAGCCGCTGGTCGACGACGAGGTCAACAAGCTGCTGCCGTCCGAATATCGCGATCCCGAGGGCCACTGGTTCGGCCTGACCAAGCGCGCCCGCGTCATCTATGCCTCGAAGGAGCGCGTCAAGGATACCGCCATCACCTATGCCGAGTTGGCCGACCCGAAGTGGAAGGGCAAGATCTGCATGCGTTCGGGCCAGCACGATTACAATCTCGCGCTCTTCTCGGCCGCGATCGCCCACTGGGGTCCGGAGAAGACCGAGGAATGGATGAAGGGCCTCAAGGCCAATCTCGCCAAGAAGCCTGACGGCGGCGACCGCCCGCAGGCCGGTGCCATCGCCGCCGGCGAATGCGACATCGCCATTGGCAACACCTATTACGTCGGCCTGATGCGCAACAACGACAAGGACCCGAAGGAGAAGGAGTGGGGCAACGCCATCAACGTGCTGTTCCCGACTTTCGAGAACGGCGGCACCCACGTCAACATCTCCGGCGCGGCCCTTGCCAAATATGCGCCGAACCGCGATGACGCGGTCAAGCTGATCCGCTTCCTTGCCAGCCACAAGGCGCAGCAGGTTTACGCGGAGAAGAACTACGAATATCCGGTGGAGCCAGGCCTCGAGCCGTCCGAGACGGTCAAGGCTTTCGGCACGCTCAACGCCGATACGCTGCCGCTCGTCGACATCGCCAAGGGCCGCAAGGCTGCTTCCGAGATGGTCGACCGCGTCGGTCTCGACGACGGCCCGAACAGCTGAACGGGCTGACAGGATTTGCGGACTTGGCCGGGCCGGGCAGTCGGCCCGGCTTTTCCGCGTTGCAGGGGAAATGACTTGCTGACGGGCGGCAACAATGGCGGCGAAGTGATCGGGGCAGCTGGAATCCCGAACGGGCGGCCGCTGCCTGTCAAACGACTGCGTCATCCGCTCCACAGCGCCTTCGCGCTCGCCATCGGCTTCGTCGTGGTCCTGCCTGTATTGTCGCTGGCCTTCGTCGCGCTGTCCGGCACCGGCGAGGACTGGCCGCACCTGATCGACAACGTCTTGCCCGGCGCGACACGGACGACGATTGCCCTGCTGGCCATGGTCGCCACGCTCACGACGGTCGCCGGCGTCGCCTGCGCCTGGGCGGTCGTCGCTTACGAATTTCCCTTCCGCCGCGTCCTGTCCTGGGCCTTGGTGCTTCCGCTGGCCGTGCCGCCCTATCTCGCCGCCTATGCCTTCGGCGAGTTCTTCCAGTACCAGGGGCCGGTGCAGAGCCTGGTGCGCTCGCTCTTCGGCTTCGAGACGATACGCGACTACTGGTTCCCCGACATTCGCTCGACCTGGGGCACGGCCTTCGTGCTCGGCTCGGTGCTCTACCCTTACGTCTATCTGACCACCCGCATCGTTTTCCTCATGCAGGGGCGCAACATCGCCGACGTCGCCCGCACGCTCGGCGCCCGTCCGGCGCGCGTGTTCTGGCGCGTGCTGCTGCCGGTGGCCCGGCCGGCCATCGTCGCCGGCGTGGCACTGGTGCTGATGGAGACGATCAACGACATCGGTGCGGCCGAATATTTCGGCGTGCGAACCCTGACGGTCGCCGTCTACACCACCTGGCTCAACCGCGGCAGTCTGGAAGGCGGAGCGCAGATCGCCATTCTGATGCTGGTGCTCGTCGTCCTGCTGCTGGTGGCGGAGCAGTGGGCCCGCCGGCGGCAGCGCTTCCATGCCGGGCGCGGCACGCACCTCAAGGTGCATCCGTCACGCGTTGCCCTGAAGGGCTGGGCACGCTACGCGCTGCCGACCGGGGTCGCCCTGCCGATCCTGTGCGGCTTCGGCGTGCCGATCACTGTGTTCGGCCAATACGCCTCGCGCAGGCTCGAGCAGTTCACCTCGCCGGATGTGGCCAAGGCTTTCCTCAACAGCCTGATGACCGCCTCGATCACGGCGATCGTCACCGTGGCAATCGCCCTGTTCCTGCTCAATGCGCAGCGCCTGTCCAAGGGCCGCGCCATGGCAGCGACCGTGCGGCTCGCCTCGGTGGGCTACGCGCTGCCGGGCGGCATCCTAGGCCTCGGCCTGCTCTTCGTGTTGGCGCGCTTCGACAATGTCGTCGACGGCTTCGTGCGCGCGCAGTTCGGTTTCTCGACGGGCCTGCTGCTCACCGGATCGGCGGCGGCCGTCGTGCTTGCCTGCACCATTCGCTTCGTCGCGCTCGCCGAGGGCGCGATCCGCTCCGGCATGGAAAAGCTCCCCGGCAGCCTCGACGAGGCTGCCCGCAGCCTCGGCAAGACGCCGAGCCAGAGTGCCGCGAAGGTGCTGCTGCCGCTGCTCAGGCCGGCGATCCTGACCGCCGCGGTGCTGGTCTTCGTCGACACCGTGAAGGAACTGTCGGCAACGATCCTGCTCAGGCCATTCGGCTTCAGCACGCTCGCCACCTATGTCTACGAGAACGCTTCGCGCGGCGTGCCGGAGGAAGGGGCGGTGGCTGCGATCGTCATCATCATCACCGCCATGGTGCCGGTGGTGCTTTTGTCGGGCGCGCTGGTACGCGACGCAGAGGCTTCGCTGTAGGTCCCGACCTCCGGTCAGCACGCAAAGAAAAAGGCGCCCGACGGGCGCCCTGGAGATGATGCTGTTTCAACGGGGACTTGAGCAAAAACGCTATCCTCCTGCGAGGAAAGGGATTTCTCCCTCAAGTTAGGCTCGACTATCGCGGCCGAAACTTAACAACTCATTACCGCGCCTTTGAAATGTTTACGAAAGTGTACCACTCCTGAAGTCTAGGTAAATTTGCCCTTCACGAGTCATTTACCATACGTGGTTGCCGTCCCGTCAGCTGCGCAGCTCCTCGACATCCCTGTAGAGGTCGAGGGCCTCGGGATTGGCGAGCGCCTCCTTGTTCTTGACCGGCCGGCCGTGGACGATGTCGCGCACGGCAAGCTCGGTGATCTTGCCCGACTTGGTGCGGGGGATGTCGGAGACGGCGACGATCTTCGCCGGCACATGGCGCGGGCTGGCGCCAGTGCGGATCTTTGTGCGGATGCGCTTTTCGAGGTCGGCGTCGAGGGCGATGCCGGGTGCAAGGCGGACGAACAGCACGACGCGCACGTCGCCGTCCCAATCCTGGCCGATGCACAGGGCTTCCAGGATCTCCGGCAACTGCTCGACCTGATTGTAGATCTCGGCCGTGCCGATGCGCACCCCGCCGGGGTTGAGTGTGGCGTCGGAGCGGCCGTGGATGATCAGCCCGCCATGGGCCGTCCATTCGGCGAAGTCGCCATGGCACCAGATATTGTCGAAGCGGTCGAAATAGGCGGCGTGGTATTTTTCACCGCCGGCATCGTTCCAGAAGCCGACCGGCATCGACGGGAACGCGCTGGTGCAGACGAGCTCGCCCTTTTCGCCGCGCACCGGCAGGCCGGCATCGTCCCAGACGTCGACGGCCATGCCGAGCCCGGCGCCCTGGATCTCGCCTGTCCAGACCGGTTCCGTCGGCACGCCGAGTACGAAGCACGAGACGATGTCGGTGCCGCCCGAGATCGACGCGAGGTGGACATCCTTTTTGATGCCGTCATAGACGAATTGGAAATCCTCGGGCGACAGCGGCGAGCCGGTCGACGACAGGGTGCGCACGCTTCCGAGATCGTGGCTGTCGATGGGCCTGAGGCCCGCCTTGCGGACGGAATCGATGAACTTCGCCGAGGTGCCGAAATAGGTCATCTTCTCGGCGTCGGAGAAGTCGAACAGCACGTTGCCGTCGGGATGGAACGGCGAGCCGTCATAGAGCAAGAGCGTTGCCTCCGAGGCGAGCCCCGAGACCAGCCAGTTCCACATCATCCAGCCGCAGGTGGTGAAGTAGAAGAAGCGGTCGCCCGGAACGAGCCCGGCATGCAGGCGCTGCTCCTTGACGTGCTGCAGCAGCGTGCCGCCGGCAGAATGCACGATGCATTTGGGGATGCCGGTCGTGCCTGAGGAGAACAGGATGTAGAGCGGATGGTCGAAGGGCAGGGGCTCGAACGTCACCGGTTGCACCGCAAACGGCGCCAGCGCATCCTCCAGCGCTTCCGCCTTGGCGATGCCAGCGGCCACTTCCTTCGCCGTGCCGAGATAGTCGACCACCAGCACCTTGGTCGCACTGGCCAGCCTGTCGGCCACCGCCGCGATCTTCTGGCCGACCTCGATGCGCTTGCCGGCATACCAGTAGCCGTCGGGGGCGATGAACAGTTTCGGCTCGATCTGGCCGAAGCGGTCGAGCACACCCTGTTCGCCGAAGTCGGGCGAGCAGGACGACCACACGGCACCGATCGAGGCAGTGGCCAGCATCGCGGCAATCGTCTCGGGCATGTTGGGCATCATCGCCGCGATGCGGTCGCCCTTCGTCACGCCGAGCGAAACGAACAACTGCTGCAGCTTCGACACCAGCGCAGACAGTTCGTCCCACGACAGCCGGCGTAAAACCTTGTCCTCGCCGCGGAAGACGATCGCCTCGCCGCTGCCCGAGCCGCGCAGCAGGTTCTCGGCGAAGTTCAGCCGTGCGTCGGGGAAGAACCTCGCCCCCGGCATGCGGTCGCCGTCGGCAAGCACGCGGTCGCCCTTCTGGCCGATCACGCCGCAGAAATCCCAGACCAGATCCCAGAACGCCTCGCGCTCGGCAATCGACCAGGCATGCAGCCCGGCGTACCTCGGAAGTGGCCGTCCCGCCCGCTTCTCCGCCTCCGCCGCAAAGGCCGTCAATGGTGCCGCTGCGATCCGCTCGGCCGAGGGTGTCCAGAGGGGCATTTCAACTGACATCTGCGTCTCTCCCAGAACCGGTTTGGTTTATGCATGTCGCACTGCAGCAGATCAAGAAGATGTCGATTTGCGCCAATGCGCTGTGCGCAAACGTCATCGCATGGCCACAAAGACTTGAAATGCCGCGTCGGTCGGTTACACCCGGTTCTCACAAAGGCGCAGCACGGGCGGCACAAGGGCAACATGCCATCACCACTGTTCAGGCGCAGCATCTGGGCGATTGCCGGCATTGCCGTCCTGGTCGCCGCCGTGATCGTCGCGTTGCCCTTCATCGCCTCCACCCGGATCGTCAGGGATCGCATTGCCTTCGAGCTGAGCGCATGGAGCGGCTTTCGCGTTTCCATTGAAGGTGCGCCCGTCATCGAGATATGGCCCGACTTCCGCGCCACGCTCACCGACGTGACGCTGAGCGACTGGGAAGACCCGAGCAACGCGCCGGTCTTCGAGGCCGAGCGCGTCGAGATCGAGCTGTCGTCGCTGTCGGCCGCGCTGGGCAATGTCGATTTTTCCGACGCACATTTCGAACGGCCCACGCTTCGCCTCAAACGCGCGGCCGACGGCAGCTACGAGTGGCCGCGTTCGCGCGGCGGGCGCATCATCCGTTCGATCGAACGCGCCCGGAGCGCGGTCTCCTCCGATCCGAGCGCGCCGGATCTCGCCAGGCTTCCTACGGACGAGTTCGGCGTGATCGAGTTTGTCGATGGCCGTGTCGTCACCGCGACCGACAAGGGTGAGGACGAACTGCTCGGAGACCTCACGGGCAAGGTCAGTTGGGGTGCGCTCAACAAGTCCGGCAGCCTGAGCGCAACCGGAGTGTGGCGGGGTGAGCCGGTGGCGGTGGAAATGTCGTCGCCGCGGCCGCTGCTTTTGTTTGCCGGGGGCGATGCACCGCTCACCGCGTCGCTGAAGGCGGCACCGGTCGAAGCTTCGTTCGATGGTGTCGCGGGTTTCGCCGGCGACGCCCATTTCGACGGCCAGGCCAAGCTGGCCGCGCCTTCGCTGCGGCGCGTGCTGGAGTGGTCGCGGCCCGGCATCCTGCCCGACAGCCCGGTCGGGCCGATTGCGGTTTCGGCGAAGGTCTCCGGCAACCCGGCGCGCCTCAAGCTGGAAGGCGCGCAGGTCACGCTGAACGGCAGTCCCGGCACAGGCGTGCTCGAACTGTCGCTCCATTCGGTGCCTTCCATTGCCGGCACGCTTGCCTTCGACACCATCGATGTCATCGCCTTCGCGTCGGCCTTCGTGCCAGCCGGCAGCAGCCCCACGGCGATCGACACCAGCTTCGCCGACCATGTCAATCTCGACCTCAGGCTCTCGGCCGCCAAGGCAACCGCCGGCTCGATCACACTGGCGGAGGTGGCGGCAACCGCCCAGGTCAAGGGAGGCCTGGCGGCATTCGACATTTCCGATGCGGAGGCATTCGGCGGCAATGTCCAGGCCGGCGTCCGCTTCGACCGCAAGCCGGGCGGCACACAGGCCGAGCTTCGCCTGCTCGCTTCCGACATCGACGGCGGCGCCTTCGGTACGGCGGCGGGCATGAGCCATCTGGTGCCGATCGGCCGCGGAACGGTTTCTGTGATCCTCAAGGGACCGGGTACGAGTTGGGAAACCCTGCTGCAGAACGCCGACGGCTCGGTCTCGGCCACCTTCGGCGTCGGCGCCATTGCCGGTCTCGACCTGCAGGCCTTCGCGGCGCGTGCGGCGGAAGGCGGTTTCTTCTCTCTCGACGAGGTTGCGGAAGGAACGCTGCCGGTCGACGGCGTCGAGCTGAAGGCAGCAATCTCCAACGGCGTTGCCAGGATCGACAAGGCCGAGGCGCGCACGCCCGCCAACCGCATCTGGCTCACCGGCATCGTGCCCTATCTCGGCCGCGGGCTTGCCCTGTCGGGCGCGATCGAGCCGAAGGATGCGACAGCCTCGACCAGCAACCTCGCCAAGCGCATCGCCTTCTTCGTCGGCGGCTCCTGGGGAGCCCCGTTCATCTCGCCGCTCGTGGCACCCGAGACCGTGGCGCCGCCCGTGCCCTCGCGCGACTGAACTGCCTCAGCCTTAGAACAAGCTGCCCTGCTTGCCTGTCTCTTTGGCCTTGGCGGCCGGCTTGGCTGCTGCCTTCGGTCGTGCCTCGCCGCTGGTGGCCATGGCATCGGCAGTCCCGTCGGCGAATTCGATCGAAAGCGCCATGCCGGCAGCCACCTCGCCGGCGCGCTTGAGCACGGTGCCTTCGGCATCGCGCACCAGCGCGAAGCCACGCGCCAGCACGGCCTTGTGCGACAGCGTCGCCATCAGCCGGTCCGCCTGTGACAGCCTGGTACGCGCCCGTTCGAGGCGAAGGCCCACGGCCTGGGTGGCGCGGCGCTCCAAAAGGGTCACCTTGTCTCTGGAGGCCAGTTGCCTGCGTGCCAGCGGCTCGGGCGAGAGGCGTCCCCGCGTGCGGTCGAAGCGGACGCGCTTCTCGCGCACGATGGCCCGCAGCGCCGCGTCCGCCCGCAGCATGTCGCGGTCGAGGTGACGCCGCGTCTCGGCGATCCGCCGCGACAGCGTTGCAGGCGACAGCCGCACCGCCGACAGTCTGGCGCGCTTGCGTTCGGTCGATACGGTGAGGGCGCGTCCGAGCCGGCTTGTCGCCTCGTCGAAGCGCCGGCGCGGCAACGCGAGCAACTGGTCGGGTGTCGGCAGAGCGCGGGCAGCAGCCCGAACCGCCTGGCGCTTGCGCTCGATATTGCGCGACACGCAGCCTTTCAGGCGGGCGTGCAGATTGGCAAGCGTCGCTTCGAGCTCGGCCTTCACCGGCACGGCGAGTTCGGCAGCACCCGTAGGTGTCGGCGCGCGCATGTCGGCGGCGAGGTCGACCAGCGTCCAGTCGGTCTCATGGCCGACCGCCGAGATGACAGGAATGCGCGAGGTGGCGACGGCGCGGATCAGCGCCTCGTCGTTGAACCCCCAGAGATCCTCGAGGCTGCCGCCGCCGCGCGCCACGATCAAAAGATCGGGCCGGCGGATCGGACCGTCGTCCGGGAACTCGTTGAAACCGTTGACCGCAGCCGCCACCTCGGCGCCTGAGGTCTCGCCCTGCACCCGCACCGGCCAGACCAAGACATGCAGCGGAAAGCGGTCCTTGATGCGGTGGATGATGTCGCGGATGACCGCGCCGGTCGGCGAGGTGACGACGCCGATGACCATCGGCATGAACGGCAGCAGCTGCTTGCGCCGTTCGTCGAACAGGCCTTCGGCCGCCAGCCTGCGCTTGCGCTCCTCGAGCAGCGCCATCAGCGCGCCGGCGCCGGCGGGCTCGAGATTGTCGATGACGATCTGGTATTTCGACGAGCCGGGATAGGTGGTGAGCTTGCCCGACGCGATGACCTCCATCCCTTCCTCGGGACGGAACTTCAGCCGGTTCATCGTGCCTTTCCACACCACGGCCTCGATGCGGGCACGGTCGTCCTTCAGCGCGAAATAGGCGTGGCCCGACGAGTGCGGCCCGCGGTAGCCGGAGATTTCGCCGCGCACCCGCACATTGCCGAAGGCATCCTCCACCGTGCGCTTCAGCGCGCCGGAGATTTCGCTGACGGTGTATTCGGCAGCGTTGGTGCGTGATTCGGTGGCAAGCTCGCTCATGGCGCGATTGAGGTCCGGCAGGCCCTGCTCGTCAAGCTTGGAGCGTCAGGCGCGGCCTACCATCCCGGCATAATGTGGCTCGGCTTGTGCCTGCGCCCGCGATTGGCCATCAGCGCCTGGAAGTCGAAGGTGCCGGCGTCCTCCGGGATCGGCACCGAGATGTTGTCGAGGCTCTCGCTGATGTGGCGGGCGAGCGCGTCGACGATCTCCGGCCGGCTGGAATGGCCGCGCAGGATGCCGATCTTGCAGTCGGGCAGGGGGCCGAAGCCGTCGGCATCGCCCAGCACCCGCATGCCGGGCCTGAGCGCGCATTCCGGAAGCACGGATACGGCCAGCCCCGCCAGGATCGCCGCGGTAATGACGGTCGCCGACCAACTGGTGAACAGCACGCGATAGCGGCGGCCGCTGGCGTCGAGCATCTCGGTCGCCATGCGCCGCCACTGGCAGGTCGGCCGGCCGAAGGCCATCGGCAGGATCTCTTCCTCGTGCACCATGTGCGCGGCCGACGATACCCACAGCAGCGGCTCGTTGCGCACGATCTCGGTGGGCCTGGTGTCGGCGCACTCCGTCACCAGCGCGATGTCGAGATTGCCGCGCCGGATCTGGTCGGCGAGGTTGACGGTCGGCTCGCACACCACCGACAGCTCGACGCGCGGGTTCGAGCGGGAAAACCGCGCCATGATCTCGGGCAGGAAGCGGTCGGCATAGTCGTCCGGCACGCCGATGCGGATGGTGCCTTCGAGCGCCCGGTCGTCGAACGCAGCCAGCGTCTCGCGATTCAGCTGCAGCAGCCGGCGGGCATAGGAGAGCAGCCTTTCGCCTTCCTCTGTCAGCTTGTTCATGCGGCCGTCCTTTTCGAACAGCGGCTTGCCGATGCGGTCTTCCAGGCGCCGCATCTGCATCGACACCGCCGACTGGGTGCGATGGACCTCGTCTGCCGCGCGCGTGAAGCTGCCGGTGTCGACGATGGAGATGAAGGTGTGGAGCTGGTCAAGGTCGAGTGGAGCGGCCATGGTCGTTTCCATCATGAACTTTGATGCGATACATTAAAAACATTCGTTGGATTAATCAATACAGCAATGGCAATGTTCTAGCGTCCACATGAGGCATGTGAATCGGAACCGGGGCGGCGAAAAAGGAGCGCCGACCGGAAGGGACCCGTTTGTCCCCGATCAGAGAGGAGATCGACATGACTACGCTCGACCATTGCACTGAGACGGCGCATTCCGCGGCTCGCCCGGTGAATGCGATGCGTATCGTCACCCACTTCGCCGACATAGTGCGCGCCTGGAAAAATCGGCGCGCCTTCTATCGTCTCGGTGAAATGACCGACACCGAACTGGCCGACATCGGTCTCACCCGTGGCGATCTGCATGTCGCCGTCGACCTGCCGTTCGCCAGCGATCCGACCGCACGCCTGGGCTCGATCCGTCAGGCGCGCAGCGAGAACGTCGAGCAATTGGCCCGCAGAGTCGCCTGAGAGTTTCGCAGGCTTCCCACTCCCAGCCGGTTCCCCGCCGGCTCCGCCTGCAAAGCTGCCCGGTCCTCCCAAGGGACCGGGCTTTTTTTGTTGGTGGGTGAATAGCGGATAGAAGAGCGCTGAGAGTCCTTCAGCTACACTACTCACTACTCACTACTCACTACTCACTACTCTCTATTCGCCAATCCCTTACCTGTATCGATCCATCCCGCGCGAAAACTGCTCGAAGATCGATTCGACGCCCTTCTGGTACTCGTCGCGCTGCTGGCTGCCGGTCTCGAACATCTTGCCGAAAAGGTCGTCATAGGGATTGCGTGGCCGGCCGCTGGGGTTCTGCTGCGGCTGTGGCTGGCGCGGTTGAGGCTGCGGGGCAGGCTGGCCGCGGCCTCCGCCCAGCATTTCCTCGAAGATCTTGCCGAGCGGGTTGTCGCCGTAGGGAGATTGCTGTGGCTGGCGCGGCGCCGGCTGCTGCGCCTGGCCACCGCCGAACATGTCCTTGAGTATCTTGCCGAACGGATTGTCGAACGGGTCGGGCGCCTGGGGCTGCTGCGGCGCCTGCCGCTGCGGCTGCTGGCCGCCGCCCATCATGCCGCCACCCTGCCGCATCATCTGCTCGATGATGTCGCCGAGCGGATTGTTGCCGCCGCCGAAGCCGGCCGCGGCCTGCATCTGGCCGGTGGACTGCTTGAACAGTCCACCCATGATCATCGAGGCGACGACCGGCAGCATCTGCTGCAGGATATTCTGGCCGACGCCGGTGGCCTGCGCGGCTTGCGCCGCCACTGCCCGCGACAGGTCCTTCGAGCCGAACAGATGGCCGAGGATGCCGTTGCCCTCGTCCACGCCCTGGGACGAGAAGGCGCGGCTGGCGTCGTCGAAATATTTGGCGTGCTGGCCGGTGGCCATCGCCTGCAGGAACGAGCCCAGCCCGTAGGGGTCGGAGACGTTGCGCCTGAGCCCCTGGCTGAAGGCGGGCATCAGCGCCTCGATGGCGGATTGCGTCTGCTGCTGGGTGAGCCCGAACTGGCGCGCCAGTGCCTCCATGCCATTGCCGTTCTGGGCATTGGCCAGCATATCGAACAGGGGCAGCATGTTTTCCTCCGCAGGTCGTTGGCTGCGGGGGAGCCTATTGTGTTTCCGGCTCGTAATGAAGGGGCTTTCGCCCATGTGCGGCGGCCCAAACATCGGAGCCGATCTTTAGGCCGGTGCACAGATTCAGCAATGTAGATTACGTCCGCCGAATGCTCGACAGTTAGTACGCGTACTCCATGAATGCCGGCTCGATCGAGTCGCCCCAGCGCGTGTGATAGGCGTTGAGCATCTCTTCGGCACTGGTCGTGCCGCGGGCAATCACTTCGTCGAGTGTGCTGAGGAAGCCGGATTCGTCGAAGCCGTCGCGGTTCTTGCGTCCGCGGTTGACGAGCCCCTGGCGCGAAAGGGCCAGGACCTCGCGGCCGACTTCGCGCAGCGTCGAGTTGCGGAACGGCGCCGAAATCCCCTGCTCGGGCACGGCGTTGCGCATCGCCAGCACTTCGGCGTAGGTCCAGTCGCGCGTGTAGTCGTCGATCGCATCGAGCGTCGCGGCATCATAGAGCAGCCCTACCCAGAAGGCAGGCAGGGCACAGATGCGCCGCCACGGGCCGCCATCGGCGCCACGCATTTCGAGGAAACGCTTCAGCCGCACGTCGGGGAACAGCGTCGACAGGTGGTTGGCCCAGTCGCCCATGTTCGGCATGCCGTCGGGCACTTCATTGCGCGCCGCCCCGTTCATGAACTGTCGGAAGGTCATGTGCGTCATGTCGTGGTAGCGGCCGTCGCGGATGACGAAATACATCGGCACGTCGAGCGCCCACTCGGCATAGTCGGCGAAGCCGAATTCCGGCGAGAAGCAGAATTCGAGCAGGCCGGAGCGCTGGTTGTCGGTGTCGCGCCAGATGTCGCCGCGCCAGCTCTGCATGCCGTTCGGCACGCCGTCGGTGAAGGGCGAATTGGCGAAGAGCGCCGTCGACAGCGGCTGCAGCTTGAGCCCGACCTGCATCTTGCGGCGCATGTCGGCCTCGCTCTCGAAGTCGAGATTCACCTGGATCGTGCAGGTGCGGTACATCATGTCGAGGCCCTTGCTGCCGACCTTCGGCATGTAGGCGGTCATGATGTCGTAGCGCGACTTGGGCATGCGCGGCGTATCGGCCAGCGTCCATTTCGGGCTGCCGCCGAGGCCGAGGAAGCGGATGCCGAGCGGCTCGGCGATCTCGCGCAACTGCGCCAGATGGGCGTTGCCCTCGCGGCAGGTCTGGTGGATCGATTCCAGCGGCGCGCCCGACAGCTCGAACTGCCCGCCCGGCTCGAGCGAAATGGCGCCCTGGCCGGTCGGCTCGACCAGGCCGATGATGCGGCCGGCGTCGATGATCGGGTCCCAGCCGAGCGTCTTCTGCATGCCCTCGAGCAGGGCGCGGATGCCGCGGTCGGTGCCGTAGGGCACGGGTGCGTTGCCGTCGACATAGAAGGGAAACTTCTCGTGCTCGGTGCCGATCCGCCACTTCTCGCGCGGCTTGTTGCCGGCCGCCAGATAGCCGACGAGTTCGTCCATTCCCTCGATGGGCTGGAAGTCGGTGGTGTCGCGCGCCATGAATGTGTCTCCTGAGGGGCGGAAGAACCGCGGCGCTTGATGAACGATCCAGCGCTTGCCGATCAAGCGAAAAATCCTGAGCCTTCGTCAATAGATATTGAATGATTTCGCTGCGGCAGGCCTGGGCGGCAAGTCCTTGTCTTGACTATCGCACGGGAAGGGCAGCCCGAACCAGCGTCGCCGCCGCTTCGCCAGCCGTTTCGATGTAGCTGGCATCGCGGTTGAGCAGCACCACGGCAAAGCCGCCGTCGAGCAGCAGCACGATCTGGCGGGCCAGCGCCTCTGCGCCTGTTGCACCTGCCTCGGCAAACTCTTGGCGCAGCCATGCCTCGACGCGCTTCTTGTGGGCAATGCCGGTCTTGATGGCCGGATGCCCGGGCATGTCAACCAGTTCGGCAGCGGTGCGCAGGAAGCCGCAGCCTTTCCACTTGGGATGTCGCGCGGATTTGCCGAGATTGCGGAAGATCGCGGTGACCTTGTCGTCCAGCCCGCCCTCGGCTTCGTCGAACCAGCGCTGGAACAGGGCAAGATTGGGCTGGTCGCGGCCGTCGAGATAGGCCGCGATCAGATCGTCCTTGCTGGTGAAATGGTAATAGAGCGTGCGCTTGGTCAGCCCCGCCTTTTCGGCCACGGCATCGACGCTGACGCCTCTGATGCCTTCGCTGTAGAACAGCTTCGAGGCGGCTTCGACGATGCGCTCACGCGTTGGTTTCGCTGCTGTCTTCATCGCGGAAGTATACCGACTAGTGAATGTAATCGAAAGCGACTTTCCGTTAGCCCTAGTGAGCGGAAAGCGAGGTCAGGCATGTCGATTGCAGTCTCGATTTTAGAACCCAAGGCGGTCGAGATCGCGTGCCAGGACGGCGTGGCTCTGCGCGGTCACATCTGGCCACATGCGCGCGGCGAGCAGGCCGGCACTGTCATCGTCAACCCGGCCACCGGCGTTCTCGCGCGCTACTACCATCGTTACGCCGCCTTCCTTGCCGGCCACGGCTTCGACGTCGTCACCTACGATTATCGCGGCATCGGTGCCTCCCGCCCGGCCAGCCTGCGCCGCTGCGGCTATCGTTGGCGCGACTGGGGCGAGCGCGACTTCGAGGCGGTGCTGCGCCTGGCTATCCGCCTCGATCCCGGCGCGCCGCTGATGGTGGTCGGACACAGCATCGGCGGTTTCCTGCCGGGCCTTGCCGAATCCGCCCCTGTCATCACCCGCATGCTGACCGTCGGTGCCCAATATGCTTTCTGGCGCGACTATGCGGCCGACCAGCGCCTGCGGCTGTTCCTCAAATGGCATGTCGCCATGCCTGCGCTCACGGCCTTGTGCGGCTACTTCCCCGGCCGGCATCTCGGTTGGCTCGAAGACCTGCCGTCAGGCGTCGCCAATGAATGGAGTTTTCGCCGAGCCCGCATGGAACTGAGCCATCCCGAGGCCGAGCGGGATGACGTCCTTCGCCGCCTCGCCTCCGTCACCGCCCCGATCCTCGCGGTCGGCATGAGCGACGACGAACTCGGCACGCCGCAGGCGATCCGCCGGGCTCTTGGCTATTATGCCAGTGCGACCGCCACCCAGGTGCTGCTGTCGCCGCAGGATTTCGACCGGCAGCAGGTCGGCCATTTCGGCCTGTTCCACAACCGCCACGCAACGGATTTCTGGCTCGACACGCTTATCTGGCTGCGCGACGGCATCAATCCGTGGCCGGGCAAGGTGCTTGGCTGACTACCAGTCGCCGATGGCAGCCTGGATGACGGCAAGGGCTGCCACCGCCGCCGTGTCGGCACGCAGGATGCGCGGTCCCAGCGGAATGGCGGTGACGAAGGGCAGGGCGCGCAGCATGCGGCGTTCTTCGTCGGAGAAGCCCCCTTCGGGACCGACCAGCAGCGCAAGCTTGCGCTCCTTGATGCCCTTAAGTGCTGCCGTGGGATTGTTGGTCGAGGCGTCTTCGTCGCAGAAGATCAGCCGCCGCTCCTTGTCCCAGCCGGCAAGCATCTGCTCCAGCTTCACCGCTTCCGTCACCTCTGGAATGGCCAGGATGCCGCATTGCTCTGCCGCTTCGACCGCATTGGCGCGCAGGCGGTCGATGTTTGGCTTCATCTGGGTGTGCTGGGTCATCACAGGCATCAGCGTGCCCGCGCCCATCTCGACCGCTTTCTGCACGAGATAGTCGAGCCGGCCCACCTTCAGCGGCGCAAAGCAGTAGACGAGGTCGGGATGCTCGGGCTGCGGCCGTTGCAGCTCCAGCACCTCGAGCCGCACCGCCTTTTTCGTCCGTCCGGCGACCTTTGCCGTCCACTCGCCGTCGCGGCCGTTGAACAGCAGCACCTCGGCGCCCTCGCCGAGGCGAAGCACGTTGCCGAGATAGTGGCTCTGCTGCGGGTCGGCGTCGAAGGCAGCCCCAGCGGAGACGTCGTGCGGCACGAAAAGCCGCTGCATCTTGTAGTTCGCGCGCATGGCCGAGCAATGCGGCAGGCCGCTGCGGTGGTCAAGGCCCAGCGCTCGGATGCCAATCGGGCCGGTAGCCCTCCTTGAGCACGGCGAGCGTCGTCGCCGGCGTGATGACGGACATATTGGTATCCGCAAGTTCACCGAGGCCGAACTGAGCATCATAGCCGGAAAAGCTCCAGCGCAGCGCCTGGCCCTGGCGGATCGCATAGTCGGAAGCACCGTCCGAGAACATGGCACCGTCGGGCAGCAAGGCGAGGCCACCGCGATCGATCGTGACCGGGCTTCCGCCGGAGGCGAGGCGTTCGCCGTGGAGGCAATTGTCGATCTCGGCGACCTTCGGGCTGTCGACGCCGAAGGCACGGCCAAAGGCTGCGCCATACTCCCTGGCCCGGTCGCGCCGGCAATAGTGGCAGGGCCGGTGCCCTGCCGCGAGCGCGGTCACTTCGTCGAGGAAGAACAACTCCGTCCAGCCGGTCTTGCCGGCCGGGCGGTTGCGCCCCATGGGCACGCGCCGGACGCCCTTGAAATGCAGCGCGCAGGTGATCCATGCCTTGGTCGCCCAGCGCCGCCCGAGCAGTGTGCGGGTTTCGGGATCGTGGATGATGCCGCGATTGCCCGTGAACATGCCGCGCGCCGGATGCGCATGGATTTCCCCGGCAGGATCGACCCTGTTCTGAAGTGGCATAGCCGATCCTTCTTGGCTGCGTCGGGGGCCGCATGATAGGGCTCGCCGCAGCTTTGTCACGCCACGCTCGAAGGTCCGAAATGCGCGTTCTGATCGTCCAGAATTTTGACAAGACGGGCCTTGGCCAACTGGGTGTGGCCCTCACCGAGGTGGGCGCCGAGATCATCCAGTGCAACGCCCATCTCGGCGAGCCGCTGCCTGCGGACGCGGACGGCCACGACGCGCTCGTCATGCTGGGCGGCGGCCAGAATGCGCTCGACGACGGCCATTCTCCCTATTTCCCGCAGCTGATCGAACTGGCGCGCGATTTCGTCGACAAGGACAAGGCGGTGCTCGGCATCTGCCTGGGCTGCCAGTTGCTGGCACGCGCCTTCGGCGGCCACAACCGCATCGGCGGCGCCACCGAGTTCGGCTGGCACGGCATCTCGCTCACCGAGGAGGCGCTCGACGATCCGCTCTTTGCCGAGCTCCCCGACAGTTTCCCGATCTTCCAGTGGCACGACGATACTTTCAGCCTGCCCGAGGATGCCGTGCGCCTTGCCGCAAGCTCCGTCACCGGCAACCAGGCGTTCAGGGTCGGCCGTGCCGGCTACGGCATCCAGTTCCACTTCGAAGCCGACCGGGCGATGGTCCGTGAATGGAACGAGGCCTTCGCCGACGTGATCGCCAGCACCAATCCCGACTGGCCCGAACGGCATGAGGCCGAGGCTGCCCGCCATGGGCCCGAAGCAGATGCCGTGGGCATGGCCCTGGCGCGCGCCTGGGTGGCCGCGATCTGACGGCTGACGGGGGCAGCCGAACACCGTCCGCCATCCCATTTCGTGACATTTTTGGCACTGCGAAAGAAATCCGCTGTGGATGGTAGTTTGCCCGCTGGATTGTGCCGAAAAGCCTTTCTATGAGAACTCCCGCGCCGGGCGGAAATGGTATCGCGAATGAACCGTTCCCGCGCTCGGAGCGACACAAGCCCGATACAGAACGACACTACAAGCTCGGCTCGACTGGTCGGGCCGCGGTGCCTTGCAGCAACTTTTCGTAAACTTGTTCGTAACTCTGCTCATGCAGAGTGCAGGAAGCTCAACCTGAGATGACCCCTGTGAAAGCAGTGCTCCTGTCCCTCGCCATGCTGTCGGCCATCGTGCTCGGCGGCTTCGGGATCTATTCCGCGGACGCCGCGTCCGATCACAACGTCGTCGACGGCTACGGCGTCACCGCCGCCCGCTGACGCGCGGCAACTCCACTGAAATCAGTCGCTTTTCGGCTCTGTCGACGACGAGCGCCGTGAGTATGCCTGAATGGAACGCGCCCGTGTCGACGTTGACGCGGTTGGGCATCACCTCGGCTTCGGCCTGGGGCGTATGACCGTGCACGATCACTTTCGGGTGGAGCGCCGGATAGTTCAGGAATTCTCCGCGGATCCACAGCAGGTCGCGCGGGTCCTGCTCGTCGAGCGGGATTTGCGGCCGGATGCCGGCGTGGCAGAAGAAGAAGTCGCCGAACGTTGTCGAGGCGGGCAGCCGGCGCAGGAAGCGCCGATGGCTGTCGGGAACCGCCCTGACCAGTGCTGCATGGGTCTGATGCAGACCGAGCGCATCGGCCATCCGCAGCGCGACGCCGTATGACCATGCAGTCTCCGGCCCGCCGTTGCGGGCAAAAAGGCCAGTGGGGTCGGGATAGTCGAGGAAGTCGAGAAATCCCTGGTCGTGATTGCCGGCAAGCACGATGTTACGGCTGTCGCGTGCGGTGGCGGCGATGAGGAACTCGATCACGCCTTTCGAGTCGGGACCGCGGTCGACCAGGTCGCCCAGGTGGATGATGCGCCAGTCGGGCGGCCGGTCGCGGGCGATCTCCGCGGCGATCCGGGCATGCATTTCGGCGAGCAGGTCGAGATGGCCGTGGATGTCGCCCACCGCATAGAGGCGCAAACCCTCGGGGCCTCGGGCATCGAGAAAATGCACGCCCATCATGGCAGTTTCCGGTCGGCTCCACCGGTTTCGAGCCGCTGCTTCAGCCTGAGGCGGGAAATGCGCTGCCAGTCGCTGCTGCGCTCGGCCTCGGCCATGGCGCGTTCGAGATAGCTGATGTGGTCCATCGCCGCCTTGCGCGCCCCGGCGGCATCTCCTGTGGCCACGGCGCGGTGGATCGCCTTGTGCTGGTCGAAGAGCGCGTCGCGCGCCGCGGGCAGGGCAAACACCACCAGCCGGTTCTGGAACACCCCGTCGGACAGGAGCCGGTAGCACGAGCGCAGAGTGTGCAACAAAATGATGTTGTGGGCGCATTCGCCGACCGCGTGGTGGAATTCGACGTCGATCGCCGCTTCCTCCTCGAAGTCGGCCCGGCCATAGGCCGCCTCCATGCGCTGCATGATCCCGTCGAGCATCGCCAGGTCCTCCCTGGTCGCGCGCCGCGCGGCGTATTCGGCGGCGAGCCCTTCGATCTCGCGCCGGTATTCGAGGTAGTCGGAAGCAGCCTTCCTGTGGCTGACGATCAGTTCCATGACGGGCTTGGAGAAGACCTGGCCTATGACGTCGGCGACATGCGTGCCGCCGCCATGGCGCGACACCATCAGGCCGCGCGTCTCGAGCGCCTTGAGCGCGTCGCGCAGGATCGGCCGCGACACGTCGAGCTGCTTGGCCATCTCGCGTTCGCCGGGCAGCCGGTCGCCGGCACGCAGCACGCCTTCGAGGATCAGGCTTTCGATCTGTTGCACCACCTCGTCGGCGGTGCGCGAATGCTCGATCCTGGAAAAGATGTCGCTCAAGAGGGCCGTCCGGAAGCTCTGTTCTTGGCCGGAAGGATAGGTGGGAGGCCCCCAACTGGTCAAATTATTTATCCACTCCGGCAGTGTTCGAACGTGGCACTTGTGATGCACAGTATCAGCCGTCGCTAAAGTTGGCGTTTGCCTGTCGCGGCAAACTTACCTAGAGGCAGGAAGGTCATGGCATCGAGGGAGCTGCAAGTGACAGCCGAGCCGTCCTCACTGGAGTTTTTGCCGCGCGCGACCGGCAGCGTCATGGGCTTTCCGGCCCATGAGGGGCGTCCCGGCGCCCTCGGCGAAGTCCATTCGCGGCCGCATCCACTGGTCGAAAGCCCGCGCGTGCTGGTCCAGCTTTCCTTCATGACCGAGGGCGGATCCGCCGTCGACCAGGCGGTGCTTTCGGAACTGTCGCGCCGCCTCGGCATCGCCGCGCCCGACCGCCAGGCCCGCCACCATGCCATGAAGTGGGGCCAGGGCTCCCTGCGCTGGGAGCGTCACACGGAGTTCTCGACATATCTCTGGGAAGGGCCGCTGAGCGACAGCGGCCGCGCCCAGGAGGATTCGCCCTTTGGCAATGCCTTCAGCCCGCCCGGTACAGTCATCTCCGGCATCCGGCTCGAGATCCGCAAGTGGACGCCGGCCAGCGAGAAGCTGATCGCCACCTTCGATCCCACCAGCCTGTGCTATTCGCTGGTCGAGAGCGGGGCTGCGGCCATCGTCACCGATTTTCGCCAGGACGGCGACGGACTGACCCGTATTCTCATCCTCGACCGCGGGCTGACGCCGGCGCGGACCGGCGCGCTCTCGGCGCGTCTGACCGATATCGAGACCTACCGCACGCTGGCAATGCTGGGCTTGCCGATGGCGCTGTCGCTTTCGGGCCGCGTCCGCCGCATCGAGGACCGGCTTGCCCAGATCACCCGCGAGATGAAGGCGATCGAAACCCGCGACAGCCAGGCATTGCTTGCCGACCTCACCGAACTCGCCGCCGAGCTCGAGGCCGACGCCGCCTCCAGCCTCTACCGCTTCGGTGCCAGCCGTGCCTATGACGGCATCGTCCGCGAGCGCCTCGAGGCGCTCGACGAGGAGGTCGTGCCGGGCTACGACACCTGGGCCGGTTTCCTCAAGCGCCGCGTCGCGCCTGCCATGCGCACCTGCCGTTCGGTCGAGGAGCGCCAGGCCAACCTCTCGCGCAAGCTGACCCGTGCCACCACGCTGCTGCGCACCTGGGTCGACGTCGAGGTCGAGAAGCAGAACCGCGACCTGCTTGCCTCGATGAACAACCGCGCGAGGCTGCAACTGCGCCTGCAGCAGACGGTCGAGGGCCTGTCGGTCGCCGCCGTGTCCTACTACGTGGTTGGCCTGGTCGGGTACATCGCCAAGGGCGCGTCGGCGGTCGACCACGCCTTCGCGCCCGAGATCGTCACCGCCGCGGCCGTGCCGCTTGCCGTGTTGCTCGTCTGGTGGGGCGTCCGCCGAGTCCGCCGCGCCCATAGCGAATCCAAGCTGCACCCCGGAGAATAGCGGCGGCACCTTCTCCCCTTGTGGGGTGAGGAGTGGTGGCCGTAGGCCAGGAAAAGCCAACGATTTGGCTTTTCCAACGACGAACGCCCGGAGCCATAGCGGAGGGTCGGCGCGACCTCCCTTCTCCCCTTGTGGGAGAAGGTGCCCCCGAAGGGGCGGATGTCTGGAGCGCGGCATTTCAGATCCAGCCTAGCTCGACCCTTCCCCTTCACCGTTGCACTCCGTCCAACACCCCTCATCCGTCTCGGCGCGGCGCGCCGATCCACCTTCTCCCACAAGGGGAGAAGGGCGCCTCCCAGCGGCAGATTGACGCTGTGGGAAGGTCGTGGCGCGCCGCTGCGGCCGTCGACTTTCTTCCAATTTGCATGCGTCGGGTTCAACTGGTAAAAGCTTTTTACCAGTTCTCGACCGCAGGTGACCGATGTCCGGCATATTGATGCCCAAGCCCGATGCGGCGACGCTTGCCCGCCGCGCCGAGATCGTCGCCGACATGCGCATCATCGTGCCGGGCGAGGGCGTGGTCGACACGGTCAACGAGATGCGCGCCTTCGAGAGCGACGGCCTGACCGCCTATCGCCAGCTGCCGATGGTCGTCGTGCTGCCCGAGACGGTCGCCCAGGTGTCGCGGCTTCTGAAATACTGCAACGAGCGCAACATTCGCGTCGTGCCGCGCGGCTCGGGCACCTCGCTTTCGGGCGGCGCGCTGCCGCTCGAGGACGCGGTGCTTCTGGTCATGAGCCGCTTCAACCGCATCCTCGAGATCGACTATCCCAACCGCACCGTCACCGCGCAGCCGGGCGTCACCAATCTCGGCATCACCACCGCCGTGGAGCAGGACGGCTTCTATTACGCCCCCGACCCGTCCTCGCAGATCGCCTGCTCGATCGGCGGCAACGTCGCGGAAAACTCCGGCGGCGTGCACTGTCTGAAATACGGGCTTACCGCCAACAACGTGCTCGGCATCGAGATGGTGCTGATGAACGGCGAGGTGGTACGACTCGGCGGCAAGCATCTCGACGCCGAGGGCTACGACCTGCTCGGCATCATGACCGGCTCGGAAGGGTTGCTCGGCGTTGTCACCGAGGTCACCGTCCGCATCCTCCAGAAGCCCGAGACGGCGCGGGCGCTGCTGATCGGCTTCCCGACCAGCGAAGAGGGTGGCCAGTGCGTCGCCGACATCATCGGCGCCGGCATCATTCCCGGCGGCATGGAGATGATGGACGGCCCGGCGATCCGCGCCGCCGAGGACTTCGTCCAGGCCGGCTATCCGCTCGATGTCGAGGCGCTGCTGATTGTCGAGCTGGATGGCCCCGCCGTCGAGGTCGACCACCTGATCGGCCTGGTCGAGGCGATCGCCAACCGCAACGGCGCCACTACCTGTCGTATTTCGCAGTCCGAGCAGGAGCGGCTGACCTTCTGGGCCGGCCGCAAGGCGGCATTCCCGGCCGTCGGCCGCATCTCGCCCGACTACTACTGCATGGACGGCACCATTCCGCGCAAGGAGCTGCCGCGCGTGCTCGCCGGCATGCGCGAGCTGTCGGAGCACTACGGCCTCGGCGTCGCCAATGTCTTCCACGCCGGCGACGGCAATCTGCACCCGCTGATCCTCTACGATGCCAACAAGCCGGGCGAACTGGAAAAGGCCGAAGAGTTCGGCGCCGACATCCTGCGCCTCTGCGTCCAGGTCGGCGGCGTTTTGACCGGCGAGCACGGCGTCGGCGTCGAGAAGCGCGACCTGATGCCGGAGATGTTCAACGACATCGACCTCGACCAGCAGATGCGGGTCAAATGCGCCTTCGACCCCAACCATCTGCTCAACCCCGGAAAAGTCTTTCCGCAACTGCGTCGCTGCGCCGAGCTCGGCCGCATGCATGTGCACCGCGGCCAAGTGGCGTTTCCGGACATTCCGAGGTTTTGAGGGGGTGAAATTTTGATTCTGGCGCTCCGTCCCGCCTCCCTCTGGCCTGCCGGCCATCTCCCCCACAAGGGGGGAGATCGGCTGTCATCGCCGCCTTCGCCAATTGCCAGCGCCGAAAGATGGGCGCTGCGGCCGCAACTGCCAATCTCCCCCCTTGTGGGGGAGATGGCCGGCAGGCCAGAGGGGGGTGGGAAGAAACGCGGCCTTTCGGGCGTTCCTGGCGGGCTTACCCCATGACCACCTTCACCCCCGTCATCGCAGCCGACGTCCTTTCCGCCGTCCAATGGGCCGCTGCGGAAGCCGCACCGCTGGAAATCCTCGGCCAGGGCTCCAAGCGCGCGCTCGGCCGGCCGCTGCAATGCGAACACACGCTCGACCTGTCGCAACTCGCGGGCGTGACCCTCTACGAGCCCGCCGAACTGGTGCTGTCGGCCAGGGCCGGCACGCCGCTCGCCGAGGTCGAAAAGCTGCTCGCCGACAACGGCCAGCAGCTGGCCTTCGAACCGATGGACTACGGCCCGCTGCTCGGCGAGACGCCTGGGCGCGGCACAATGGGCGGCGTGCTGGCTGCCAATCTCGCTGGTCCGCGTCGTCTCAAGGCGGGTGCCGCACGTGACCACATCCTCGGCATCCACGCCGTTTCCGGGCGCGGCGAGGCCTTCAAGTCGGGCGGGCGCGTGGTCAAGAATGTCACCGGCTACGACCTGTCCAAGGCCATGGCCGGCTCGTGGGGCACGCTGGCCGTCGTCACCGACCTCACCTTCAAGGTGCTGCCCGCCGCCGAGAGCGAGACCACGCTCGCCATCCGCGGCCTGCTCGACGACAACGCCACCGCTGCCATGTCGATCGCCATGGGCTCCAGCGCCGAAGTGTCGTCCGCAGCGCACCTGCCCGAGCGCATGGCGGCCCGCGTGCTCGACGGCAGGCTCGGCGGCGATCCGGCGACCTTGCTGCGCGTCGAGGGTTTCGGGCCGTCGGTCGCCTACCGCCTTGGCCAGCTCAGGACACTGCTCGGCAATGCCGGCCCGATCGAGGAGGTGGCGGAAGACGCTTCGCGCGCGCTTTGGCGCGACGTGCGTGATGTCAGGCCCTTCGCCGACGGCAGCGACCAGCCGGTCTGGCGCGTCTCGATGCCGCCGGCCAATGCGCACCATATGGTGCTGGCCTTGCGCATGCAGGCGGCGGTGGATGCTTTCTACGACTGGCAAGGCGGTCTCGTCTGGCTGCGCATGGAGGACGAGCCGGAGGCAGACCTGCTGCGTGGCCTGATCAGGCAATATGGCGGTGGCCACGCCACCCTGGTCCGTGCCGCGCCGGCCTGGCGCGCCGCAGTGCCAGTGTTCGAGCCGCAGCCGGCGGCGCTGGCTGCACTTTCGGCCCGCCTCAAGGCCGAGTTCGACCCGAAGGCCATCCTCAATCCCGGCCGGATGGTGCATTCGTCCGACTCTGCTACCTTGGCGCGTGTTTCAGAGGGAGCGACATCATGAGCGACACGCAGCCGAACTTCACCCCGCGCCAGACCGACCGCTGGCTCGATCCGGGCCCGACCAATGTCCAGGTCATCTACGTGCTCTATCTCGCTGGCCTGGTCATCGGGGTCAGCGGCATCGTCGGCATCATCCTGGCCTACATGAACCGCGGCAAGGCCGGCGGCTTCGTCGAGACCCACTACACCTGGCTCATCCGCACCTTCTGGATCGGCCTGCTCTATGCGCTGGTCTCGTTCATGCTGATCTTCGTCTTCATCGGCTTCATCCTGATGTTCGCGGTCGCAGTCTGGTTCATCGTCCGCTGCATCATGGGCCTGCAGGCCGTCGGTCGCGGCGAGGCCATCAAGAACCCCGAGAGCTGGCTGATCTAGCCGCTGACAAGAGTGCCATAACGCCGTGCAGACCAATTTCACCACAGCCCAGCTCGCCGATCCGCATGTCGCGGAATCGGAGAAGATCCTGCGCAAATGCGTGCATTGCGGCTTCTGCACGGCGACTTGCCCGACCTATGTGACGCTCGGCAACGAGCTGGATTCGCCGCGCGGCCGCATCTACCTGATCAAGGACATGCTGGAGAACGGCCGCCCGGCCGACAAGGAGATCGTCACCCACATCGACCGCTGCCTGTCCTGCCTCGCCTGCATGACCACATGCCCCTCGGGCGTGAACTACATGCATCTGGTCGACCACGCCCGCGCCCATATCGAGAAGACCTACAGGCGCCCGTTCGCCAACCGGCTGACGCGGTCGCTGCTGGCATTTGTCCTGCCGCATCGCGGCCGCTTCCGAGCGGCCCTCAAGCTGGCAAAGCTTGGCCGGCCCTTTGCCGGCGCCTTCGACAAGGTTGCGGCATTGAAGCCGGTCGCCGCCATGCTGCGGCTTGCGCCAGCGTCGGTGCCGGCCACCTCGGCACTGGAAAGGCCGGGCGTGCACGCGCCCAGGGCGGCAAGGCGCGGCCGCGCCGCCATCCTCACCGGCTGCGCCCAGCCGGTGCTCGAGCCCGGTATCAACGAGGCGGCGGTGTCGCTGCTCAACCGGCTCGGCATCGAGGTCGTGGTGCCGCAAGGGGAAGGTTGCTGCGGCGCGCTCGTCCACCACATGGGCCGCGAGGAGGCCGCACTTGCCTCGGCCAGGAAGAACGTCGACGCCTGGACGCGCGAGATCGAGCGCGGCGGCCTCGACGCCATCGTCATCACCGCCTCGGGCTGCGGCACCACCATCAAGGACTACGGCTTCATGCTGCGGCTCGACCCGGCCTATGCCGAAAAGGCGGCGCGGGTTTCGGTGCTGGCCAAGGACATCACCGAATATCTGGCCACGCTCGACCTGCCCGAACCGGCCCGTAAGCCGGGCCTGACGGTCGCCTACCATTCCGCCTGCTCGATGCAGCACGGCCAGAAGATCACGCGCCAGCCCAGGGACCTGCTCGCCCGCGCCGGCTTTGTCGTCATGGAGCCGCGCGAGGGGCACCTGTGCTGCGGCTCGGCCGGCACCTACAACATCCTGCAGCCGGAGATTTCGGCCCGCCTGCGCGACCGCAAGGTCAAGAACATCGAGGCCACCGGCGCCTCGCTGGTCGCTACCGGCAACATCGGCTGCATCACCCAGATCGCTTCGGCGGCAAAGCTTCCCGTCGTCCATACCGTCAAGCTGCTCGACTGGGCCTATGGTGGCGACAAGCCGGCCGGCATCGGCTGATCAACTAACCGAGAGCTACGCGCGGATACCTTGCTATTTCGGGATGCTCTGATAGCGGAGGTCCTCGCAATCGGTTTCGCCGCCGGTCGGCAGTCTTCGACACCGCAGATTGAAACCCGGGCATGGAACATGCGAAATTGGCGCGTTCCCAGGTTCGCAGAAAGCACTATTGGAAAGCTTGATGACGACTTTTACCCGCCGCAGGTTGCTTGCCCTGGCCGCGACCGGAGCCGCCTCCGCCGCGCTGTCTGCCTGTTCGACTACAAGCAGCCAACGGGCCGCCTATGTAGCTCCTGCCTTTCCGGAGCCTCCGGTGGCGCCGCCGCTGAGCGTGGACCCGGCCTTTGGCGATCCGACCATGATGTATGCTCCCGTCAACGACAACGGCTACGACATTCCGGGCGTGCCGTTCAAGAAGATCGACCGGCGCTACTATCGCCAGATCGTGGCCGACCCGACCGGCGAGAAGCCGGGCACGGTCGTCGTCGATACGTCGACGCATTTCCTCTATCTGGTGCTCGGCGACGGTGAGGCGATCCGCTACGGCGTCGGCCTCGGCCGTGCCGGCTTCGATTGGGCCGGGCGCGGCGTCATAGAGTGGAAGCAGCCCTGGCCGCGCTGGTTCCCGCCGAACGAGATGATCGACCGCCAGCCGGAACTCGAGCCGTACCGCGCCAAGCAGGTGCCGGGCAAGAACGAGTGGGAGGGCGGCATGCAGCCGGGTATCCGCAACCCGCTGGGCGCACGTGCGCTCTATATCTTCCAGGACGGCAAGGACACGCTCTACCGGCTGCACGGTTCGCCCGAATGGGCATCGATCGGCAAGTCCGTCTCGTCCGGCTGCGTGCGGCTGATCAACCAGGACGTCATCGACCTGTTCGAGCGCGTGTCTGACGGCACGCCGATCGTCGTCACCAGCGGGTTGCCGACCGGCATGGCGCCGGCCGCGGTGTCCGAGATCAGCAGCGACGCCTACAGGCTGTAGGCGTCGGCTCTATTCCGCTGCCGCCAGCTTGGCGTCGCCGGTTGCGAAGCTCGATTTGTAGAGCGCGCGCTGGCGGTTGAGCGCCACCATGGTGTTGCGCAGCAGGATCGCCACGGTGACCGGGCCGACGCCACCGGGCACCGGCGTGATCCACGACGCCACTTCCTTGACCGAATAGGTGTCGACGTCGCCGACGATGCGGGTCGAGCCGTCCGGCAGCGTCTCGGCATTGATGCCGATGTCGATCACCGCCGCGCCGGGCTTCACCATGTCGGCCTTGATCAGCCGCGGCTTGCCGACGGCGACGAACAGGGCGTCGGCGCGGCGTGCATGCGCTGCCACCGAGCGCGTCATGTGATGGCATACCGTCACCGTCGCGCCCTCGCTCATGAGCAGGAAGGCGATCGGCTTGCCGACGATCTCCGAATGCCCCACCACCACGACCTCCAGGCCCCTGAGGTCGAGGCCAGTGGCCTTGAGCAGTTCCACCGAGGCTGCGGCCGTGCAGGGCGCGAGATCGAGCTGGTTGTAGACGATGTTGCCGATCGAGGCGGGGTGCATGCCCTCGACGTCCTTCAGCGGATGCACGGCGGCTTGGATCGCCTTGATGGGAATATGCTGCGGAACCGGCCGCTGGATGATGATGCCGGTGATGCGCGGATCGGCATTCATGCCGTGGATCGCGGCTTCCAGTTCGCCTGCGGTCAGCTCGGCCGGAAAGCGGCGTTCCTCGAAGTCGATGCCAGCGAGCTCGGCCTTGGTGCGCTGGTTGCGCACATAGACATCCACCGCCTCGACGTCGCCGACGGTGATGGAGACGAGCTTTGGGCGGAAGCCTTCCGCGGTCGCCTGCTGGGCAGCGGCGCGAACCTCGGCAATGATGCGGGCGGCAACTGGGCCGCCCTTGAGATAGCGGGTGTCATCGAGCGGCGGCATCTTTTTCTCTCCGGCGGTCAACGGCCAGCGCGCCGGCCGAAAGTCTATCTACGGAAGGCGCGCAGAATGAGCAGCTGGGGCACGGCGCGTCCGTTCAACCGCGGCGCTCCAAGTCGTTTCTCCGATACTTCGCCGCGCCGCCAAAGGGAAGGGCGGCCGATGTCAAAATTTCACCCGTATTGAACAAATTTTCCTGAAGTTGACGCTAGGGCACCCTTCGAATGTGGAAAAGGGCAGCGCCTGGCGCTGCCCTTTTTCCCGGAGGCCGGCTTCTGCGGCCGGGCTCCGCCCCCGTAACCGAACTATCTGACGATTACCTTGGTGCCGACCGGAACGCGCTCGTAAAGCTCGATCACGTCCTCGTTGCGCATGCGGATGCAGCCCGACGAGACGGCTCCGCCGATGGTCCAGGGCTGGTTGGTACCGTGGATGCGGTACAGCGTCGAGCCGAGATAGAGCGCGCGTGCGCCCAGCGGATTGTCGGGGCCGCCCTCCATTTTCGCCGGCAGCACGCGTCCCTTGGCGCGTTCGCGCGCAATCATCTCGGCCGGCGGGCGCCAGTCGGGCCATTCGCGCTTGGCGGTCACCTTGTGGGTGCCCGACCATTCGAAGCCCGGCTTGCCGGTGCCGACGCCGTAGCGCCGCGCCTGGCCGCCTTCTTCGACGAGGTAGAGGAAGTTCTCGATGGTATCGATGATGATCGTGCCCGGCTTCTCCCCGCCGTCATAGGCGACCTGCTGCGGCAGGTAGATGGGGTTCATCTGCGGCTGGACCGTGCGCTTTTCCGGTGCCCGCAGCGCGGCCAGCTGCGGCTGGGCCGGGTTCGCTTGCCGGCGCTGCATCGCGCGTTGCTGCGCCTTCGGCGGCACCTGGCGAAGCTTCGGCTCGCGTGCCTGCCGCCTGGGTGCAACTTCCGCCGGATCGCGGCCGAGCTGCAGCACCCACGGCGCCGAAAGGTCGGGGCTGACCATGACGGGCGGCCGCTCCGCATAGCGGTCGTAGGCCAGCGCCGGCGAGGCCAGCAGCGCGGCGCAGGCGGCGAGCATCAAAGGGGTCTTCATGGCGGCACTCTTCAGCATTTTGGTCGCGAGTAGCGAACCTTTCGCAGCCGACCTTGGCTGTCCGATCCCACCGAAACGTGAATCGGGTTGCCTAAAATGCGGCTTTGTCAGCAAACCATTCGGTGTGGTTACCAGGCCGTTCAGGAATCTGGTAAAGCGCGGGCAAATCAAAGCCTTCGGGCAATTGCGAGCGGGTTGACGATGGACGAGAGAAAAACGGGGCTGATGCAGGGCGCCGACGGCGCGACGCGCTGCTTCTGGCCGGGCAGCTTGCCGGACTACCTGCACTATCATGACCACGAATGGGGCCGCCCGGTCGCCGACGACCATCGTCTGTTCGAGAAGATCTGCCTCGAGGGCTTCCAGTCGGGCCTGTCGTGGCTCACCATCCTGCGCAAGCGCGAGAGCTTCCGCGAGGCGTTCTCCGGCTTCGACTTTGACAGGGTCGCCGAATATGGCGAGGCCGACATCGAGCGGATGCTGGGCAATCCGGGCATCGTGCGCCACCGCGGCAAGATCGTCTCGACCATCAACAATGCCAGGCGCGCCCGCGCGCTCGCCGACGAGGCGGGGTCGCTCGCCGCCTGGTTCTGGCGTTTCGAGCCTGGCGACGACGAGCGGCCGAAGGTGGTCGATTACCCGACGCTCGTCGCCAACCCGACGACGCCGACCTCGACGCGGATTTCCAAGGAATTGAAGAAGCGCGGCTGGACCTTCGTTGGCCCGACCACCGTCTACGCCTTCATGCAGGCCATGGGCCTGGTCAACGACCACATCGAGGGCTGCATGTGTCGGGACAAGGTCGAAGCCGAGCGCCGGGCGTTCAAGCGGCCGGGGTGAACGCTCTTATCCTTCTCCCCTTGCGGGAGAAGGTGCCCCGAAGGGGCGGATGAGGGGTGTTGGACGGAGTGCGACATCGGCTATTTCGCACGATCCGGTCCCATTCTCCACGCTCTCGCTTCTTCCAACACCCCTCATCCGTCTTGGCGCTCCGCGCCAATCCACCTTCTCCCGCAAGGGGAGAAGGAACCTAGCGCTCATACCGCCCCTTGTACCCACTGCCGGCGATGTTCCAGACCAGCGAGCGCCCCGAGACCGTGAGCACCAGCCCGCCGAAGCCGCGGTCGTCGGGCGTGTGCCTGCGCGAGGCAGCGCTGCGCCCCGCGGGGATCACCTCGACCGTCGATCCGCGCCGCACCCAGCAGCCCTTGCCGTATTGATCGTTGGCGCCGTAGGCGAGCATGAACTCGAAGCTGCCGTCTGGCCTGAGCAAAAGCTCGGACCCCACTTCCATCACGCCGTTGAGGTAGTAATGGCCGGCAAGCCGTTTGTCGCCGGGCTCGCAGGCGGCGGCCGCGCCAGCGAAGTGCGGGATTGAGAGGACCGCGAAGGGGATCGCGGCAAGGGACAGGAGTTTGCGTAACATGGGCAGTGCCTTCCTGGCTAAGCGTCGCCGCTGGAGAACAAAAGTTCTGCGATGATGACGCCGACCGTCCCCAGCGCAGGATAGAGCACGAGCAGGGCGGTGACGAGCGTGTCGGCAACGCGCGGCGCGGGCTTCCCGCGACTTGCGCGACCCGGTCGGGCAGGGCGCAGCCGCGCGGCACTAACGTCTTTTGGGGTGGCGGTCCTGGGCATCGTCGTGGCCTCGGCTTCCGATTTCGCGCCTTATCGGGCGCGGCTGTTTCGGCACGATGTCGGGCGGGCGGGCGATTGTTTCGGCCTGTCGCTCCGGCATTGGCCAGCCGGTCGCGCCAAACCCTTGCCGCTCCTCCCCAATTCGGTTACGACACGGCGCGCCGCGCCTGCGGCCAAAAACTTCTGGAAAAATCGCGGAATTCGACCATGGCCGACAAATCGGAAAAGATGAAAGCGCGACTGCCGCGCGGCTTCGTCGACCGCAGCGCGGACGACATCCGGATCGTCGAGAAGATGATAGCCAGGATCCGCGAGGTCTACGAACTCTATGGTTTCGAGCCGGTCGACCAGCCGCTGATCGAATACACCGATGCGCTCGGAAAATTTCTGCCCGACCAGGACCGTCCCAACGAGGGCGTCTTCTCCTTCCAGGATGACGACGAGCAGTGGCTGTCGCTGCGCTACGACCTGACCGCGCCGATGGCGCGCTTCGTCGCCGAGAATTTCGAGAGGCTGCCCAAGCCCTACCGCAGCTATCGCTCTGGCTGGGTGTTCCGCAACGAGAAGCCGGGTCCCGGCCGCTTCCGCCAGTTCATGCAGTTCGACGCCGACACCGTCGGCACGCCCGGCGTCGCGGCGGACGCCGAGATGACCATGATGATGGCCGACGTGATGGAAGCGCTCGGCATCGCGCGCGGCGATTACGTCATCCGCGTCAACAACCGCAAGGTGCTCGACGGCGTGCTCGAGGCCATCGGCCTCGGCGGCGATCCTAACGCCTCGCGCCGGCTGACCGTGCTGCGCGCCATCGACAAGCTCGACAAGTTCGGCGCGGACGGCGTCAGGCTGCTGCTCGGCAAGGGCCGCTGGGACGGCGGCAAAGAAGGCGAGGGCGACTTCACCCGAGGCGCCGAACTCGACCAGGCTGCAATCGACACCGTCATCGCCTTCACCGAGGCCGGCGCCGATGACGCCGCCACCACCGTCGAGAACCTCCGCGCCGTTGTCGCCGGCAATGCCCGTGGCACCGAAGGCGTCGACGAGCTTGCCCAGATCGGCTCGCTGGCGGCTGCCGCCGGCTATGACGACGGCCGCATCCGGATCGATCCGTCGGTCGTGCGCGGCCTGGAATATTACACCGGGCCGGTCTTCGAGGCCGAACTGCTGGCCGAGATACCCAATGACGAGGGCCAGGTCGTGCGCTTCGGCTCGGTCGGCGGCGGCGGCCGTTACGACGGCCTCGTCTCGCGCTTCCGCGGCGAGCCGGTGCCGGCAACCGGTTTCTCCATCGGCGTGTCGCGCCTGATGACGGCGCTGAAGAATCTCGGCAAGCTCGACACCTCGGATGTCGTGGCACCTGTCGTCGTGCTGGTCATGGACAAGGACACCGAAAGTCTCGGCCGCTACCAGAAGATGGTCTCCGACCTCCGCCGCGCCGGTGTCCGCGCCGAAATGTATCTCGGCGGCGCCGGCATGAAGGCGCAGATCAAATATGCCGACCGTCGCGGCTCGGGCATCGTCATCATCCAGGGCGGCGACGAGCGCGCCAAGGGCGAGGTCCAGATCAAGGACCTGATCGAAGGCGCCCGCCTTTCGGCCGAGATCACGGACAACGCCGAGTGGCGTGCAGCCCGCCCGGCCCAGATCACCGTGCCGGAAGCCGACCTCGTCGCCGAGGTGAAGAAGATCCTCGCCGCTCAGGCGGAAGAGCGCAGCCGTGGCTAGTGAGTTCAGCGCTTTGTCGCGCCCCCCTCTGGCCTGCCGGCCATCTCCCCCACAAGGGGGGAGATCGGCAGTTCCGGCCTATGCGCCGCATCTGGGGCGTTGGCGATCGGCTGCAAGCGAACTGAAGGCTGATCTCCCCCCTTGTGGGGGAGATGGCCGGCAGGCCAGAGGGGGGCAACATCGAGCGCCAACCTCTGCCCCAATGACATTGGTGTCCGCATGAACGCGCGCTACCCGGCGATCGCTGCCGACATCCTCAAGCTCTTCGCCGCGCGCGGGGCCGATGCGGTCGACGTGCCGGTGCTGCAGCCGGCCGATCCGTTCCTCGACATGGCCGGCGAGGACCTGCGCCGCCGCATCTTCCTGACCGAGAGCGAGACGGGTACGACGCTCTGCCTCAGGCCGGAATTCACCATCCCGGTCTGCCTCGACCACATCCGCAAACGCTCCGGCACGCCGCGCCGCTATTCCTATCTCGGCGAGGTCTTCCGCCAGCGCCGCGAGGGCGGCAACGAGTTCTTCCAGGCCGGCGTCGAGGACCTCGGCGACAAGAACATCGCCGCGGCCGATGCGCGCTCGGTGGCCGACGCGCACGCGCTTCTCACGCTTTGCCTGCCAGGTCGAGACCTTGCAGTCACCCTCGGCGACCAGGCGATCTTCGAGGCGGTGCTGGCCGCACTCGGCCTGCCGCGCGGCTGGCGCATGCGGCTCGCCCGCGCCTTCGGCTCGGCCGAACAGCTTGCAGCTGCCCTCGACGATCTGGCGGCGCCGACGCGCAGCTCGGCGCTTGCCGAACCCGTTGCCTCGCTCGTCGCCGACGGCGACCTCGATGCGCTGGCGGCGCACATCGCCGAAGGCATGGAGCAGGCGGGGCTGTCGCCGTCCGCCGGCCGCACCCCCACCGACATCGCCCGCCGCCTGATCGAGCGGGCCGAACTGCGCAGCGTGCGCCTGTCGAACGATGCCTTCGAGGCCCTCAAGCGCTTCCTGTCGATCCATGTCGCGCTGGACGCGGCCCCTGCGGCGCTCAAGGACTTCGCCGCGGCTGCCGGGCTGACGCTCGGGGCCGCGCTCGAGAATTTCTCCGCGCGCGCCGAGGCGATCGCCGGCCACGGTCTTGCCGCCGGCACGGTCCGCTACGATGCGGCCTTCGGCCGGCCGCTCGACTATTACACCGGCCTCGTCTTCGAGATTTCGGGTTCCGATGGCGAACGGCCGCTGGCCGGCGGCGGCCGCTACGACCGGCTGCTGACGCTGCTCGGCGCCGGCAAGCCCATCCCCGGCGTCGGCTTCTCCGTCTGGCTCGACCGCATCGAAGCGCTCAGGGAGGCACGCTGATGGCAATCTCGCTCGCGCTGCCGTCCAAGGGGCGGCTCAAGGAGCAGGCGCTGGACGTGCTGGCCAAGGCCGGCTTCACGGTCAACCTGCCTGAGGACGACCGCCGCTACCGCGCCACCGTCGACGGCCGGCCGGACATCGAGATCGCCTTCCTCTCCGCCTCGGAGATTGCCGGCGAGATCGGCCAGGGCAATGTCGACCTCGGCATCACCGGCGAGGACCTCGTCCGCGAAAATCTCGCCGACTGGGAAAGCAAGGCCGAGATCGCGGCCAGGCTGGGCTTCGGCCATGCCGACGTCATCGTCGCCGTGCCTGAAATCTGGCTCGATGTCGACACCATGGCCGACCTCGACGACGTTGCCGCCGATTTCCGCCAGCGCCATGGCCGTCGGCTGCGCATCGCCACCAAATACTGGCGGCTGACGCAGCAGTTCTTCTCCCAGAAACACGGCATCCAGGTCTATCGCATCGTCGAGAGCCTGGGGGCGACCGAGGGCGCGCCCGCAGCGGGCTCGGCCGACGTCATCGTCGATATCACCTCGACCGGCTCGACGCTCCGCGCCAACCACCTGAAGATCCTGTCGGACGGCATCATCCTGCGCTCGCAGGCCTGCCTGGTGCAGTCGCGCAGGAAGCGCAGTGCCGCCGACGAGGCCGCGCTCGCCGCGTTCACTGCGGCAATAGCGGCGGCCGTCGGCGGTTGACCCCCGCGAGTTCCGGGCACTCGTTTGCCCGGGACGGCTGCCTTTCCCCCGGCGAAAATATGCCCGGTTTTCCGGCCCGCTGCCGCTTGTGCATTTCGCCGTCGCTGTTTAGCTAGGCCTGAAACGGGTCAACCGAAGACGGATCACCGGACATGCGACTTGGCGGAAGGCTGGCTGCGGCCATCGAAGTGCTCGACGATATCGAGCGGCGGCACAGGCCGGCCGCCGATGCGCTCAAGGATTGGGGGCTTTCGCACCGCTTTGCCGGCGCCGGCGACCGCGCCGCGATCGGCAACATCGTCTACGACGCGCTGCGCCGCAAGCGCTCCGCCGGCTGGCTGGTCGGCGACGACACGTCCCGCGCGCTCGGTTTCGGGGCGCTGCTGCTCGAATGGAACCAGTCGGCCGCAGCCCTCAACCAGACGCTCGACGGCGACAAGTTCGCGCCCGAGCCGCTGACTGATGCCGAACTCAAGTCCATCGCCGAGCGCAAGCTGACGGACGCGCCCGATGCCGTGCGCGCGGACAGCCCCGACTGGTGCGCGCCGCTGCTCGAACGCGCTTTCGGCGCCGACTGGGTGGAGGAGGGCGCGGCGCTTGCCGCCCGCCCGCCGCTCGACATCCGCGTCAACACGCTCAAGGCCGACCGCGACCGCGTCATCGCCGAACTCGAGGGAACGCAGGCCGCGCCGACCGCGCTTGCGCCGCATGGCGTGCGCATTCCGCCCATCGACGGCAGCGGCCGCCACCCCAACGTCCAGGCCGAGCCGGCCTTCCAGAAGGGCTGGTTCGAGATCCAGGACGAGGGCTCGCAGCTCGCCGCCGAGCTCGCCGGTGCAGCGCCCGGGATGCAGGTGCTCGACTATTGCGCCGGCGCCGGCGGCAAGACGCTGGCGCTGTCGGCCGCCATGGACAATCGCGGCCAGATCTTCGCCCATGATTCGGAGAAGTCGCGGCTCGCGCCGATGTTCGACCGCCTCCGCCGCTCCGACAACCGCAATGTCCAGGTCGTCGCCCGGCAATCGGAACTGGGCGAGCTTTCTGGCCATATGGACATCGTGCTGATCGACGCGCCCTGCACCGGCAGCGGCACCTGGCGCCGCCGGCCCGACGCCAAATGGCGCCTCACCGACCGCCAGCTCGACGTGCGCAAGGCCGAGCAGTCGGCCATCCTCGACGCTGCCAGCACCTACGTGAAGCCTGGCGGCCTGATGGTCTACATCACCTGCTCGGTGTTCGACGAGGAGAACGCCGACCAGGTCGAGGCCTTCCTCGCGCGCGATCGCGCGTTCTCGGCCGTCGATCACCATGCCTTGTGGGTCGCCCGCTTCCCGGGCAAGGAGGGCGCCGTCCGCTTCGGCCGCCAGGGCCTGTCGCTCACCCCGAAGCGGAGCGGCACCGACGGTTTCTATTTCGCCGCCATGCGCCGGGCCAGCTGATCGCCATCGGACGAGCAGCGCGGTTCTGCCCGTGTTGCATCGCAGCATTTCCGATTGCCTGTCTTTCCTCGCTTTGCGATAAGCGTGGCGGAGGAGTTAGACATGGCATCCAAGAACGTTCCGGCACCGAACTATGACGAGCGGGTGAGGGCTTCCTTCGCGCGCCAGAGCGCCATGCGCACCATCGGCGCCGAGCTGACGCTGGTCGCACCTGGCACGGTGGAGATCGAGATGCCTTTCTCTGCCGGCCTCACCCAGCAGCACGGCTTCCTGCACGCTGGCGTCATCTCGGCGGCGCTCGATTCCGCCTGCGGCTACGCCGCCTATTCGCTGATGCCCGAGAATTCCGGCGTGCTGTCGATCGAGTTCAAGGTCAACCTTTTGGCACCCGGTCGCGGCGAGCGCTTCCTGTTCCGCGGCTCGGTCACCAAGCCGGGCCGCACCATCGTCGTTGCCGACGGACAGGCCTATGCCTTCGCCGCCGACGGTGAGGCCAAGCTGATCGCCACCATGACCGGCACGATGATGGTGGTCGTCGGCCGCGACGGCATTGAAGGATGAGCGCCGTGGCCGAGGTCGTGCAGTTTTCGGGCCGAAACGTCCTGTTCGTCATGGCCGTCGATGCCGAATATGGCGAACATCTGAGCAGGCTGTTCACGCCGCTGATGACCGGGGTGGGGCCGGTCGAGGCTGGAGTCGCGGTCGGCGCCGAGCTGTCGCGCCTGGCGGCTGCGAATGCCTTGCCGGACTTGGTCGTCTGTCTCGGCTCCGCCGGCAGCCGCAAGCTCGAACAGACCGATGTCTACCAGGTCACCTCGGTCAGCTACCGCGACATGGATGCTTCCGCGCTCGGCTTCGAGAGGGGTGTCACGCCGTTCCTCGGCCTGCCGGCCACCTTGCTCCTTCCGCTCCGCATCCCCGGCGTGAGGGAGGCGAGCCTCTCGACCGGTGGAGCGATCATCTCGGGCGCCGCCTACGACGCCGTCGCCGAGGACATGGTCGACATGGAGACCTTCGCAGTGCTGCGCGCCTGCCAGCTTTTCGGCGTGCCGCTGATCGGCCTGCGCGGCATTTCCGACGGCGCGAGCGACATCCACCATGTCGACGACTGGACCGAATATCTGCATGTCGTCGACGAGAAGCTGGCGCATGCCGTGCATCTGCTCGCCCAGGCGATCGCCAGGGGCGAGCTGACGTTCTAGCAAGTCAGCCGGCCGCGCGGGGCAAACCCTTGGCGTTGCCGAACAGCACGCCGAGCAGCTTCACCCGGACGTCGCGGTCCTGGTTGACATAGGTGACCGCGCCGGCTTCGTGGTCGAGCGCCCAGCGGCCGGTGGCGCCATTGTCCCAGTCCACGACATAGCCGCCATCCGCAAGCTCCCACACGCCCGTCCTCGCCTCGCCGTCGTCGAGCAGCATGTGGGCGACGTCGCCTGTCTCGAAATAGACATAGGCTTCCTTGCCGTTGCGCTCGAGCACGTGGGTCGTGCCGGGAATAAGGATGCTCAGCGAACTCCGGTCGAGAATTGCCATCATTCTGTCCTTCCGCTATCGATTTGGTCAAGTGGCTTGACGTTAACGGCGAGCGGCATGATAGTCAAGAGGCTTGACGAAATGGCAAAATCCTATCCTGATCATATCGGTTGGCAGCTCTGGCAGGCGAGCCGCGCCTGGCAGGCCGAGTTCGCGGATGCGATGCGCGCCGCTGGCCACGGCTGGTTCAGCGAAAGCCGCGCCGGCCTCCTGGGCCACATTCCCCGTGGCGGCCTGAAGCAGTCCGCCCTGATCGATCGTGCCGGCATCTCCAAGCAGGCGATCCAGCAGCTGCTAGACGGTATGGAAGCCGAAGGCGTCATCGTACGCACCGCCGATCCGGACGACAGGCGCGGCAAGCTCCTCCTCTACACGCCGAAGGGAGTGGCCGCACTCGACGACGGCGACCGCATCAAGCTGGAGATCGAGAATCGCTATCGCGACCGGCTGGGCGAGGGGCCTTTCGAAGACTTGATGGCGGCGCTGCGCGGCCTCGCCGAAGCCCGGTCCGGGTGACAGCCCGGTCCGGCCGGAACGGCCATTGCGTTCCGCACTTGTCACCCATGCAATCGAGCCCATTGCACAGAACGGATTCTTTCTTTAAACGCCCGCCATGAAGAACTCCGAGCACCCCGAAACCGTCCTCATCATCGACTTCGGCAGCCAGGTGACGCAGCTCATCGCGCGTCGCGTCCGCGAGGCCGGGGTCTACTCCGAGATCGTGCCCTTCCAGTCGGCCGCAGAGGCCTTCAGGCGGATCAACCCCAAGGCGGTGATCCTCTCGGGCAGCCCTCACTCCACCGTCGACATCGGCAGCCCCCGCGCGCCTGACGCCGTCTTTTCCGCCGGCATCCCGGTGCTCGGCATCTGCTATGGTGAGCAGACCATGTGCGCCCAGCTCGGCGGCAAGGTCGAGGCCGGCCACCATCGCGAGTTCGGCCGTGCCTATCTCGAGGTCCAGGACGACAGCCCGCTGTTCGAAGGCGTCTGGGCCAAGGGCACCCGCCACCAGGTGTGGATGAGCCACGGCGACCGCGTCACCGAGATTCCCGCCGGCTTCCGCGTCATCGGCACCTCCACCGGCGCGCCGTTCGCAGCCATCGCCGACGAAAAGCGCAACTTCTACGCCGTCCAGTTCCACCCCGAGGTCGTGCACACGCCCGACGGCGCCAAGCTCCTGCGCAACTTCGTCCATAAGATCGCCGGCATCGAGAGCGACTGGACCATGCGCGCCTATCGCGAGCATGCGGTCGAGGCGATCCGCCAGCAGGTCGGCGACAAGAAGGTCATCTGCGCCCTGTCCGGCGGCGTCGACTCCTCAGTCGCGGCCCTGCTGATTCACGAAGCCGTCGGCGACCAGCTCACCTGCATCCTCGTCGACCACGGCCTGATGCGCAAGAACGAGGCGGCGGACGTGGTCGCCATGTTCCGCGAGCACTACAACCTGCCGCTCATCCTCGTCGACGCCTCCGATCGCTTCATCGGCGCGCTCGAAGGCGAGTCCGATCCCGAGGTCAAACGCAAGACCATCGGCCGCCTGTTCATCGAGGTCTTCGAGGAAGAGGCCAGGAAGCTCGGCGGCGCCGATTTCCTCGCCCAGGGCACGCTCTATCCAGATGTTATCGAGAGCGTTTCCTTCACCGGCGGCCCCTCGGTCACCATCAAGTCGCACCACAATGTCGGCGGTCTTCCCGAGCGCATGAACATGCAGTTGGTCGAGCCGCTGCGCGAGCTGTTCAAGGACGAGGTCCGCGTGCTCGGTCGTGAGCTTGGCCTGCCCGACTCGTTCATCGGCCGCCATCCGTTCCCCGGACCGGGCCTCGCTATCCGCTGCCCGGGTGGCATCACCCGCGAGAAGCTCGAAATCCTGCGCGAGGCCGACGCGATCTATCTCGACGAGATCCGCAAGGCCGGCCTCTATGACGCCATCTGGCAGGCATTCGCCGTGCTGCTGCCGGTCCAGACCGTCGGCGTCATGGGCGACGGCCGCACCTACGAATTCGTCTGCGCCCTGCGTGCGGTGACCTCGGTCGACGGCATGACCGCCGACTTCTACCACTACGACATGGCCTTCCTCGGCCAGGCCGCCACCCGCATCATCAACGAGGTGCGCGGCATCAACCGCGTCGTCTACGACGTCACTTCGAAGCCGCCAGGCACGATCGAGTGGGAGTGACCCGGCGTCCTTCAGGGCGTTTCGCGGTCAATCGCTAGACTAACCTATCTCATTGAAAATAAAATATAAAGGTCTCGCCGTCTATCGCGACCTATCGCCTCAAAGCGCGACCATTTGACGGTATTGCTGACGGTATTTGGATTCTCGTCAACGAGCCGCTTTCCAAATACCGTCAGCGCCGCAAAGCCAAGCGGCACATCGATTTTCAAGCTAATATGCTGATATTAAAGTGAAATGATAGTAGCTTGACGGTATTTCGTGTGACGGTAAAAATAGGCCATTCGACGGGGTGCTTGACGTCGAAAAGGCCTTTGCGATGCTGACCGATCTCGCTCTTAAGAAGCTGAAACCAAAAGACAAATTGTACAAGCTGTCGGATCGTGACGGTATGTACGTTGTCGTGGCGCCCTCCGGGCTCATTACCTTCCGCTATGACTACCGTCTCAACGATCGCCGCGAGACATTGACCATCGGGCGCTACGGTCCGGACGGCATCGGCCTGTCCGAAGCCAGAGACCGATGCACGGCTGCGAGGAAGCTGGTGGCGGAAGGGCAATCACCGGCCCTCGATAAGCAGCGCAAAAAGCGGCGCCTTACACCTGCGGCGAGTTTCAAGGAGGTTGGCGGGCGCTGGCTCAAAGAGGCGCGAATGGCCGAGAGCACGCGATCTATGCGCAAGACAATCTTCGACCGCGACATCCTGCCGACATGGAAGAACCGGCTGCTGACCGAGATCACACCCGAGGATGTGCGGACACTCTGTCACAAGGTGAAGGATCGCGGCGCGCCGGCGACCGCCATCCATGTTCGCGACATTGTCAAGCAGGTCTACGGTTTCGCCATCCTCCACGGCGAGAAGATCCGCAACCCGACCGACGACGTGGCCCCCGCCTCGATCGCGACCTTCGTTGCCAGGGACCGCGCGCTGACGCAGACCGAGATCCGCATCATGCTTCAGGAACTGGAGCATGTGCCGACATTGCCCACCATCCGCCTTGGGTTGAGGCTGATCCTGCTGACCATGGTGCGGAAGAGCGAGCTTCTGGAGGCGACCTGGGACGAGGTCGATTTCGAGAACGCAGTGTGGAGCATCCCGAAGGAGCGTATGAAGCGGGGCAAGCCCCACAACGTATACCTGTCGCAGCAGTCGCTCGATATCATGATCGCGCTCAAAACTTGCGCTGCGAATTCGCGCTACGTTCTGCCGTCGCGCTACGACGCGGACGAGACGATGTCGAAAGCAACCTTCAACCGCATCACCATGGCCATCATCGAGCGGGCGAAAAAGAAGGGCCTGGCGTTGCAGCCGTTCACGGTTCACGATCTGCGACGAACCGGCTCGACCTTGCTCCACGAGCTTGGCTTCAACAGCGACTGGATCGAGAAGTGCCTCGCCCACGAGGAGCGGCGCTCATCCCGCAGCGTCTACAACAAGGCCGAATACGAGCAGCAGCGACGCCATATGCTGCAGGAGTGGGCGGACATGATCGACGCCTGGGTCGCGGGCCAGAAGCGAACGCCGGTACTCTATCCGCCGTCGATGCACCCGTCAGCTTCGGAGGCAGCGTAATCCCATCCCGCATTGCGAAAACCGGTCGTCGGGCGCGCGCCCGACTTGATGTAATCGGAGGAACTGCCGCGCGGCGCAGTTTTCCGTGAGTCAGCTACTTTCTAACAGGCCGTGTTCTGCGCTTGCGCACGTCGGGCGCCGGTGCACGCTTGATCCGCTCGGCATTTGACGCCTGCCGACGTTCCTCGATCCAAGCTTCGACCTCCGCCAGATCCCAGACCACGCAACGCGAGGTCAGATAAAAGCGCCTCGGAAATTCGCCGCGCTGCTCCATTTCATAGATCGTTGTGTCAGCCAGGGGCACAATCATGCGAAGTTCAGGTCGCCGGACTGTTCGCTTCATGGCCATACGCAACGACGCAGACTTCGACGGAGTATCGTCGCCATTTAGCGCGGCAAGCTTCTCCTCCCGCGCCTGTTGCGGATTTTGGTTTCCAGCATTCACTCCGCCGGGCATGACTGCCTCCAGATCAGTTGACCCGAAGCGAATAATGGGCTCGGTGTCCAAAGTGGAAGTCTAAATACCGATCCAATCGGCAACGCGCTGCTCCGACCTGCAAAACGGACGCTTTCCTTGCCTAAGTCACGTCGACGGACGAACGCCGCCAACACGAAATAGGTGTTCAATGGGGTTCGAGATTCGCAGGCGGCCTATGTTGAATCGCCGGTGCCGCTGGTTCGGTGAACCCTTAGATTTTTACCCAGGTGGAAATACCTACCGCCCCCTTGGGGAACCGCGTTCCGGGCCGTTCCTGCATTAAAAGTTATACGGTAATCATGACTTCCACTTTGGACGAAGGCGAGAAAGAAGATCGGGCCGGACTGTAACAGAAAGGGGATCGTGCAGCTTTGGAGTGCTACCTCTATCTCGCCCCTCTTACGGCTATGCTGATCCACGAGGACGAATGCCCAGCGAAAATGATCTCGCGCTACATTCACTATACGGAAGCCGGATGCGACAATTCCATACGCCAAAATAGCATTCTTCGAAAGGTCGGAGAGTATCACCTCCTGTTGTTTGGAACTCTTTTCGGCCTGTCCGATACAACGGATGTTGTCGGTACAATAGAATTCGAATGCTACCTTGTGCGCGTAGTAGATATTCTGAACGTTCAACGCGGCATCGATCAAATCCTCTGGCTGACATGTGAACGTCTTGGGCTGGCTTAGATTGCCATATTCGCAAATTATTTCATCGCCGCTCACGCTATAGCTACCATGATGAGCGATATTCCGTAGCTGAGAGAGCGAAATATTGAGAGGCTTGGGTTGGTAGAACTGAGGGTCAATAGCAATGAGCTTCTCCGTCAACTTGCCAAGCGACAGATGTGGAAGCTGGTCGCCGAACCCGCTCCGGCCCTCGACGGCTAAGGCGCGCACCTCAAGACGCAAGCGCAAGAATGGCTGCAGACTAGACTCGATCATGTCGGCCATGTCTCGCAGGCAACTCCTCGCGAAGGCGTAGCCTTTAAGCTTCGCCTTATCAGCTTCTATTTCAGCAATACTGACCACATGACTGTAGGCGTGGTCCATCTCGGTAAGGAATTTTGCCAGTCTTTCGAAGAGACAGGATGAGTTCGCGGCTTCGGCCGCACGATACTCCTCCAAGAATGTATGCAGAAGTGGCTCAGACCACGCACGGGTCTTCTTCAGAAAAGCGTGCTCATAAGTGAGGCCGCCAGATCCAAGCCCGGCGCTCAGGTTCTCCTCACTCGTAAAGAAGGGACAAATATCTGCTTCGATTTCCCTCAATTGGTCCTCAAGCGAGCGCTTCTCGCCAATGCCAGCCGGTTCGAGCTCGCTTTGAAGGCGGGTGAACAGGTTTGATAGATCTTCAAGCTCCGACCTGCTCATCGTCTTCTCCATCTGCCAAAACCGCCCGAAAAGCTTGTTTGCGACATGCAGTGGCATCGAGAACCGCCCTGCGACAGGGTTCCGGCGCCATCGAACCATCTCCTCGATGATGCGAGGATACCCGCGCTTATAGCATATCGCGGCGGCAGCACGCCGACTGTGATCTCGAGTACGCACCGAGTCCACGTCCCAAAGGCATTCTCCCGGCGGACACTCCCAGGACTATCGGTGAACGCATCTCCTTACGGATCAGGCCATGTTCATCACGCTGCGCTCAGCACGGGAGTGTGCAGCGACCACAGCTTTGTCTTTCAACCGCCCGGTCCTCCTTGCTAAACATCTCGCTAAGCCATGCATTCAAAGCAATACTCTGGGGTGGTTACCGCGATTCGCGGCGAGAAATGTGGTGAAGAGGGGTTACTGATGCGGAGCGGTGGTGGCCACATATAGCTGGCATGAGATTGGCGATGTCCCGGCCAAGCCCGGCGTCTATGCTTGGTACTACACGCCAGAGATTACGTCCTTCGATCTAGAACGCATCACGGCCGACGTCGCAACGCTCAAAGCGTCGGTTTCGTCGGCCGCTGCGAAGGAAGCAGTCCGTGCTTTTCTCTATGACAGCGTCTTCAAGTATTTCCGCGAACAGCCTTACTCCGCACACCTTCGAGGCCCGCTAAAGCCCCGTTATGAGGGCCGGATCGAGCATATGCCGACCCTTTCGGAGTCGCTGCTTGATCGGATTGTGGAAGAGCCCGCGAGATTGGTCACCATTCGCGAGGTGCTCGAAGTATCGGCCCCGCATTTCGCCAGTCCGATCTATATAGGCATGTCTGAGAGGCTTAGAGCCCGCCTAAAGCGTCACAAGGTCCTGATTGAGAAGTATGGCGAGCTTCCAGACATCGGGTCGTCAGAGGAAGAGCAACGCGATCAGAGCTTCGCACGCGAAGTGCGTTCGAGAAATATCCCGCCCTCCCGTCTCTTTGTGGTCGCCACGGTGATCGCCGGCCCGCCTGGCACTTATATCGACATTGAAAACATACTAAACCGAATTCACTATCCCCTTCTCGGAAGGAATTGAGAATGGCGCTGCGTTTGCGACAGGAGACGGCACTTGATTTGACCTTGGAGGGAACCGTCGGTTCATTCCGGGTAGGTTCGGGGAGTGGCGGCTCACGTTCACTCGAAGTGAAGTATCTCCTGACGCATGTCGGGCTCAATTTCACGTCGCCCTCCAACGATAAGCTGCTGAGCGCACTTGCACCTGTGCGAGAAATCTTCGACTTTCAGAGCCTAGACTTCGACGAGATAATGCAGCGCGATATCGACGACGCGCGCGTCTCGGCCGACTTGGTACCGTACCTGCTCGACGAGCAGTCCAAGGATATGATCAAGCTCTTCCCGCCGATCGTCATCGTTGTCATGCCGATCCAAGAAGGGCGGACTCAACCGGAGAAGTTCTACCCCGAAGTCACAAGTGAGACGCTGCCGCCTGAACCGAACCGAGACTGGTCGCTGTTGGTGACCCGTTCGGGTGCCACAGGGCGCGAAGTGTTTCAGTTCGAGCAGCCGCTAGAAGGCGGCCGGGCGCTGATGCACGATCTGGTACGGCTGCGGCTGAACACGCACCGCACCCGCCTCGTTATCGTCGACGGCCAGCACCGAGCGATGGCGTTGCTCGCGATCTACCGCAATCTCAAGGACCAATGGTCTGATGAGCGCCGCGCGCCATTTAAAGAGTATTATTCCGCCTGGACCAAGACCTATATCGAGCGGTTCAATCTCGACGAAATAAACCTTCCCGTCATCCTCTGCACGATCCCCGAACTGGACACAACATATCGCGGGGATTTCGACATGAAGAAGGCGGCCCGTTCCATCTTCCTGACATTGAACAAGACGGCGCGGCAGGTCTCTGATGCGCGCAACAAATTGCTCGACGACAACGATTTGATCAGCTCCCTGATGCGACGCACGCTTTCGCACATCAAAGAGAAAGACGAGCGATCGCCTCAGGCGCTGCGGATTGTCAATGTCGAACTCGATCAGGACGGAAGCCGGCAGAAGATTCAGACGCCCGTTGCGATCACTGGCGTACCCCACGTCTATTACATGATCGAACATATGATGCTCGATAACGGGGGTACAGTTAAGGGCGTCAAGCCGCGCGGCGGCACGTTTTACAATCGCACGCGGCTCGACGATTTGCTGGTGCGGCTCGATGGCCGCAATTTGCTCGGCGCTGCGACCGCCGACACCATCCGGCGGGATCTGTTCACCGCAGCCGCCGCAGACAAGCTCGGAAGGCAATTCGATATTCGGTATGGCGCGTATATTATCAGTGCGCTCGAACGCTTCGCGCCCTTCGATCGCCACAACCGTGCGGTCATCGAAATCGGCGAGCAACTCGAGCGCGAACATGACCGACAACTCAAGCCCATTCTGCTCGAGGGCCAAGGAATCGGTCGCGTTTTCGACACCCACCGGGCCAATCTCCGCCAGAAGCTCCGCAACGGCTATTTCAAAACCGACGTTCCGGAGATCGAAGCGAGCTCACGCCGTCTAGATGCGACCGCTGCACGGATTGCTGACGCGGTGGCGCGTCTCTATCGGGAGCGCGCCCAGCGGCTGCTCGGCGACATCAGCGACAAGAAGCCTATCCGAACCGAAGGTGGCGAGATTCATCCCAAAATCGTGGAATGGTGCAATCGGCTTTTTGACGAGGTGTTCAGCACGGTCGCGTTTCAGACGGCGCTCATCTGCGGCTTCCTTGGCCTCGTAGAAAAAGCTGAACGCCGGCTGCAGAAGGGTGATTTCGGCGAACAGCCGCCCGTCGACCGCGACCAAGCCTTCGACGAATATGTGTCGCAACTCAACCAATTCTTCGTGCCACGCTCCATCCCGCAACTGAAGAAGGTTATTCGCGTATTCACCGGAGAGGTGGCTGACGACAAGGAACTCTGGGCAATCCGTCCGAGCAATCAGACATTCCGCAGCGTAGTTTATCGCGCCGAAATGCAGCCCGACCAGTGGCCAAAATATCGCTATCTGCTGCTCGAAATCTGGCGTCCCGGTCATCCTGCGCTGGAGCAGGTGGTCACAGCCGAGCGGGCAGAATGCCGCGACGAAGTGTTCTCAGCATTACACGATCATTACGAGACCACCTATTGCCGGGAGAAGGGCAAGCTCAAGGATGAGTTGACCCGACCCGAGCGAAGCGAGATCTTCAACCAAGCGTTCGACCCCTACAACGGGCTCGTACGGAACATCGGCGCAGAGCCGCTGGAACGCAAAGCAATGCGCGAAGCGGTCTCGAAGGTTCCAGCGGCGGCAGCGACGGATCCCGAAATGGAGGAAGAAGATCTCGCGGACACGGAGGAGAGTTCGGCTTCCTAGCGCGCGTCCTTTTCCAGGGCGAGTGTGGACCAGGCAATGTCTGCGCGTGCAAGAGCGTCCTTCGCCTCAAACTTGCGAACTAGGCGCAAGCCTGATTTTAGGGCACTGGCCTCGACGGCATCCGTTGTGACTGTTGCAAAGGCGCGAGACCGATCGACCGGTCCGCGACGGATAGAAATTGCTAGCCGGCCACCCGCCTCAAGGAGTTGGCTGAGACGACGCATGGCGGCCAGCCGATCGCGCGAAACTAGGTGCATCCACACTGCGCTCACCAAGATGAAGGCGAATCGGCGCTCGCCAAGGATGTGAAGATCGGGCAACGCATCGTCGAGCCACTCAATATTTGCATCACCGTGACGGCGCTTGGCTTCTTCGCGTAGGCCATGAGACGGCTCCACTGCGGTAACGCGGTAGCCTCTTGCCGCCAGGGCTGCTGCATCTCGGCCTGATCCAGAGCCAACGTCGAGAACGCTTGCCCCTGGGGATGGCAGAAGATCAATTATGCCCGCGTGCACGCGCTCGAATGTCGTCGATTCATAAACGTCGGCAATCCGTTTTGCGGACTCATCATAGATCGGCACAGATCGCAGCGAGCTCGGCACTGCACGGGTCGAAGCGGCCATCAGAACCGCAGCCAATCGAGATTGAACAACCCGAGCACGGACCCGATGCCCGCACATCCGAGCGCTACGCTGAATGCCGCGACCACGGTGTAAGGCCAATTGAGAAAGCCGCTTCCGGATGCTCTGACAAAAGCAGGCGGATGGAAGCGCTCAATCTGAACGAGATAAGCCGCCATGACAAATCGAATACGCCATAGAACGGCGATTAGCGCAAAATCGAGAACCGCGCTGAGTAGGAACAGTGGCCCTCTGAATTCAGACGCCCCGCTAACGCCTAAGGCAGCATACCAAAGACCGCCGGTAATTGTGATCGCCAACAGCGGCACCTGCCACATAATCTGATTCATGGCGCGATACTGCTGAAAGTTCTGCTCGTAACAAGACTGGTCACGAGCGAACGCTTCCGTGCCTGCGGCCTCGTCGGATATGCGTGTGGCCATTTCTTTACTCCAGCAGACAGGTGAAAGAGATTGGCCGAAGTGCGCCAGGTGCCGGCGCCCATGGCCGCCGGACGATCAGTTCACCCCCAGATGCCGCCGCTTCGTCACCGGATCCGACGACGGTGATCCGCGCCACGACAGCCAACGCCATTCGATCGCGATTCGCCTGCGCGAACTCGACCTCCAATCGCGTCAGCTCGACGACGTCTCCCGAGCCGGCAGTCCCTTTCACTTCGATGAAGAGCGCCTGCGTGCCCGCCTCAGCCAAAAGATCGTAGCTTTCGGAAGCGGAGCGGTCTGTGACGGTCCAGCCTTCGGCTTCAAATCGGAGTGCCGCAATTGCCATTGCGTGGCGCTCGATAGCGCGTCGGGCACCAGCGTCGGCCAGAAATCCTTGTCTGTGATCCGAAGTGTCCCTCCGCGACCGGACGCTCTCTATGGAAGGGCCAGCGCCCCATCTCGCCGCCAAACTTCGGCAGTTTTCGTCTCCGCTCTCCAGCATCGCCGCCGCCGCGCGTCGCAAAATTGTGCGGTCCGGCTCCGATTTCCAATGGATCAGCATGGTCGAAGGGACCGCGACCCGATCGAAGCTTGCGCGCCACTCTCGCAAACTGTCCGGCTTCCGAGCTGGTACGAAATCTTCTGGCCCAATCCGCCGTCCAGCCATGGTGTGTGTCCACGCCCCGTCGTTCGAGAGGTGCCAGACCGGGCGCCAACGCATATCGGGTCGGCCAGTATGAATTCCGTCAACCATTGCGCTAACGCGCTCGACCAACTGATCCACGTCGATGTCGACTGGATCGACTTGGCCCTCGTTGATCAAGTCGACAATTGCCATCAGGCAAATAGGCTTAAAAAATGGAGCATCAGGCGACCTACGCGCCGCAACCGACTTGATCAATTCTGTCCAAGGCGCGGACAACGGCCTGCTCCTATTTGTGACAGGACAAGCAGACCTTCGCCGACCCGTACAGGACGTCAAGATCGAGCGGTTCGGGCTCAGAGCGCAGTGGGTTTACCGGCTGCCGTTCGCGCAGGCGCGCAACGCGACGCGCATGATCCTCGCGAATCTGTGCCACACGTTCCGGCCGGCTTAACTGCTCCAGACTTTCGCCCTGACTCCAAGTGAACGGCGAGCCGTGCTCGACCGCATTCTTCTCATAAGCCTTCGCTTCCTGAAAGGCGTCAGGATGCTCATCCATCAGCCGGACCCATTCAATCTTTTGCTGAAAGAAGCAGAAAGTGCAGCCACTCCGAGAGCGCCATCGATAATAGTCGGGGAGACCGACGCCTGACGCTTCGAGAAGCTCGATCACGCCATCTTTGTCGATGGCATGTTCGCGAAAAGGCAGCCGCACGGACAGATTAGGATGGGTTGAGGCGTAGCCCTCCCGATAGTCCTCATCACCACGAATAGCGACATAGCTGATCACCTGCACACCGGTATCCAAATCAGGACGAAGCCACTGCTCAAAAGGCCTTATCTTCAGCTGACGTGTGCACCAACGCGTCTTCGGCGACGGCAGGAAGCTCTTGTATTGAGTGAGCCAGAAATCGAACGTACGGTCCGGATTCAAACGTTCAATCGGCTTGCCGATGAACCCTTCGAGGCGCACGAGAAATTCGTAAACCTCGGGCAACTCCTTGCCCGTGTCTGTGAAGAAATACTCCAAGTCAATATCCGGATGATGCTGGCGCATGAACACAGCCAGCGCAGCGCTATCGCGACCACCCGAAAGGCCAAGCACATGGCGAACCTTGGTCCCAGTCATCGTGCTGCTCCTTTCCGCCGAACGAACGGCAACGGCTGAGGCGGCGGATCGAATGGCAACACCGGCTGCGGATCTGCCTCCGACAGCCGAGCCCCAAGTTCGGCAAGCGCGGCCAACGCAACGTTGCGACCAACCTTGGCGTCTGCGAGAACCTGTTCAAGCTGGTCGGCCAGCATCCGCGCTTCATGCTGTTGACTGATGCCGATGTCAAAATCCGGCTTCACAGGCGATGGACGGTTCGGATCGCTGATGAAAATCGCCATCTTTACACGGCCGTCATCACGGCCCTTCACATGAGCAAAGGCTTCCGCGCGAACAAACTCTTGTGCCAGCGCAGCGATCTCGACACGCGCATGGTCTATATCGCGATCAGCCCAATCGCGCGGCGGCTTGTTAGCCGCGAGGCTGGCCAGCCCCTCCATTTCCTCGTCTTCACCTGTGTAAGTCGCGAGCCGTGTCGCGAACGCATCGAGCCGATAGTTTCCCGTTAGTCCTTTGATCGCTTCCGCCCGTCCGTGTAGCGTCGCAAGGGCGGCCGCCGTTGGCTCCTCGACCCTGAGTTCGCGCAGCATTGCATGCCGAAGCTCTCGGAGCATCGCTGGATAGGCCTCGATCAATTCTCGTAAGCCGTCGCGCAGGGTGGCGACGACAGTCTCGGCAACATCGCGCGTTTGCTCCATCCCGTCGGCAAATACGGATGGTAAGTCGTCAAGGAGGAACTTGTTCGGGTCGCTGGCCAATTTGGCGAGATTGCGAACTTTTGCAGCGGTAGTTGACAGGCGTCCCGTGCGCAGAACCCAGGCCGGCAGACCCAGCACCAAACCTACCAGGCCACGTGCGACATCAATTGTTTCTGGATGAGTCTGGCCGGCCGGGATCGCACCAAACCCTGCAACGAGATCGGCGACGCCACCGAGCACATGGATGTGAAAATCGCTCGCTTCGGTCCAACGCAGCCGAACACTGGCTGGATCTTGGGCGAGACGGTCAATCAGAATCGCCGAGACCTTTGGTTGGAATGCTCCGTCTAGATACACAGCCAAACGCCCGGAGCGGGACATCAGATATGCAACCGCGAACACGGGCAACAGACCATCACGCACGCCGAACGGGGGTTTGCGCCATTCTGCGTAGAGCGTAGCGAGATCCGCTCCCGCAGATCCGGCTTCACGGAAATGCGCCTCAGCGACTTGCCATAGCGGGGCAAGACGACAATCGCTTGCTGCTGCTGGATCGACGAAAGCATAACGTCGGCTGTCATCAGCGCGCGGAGCATGTAAGCCTGTGGCGCCCAATAGCGAATCGTAGAGACCACCGGTTGCTGGATAGCCTTCGATGCCCAAGCGCGGCTCCTGCCAACGTTCGACCATCGCCTTTAGCAGTTCTTTCTGCGCTGCAATGGCGTTGCTGGAAGGCTTGATTCGATTGAGCAATTCATTCTTGATTTTGGGCCCACACCGATAACGTTCGTCCGCTAGCGCAGAAGCAATTGCATTTAGGGTTACCGTGCCATCCGAGGTCGATAGATCGCTTTCATTGCCCGCACGCCAAGCCCATTGGGCCTCATCGAATGCGTGATTCAGTCGATCCTCGACTTCCGCTGATAGCCGCGCAATGCGCGCGCTGACCTCACGCCTTGCGACAGCATCGCCCTGCAACTCCGAGCGTTCTGATCGGACCGCTTCCAGCGCCAGCAGTTCAGAGGCGAGTTCGCGGATCATGAAGCTGTCGCGTGTCCACCCAATTGCGACGGGCCAGCCGTCCGCGGCCTCTGTGGCAGTGCGCCAAAGCTTTTTTGCCTTTGCGTCGCTTTCCGCTTCGGTGCCGATCAGAAGCAAAAAGAGGCCGGTCGCGCCATGCTGCGGACGGAACTGCCGGACACGCTCGGTTCCGTCGCTAAGTGCCGCAATATCTACTTCAAACCAGCGCAGCGCGCCTGTCGTATGATAATGCCGCTTCGCCAAGACCGGCTGTAGCAGCGCCAGCGACCGCAGACGCGCGAGATCGACCATCGGCAGACGCGTGCGAGCCTCGGAGACGGCCGCGTCGATATCGAAGTCGCTCCCGGCGTAGATCGCGTACGAGCCGAGATGACGTCGATAGAGGACAACTGACCAAGCCTTCAAATCTTCGAGGCAGGATTCAAGGCGCGACGCGCCAAGGTGTGGCAACGCGTGGCGGAGCACCTCGGCGCTCGGCAAAAGACCAGACCGCTCCTTGAACAGATCGACGAGCGCAATCGTCTTGACCAATGCGAGATGATCTAACTCTGCGCCCCGCGCCTCGCTGCGCTCAACCGCGTCGACCGCAAGCGACCAACGATGGCCGTCTGGAGATGCCAGGATTGACGGCTCGAGATTGGTACGAAGGTAATCCCAAAGGTTCACCGCGTCATAAGCTACGGCGCCTCGAGCGGGCTCGGTTTTCAAATACTCCTGAAAGCCGAACGGCTCAGCGGAATTTAGGAAGCCGAAGACGCTCCGTTGATTCTGGCCAAAGCGTCGCCGCGAAAGCGGCCCGAGCAGGCTAGCCACTACCGGATGCAACGGCCAACATTCGTGCAGGCGGACTCCCAAGTCACCGCCAGTACCAGGTCGTTGCGCGCGAATCGCATCCGCCACGCCTTCAGCTTGGGCCTTGTTAGCACCAGGCGCTGCGTCGGTTTCGATCGCGCGCGCAATGAGTTCAATTTGTTCCTCGCCCGCCACATTGATCGGTACGTCTGCAAAGCGTCCCTGAATCTTCAACCACTCGTCTCGAATTTCTCGGCTCAGCCGATGCGCGTAGTCATCAAACGATTGATGAAGCACGCCAACAACGACAAGGCGTCCGGCGCTTCGATTTGCGGCCTCAGCAAGCTGCTGAAAGAAATAGACGTCAGCTCCACCACCGAATGCTGCTTCTTCCAGAAATTTGCCCATTTCGTCGATGACGACGAGGAGGCCCGCACGGTCGGGCCGCGCCGAGAGTTCTACAAGCCGTGCGATAACATCGGCCTCTGTCTTGTTTGGACGCCCGCGAGTACGCTTCACGTCCAGAAACTTGTCGAGCGCTGCCCCAACTGCTTTTGACGGATCCACACGGCTGCCGACCACCGGCAGAATCCTCCAACCCAGATCGTCAGGATCCAACAACCGTTCCAATTCGGTCGCGACTTGTTGGCCCATCGCAGAGCGAGCCAGGGTTTTCAGGCTCGGTTCCGCAAGGAGGGCCGCGACCGCAACGGCCAGACTCGACTTGCCGCAACCATACGGCCCTGTCCAAGTGAACGCGCCTTGACCGACTTCATGAATCTGCCGCGCCATTCCGAGTAAGGAGTCGGCGGCGCTCTGCGGGCAAACAAAACCCTCGAGCGATGCCGCGCCGATATCGGTGTCGACCCTTACGGAGCGCTGAAAGCGGCGGCGAACCTTGACGACGGCATCCAGAGTTTTCGTCATGCCGCCCGTGCCTTCATTTTCTTTTGTGACTTCGTGCTGCCGCTACGATAAAGCATCGCAACGTAGCGCAAGGGATCCAGCTTCGTCACATCCGGTGCATAGACCTGCCGCATTCCGGTGGACTCGTCCCACCGGACCGCGCCACGCGTAAGATCGGCCAACCGGGCCAAACGCTCCGCAACCGTTTCCTCATCCAGCAGGAAGACGCGCCCCGGTGCCCCGGCTTCGTGCGTAATCGCCTCGACAGTAAACTCTCGCCGCGTCGGATAGAGCTTCTGCCAAAACCGCAGGAGCCCGTACAGAAACACCTCATCAGGTAAGGTCGATTTCGGCCCCCTACGAAACTGAAATGCCGCGCCGACGTCGACAGGCTGCACCAAGCCGAGCTCGGTAAGTGGGCACTCCAGGTTATCTTCTTGGGTCGAGCGGCTCGCGTCCGCCTTGGTCGCATAGGTCCTAATAAAACAGAGAACGTCGCTCTTTAGCGTCGACTCGGAAATTCGAGAGTTTTTAAGGCGGCCGTCTTCACGCAACTCATCGCAACGTCGCGCAAGGCGCGATCTCAAAAGATCGCGTGTGAATGTTGGCTCGTTGAGCTCATTAAATGCCCAATACCAAGTCGTTGCGCGCATCGGCGTCGCCGCGAGGTGCCAATGCAGGAGCCACAGAGACCCAGGACGCTCCAGGTAAGGATCGCCGTCATCATCAAAAATCAGCCGACCAAGCTCAGTCGGTTGAATTTGACTGCCAGACGAGCCTAAGTCCTCGTCATTTATAATTTGAAGCACGCCGGATGCTAACGACCAATGCCGCATCGACGTGACCATGTTCTTGCCAACGCCGAAGTATGCAATCGCCGAATCATCTGTAAAGATAGAACGAAAGTCCGTCTCACCGGCCGATTCGGCCGCTAAAACGGCGTCATAGGACTTTTTCAACCACCCGTAGCGCAACGGGAATGTTTCATGACCCGCAAACTGCAGCCGAAATCGACCGTCATCGAGAAGGCTACGCGACATTGATCATCCTCACTGGTTGATGCTACCAGTAGCTCAGAGGCCCACTGGTGGCAACCGCCAGTGCGCATTCAATTGTGGAGATGGTTGGGATGAGCGGAGGACACGGCGTCTATATGGACTATCAGGCGTCCACACCGCTTGACCCTCGCGCGTTGGCGGCTATGCGACCATATCTCGAAGGTCCCGGCGGGTTTGGAAACCCGCATGCCGCCGACCACGGCTACGGATGGGAAGCCGATTCGGCCGTAATCAATGCGCGCACACTGATCGCCAAGTCGATCGGCGCCGACACCGACGAGATTGTTTTCACCTCAGGCGCAACTGAGGCCAACAATCTTGCTCTTCTCGGATCTGCTCGAGCTGCAGCCCCCGACAGAAGGGAAGTGATCGTGTCGGCGATCGAACACAAGTGCGTCCTTGCGGCAGCGCGTGTGCTCACCGACCATGGGTTTTGCATCCATCTCGCGCCGGTCGACGCTAGCGGCATAGTCGATGTCGATGCACTTGCGAATCGTATTACTTCGTCTGTCGCGATCGTGTCTGTCATGACGATAAACAACGAAACCGGAGTAACTCAGCCCATTGCCGCCATTGGAGAGCTTTGTCGTTCAAAAGGCGTTCTCTTTCACTCCGATGCCGCTCAAGCACTCGCGGTTTCGGCCATCGACGTTAACGCTTGCAACATCGATTTGCTGAGCCTATCGGCTCATAAGAGCTACGGCCCGAAAGGCATTGGCGCGTTGTACGTGCGCCGACAACAGCGCAACCGCATTCAACCAATCATGTTCGGCGGCGGGCAGGAAGATGGTCTTCGTCCTGGCACGCTTCCGGTCCCCCTTTGCGTCGGCTTCGGGGCGGCTTGCGCGCTTTTGGCTGATGCTGGGCCTGACGAACGCAGGAGACTCGCAGCGTTGAGAGACCGCATGCTGGATGATCTCCTAACTGCGATCCCCGATCTCGTCGTCAATGGTGCAATGGCGCAGCGGCATCCCGGCAATCTTAATGTCCGAGTTCCGGGGGTCGAGGCCGAATTGCTCCTGGCCGCGGCGCGTCCCAACCTTGCGGCGGCGACGGGGTCGGCCTGCACCTCCGGGCTGACGGAGCCTTCTCATGTTTTGACGGCAATGGGACTTTCCGCTGCAGAAGCGTCGGAATCAGTTCGGTTGAGCCTTGGCCGATTCACCAATGAAGCGGACGTTGACGTTGCTGTCTCAGCCTTCGCGCGCGCGGTCGAAGAGGTCCGGCAATCGGGGCATCTCTGATGCCATAGTGCCCTCGGCCGCGGTATAGATCACGTTCAACTCCACCGCTTTGAGATTAGGATTTTCCGCGATGAAGGCGGCTGCCGCTGCCGTAAACTCCTCGGTATCGAGATCCTCAAACCGAAGCTGTATGTGATCTTCAAGGGCGGAGGGCACCTCATAGAGCCACACCGTAAACTCTTCACTTATTTCCGCATCTGGCGATGGCGCACACCACGCGTCCATTTCAGCATAGTAGGCTTCAACCGCTGCAGCCGGATTGGGGCCGCTCACCAACTCGCCATAGTCGCGACCTTGGTGAAGCATCAGGTAGAGCGTGTGAGATTGTGTCACTGATAGTCCTCCATCGGTGGTTGGGGCGCGAGCGACCGCCCGCACCCCTGCCAAGGATCATGCCGCCAGTTTTGCGGCAGCCACGGGCTCAGGCAGTTCGTGAATTGATTCCGCCTGTTCAGGTTCATTCACATCGACACCAAAGGCCTGATTGTAGGTTCGCCGGACTGCCTCTCGCTCCTCCTTTGTCATCACATTCGCGGCGATCATCCAGCTGATCAGGCTTCCAGCTCGGTTGCGCGCCTCAGAGCCAGCATCGATCGCACCGCTTGCCTTCATCAGGACGCCACCCCAAAGCGGCGCCTGCATTCGCCAATCAATAGCGTTGGCGCGGCTTACCGCTTCGGCCAGCGTCATGCGATCACCGGCTGTGGCGTTCAAAAGCCCCCGGAGCAGCGCGATTTGCGCAGCGGGCTTAAACAGGAGCGCGCTCGCTGCGTTCTCGTCCCGCATCGCTGGAATCGCCTCCGGGTTGGCGAGAGCATCCTGATAGGGCTTCAACCCTTCCAGCATCGCCCGCCAAACGGCCCCAACCCGCTCGGCGCCTTCATCTAGTTTACTGTCGTCAGGTCGCGTCTGGGGCTCATAGAAACCGTTTCCGAGAATCAAATGTGCGGTTTCATACACCGCGCTGATTGTCGTCAGCTGCTTGCTCCGCGTCGTCAGCGTGTTGCTTTTCCAATTGACCACTTCGAACGGCTTGCCGTTCACGACACGATTGCCGAGAGGCTCATCGTCACGCAGCAACCGGCGGGTGACGATTGCATAACCGTCGTCCTCGCTCGTGATGATGTTATCCCCGCGGCTGGTCTGCTTGGCGTAACGGTTTACAGTGTTGAAGATGCGTCGCGTCTTCACGGCATTCTCATGCTTGAGGAAGATCACGCAAACCTCGTCGTCAGGGATATCCTTGACGTAGGGACCATATGCGATGCCATCCTGCTTGGGCTCATAGATGCTCTTGAGCGCCGCAAGCCTGTGCTGGCCGTCCAGAACAATCAGACTGCCGCCATCGATAGTGACGAAACCGATACGGTGAGCGTTGGCCTTGTAAGCCCCGGGAACGCTGATCTTGAGATCGGCGATAGTCTCGAACAGAACGTCACCATTGTAGATAAGCACGATGATCGATCCGAAGAATCGGTCCTCGTTGCGCGTGAGATAGGGGACGATCTGCTCACGAACCCGTTTGTCGTCAAGCTCGCGCTGCATCCGTTCTTCGATGCTAAAGTTCGCCCAATCGTCGAGTTCGCTCGCCCTGCGCACAGCCTGAACCAGGTCGCGCACACGCATCGTAGTCTCGTAGTATTCTGTATTGCCGATCCGGCCTTTAATGGCAGGGATGAGAAGGGCCATGACATATCTCCTTTTTTCAGATGAGGGGGGTATCGAGCAGTTGCCGGTTACAGACCGGCTGCAGGATTGCGATGAGCTCGCGCTCAAACACGGCGCGCTCTTCTTCGTCGGCAACGAGTCGCCAACTGAACTTCATGATCCCGACGGGCCGGCTTATCGCCAAGCGCAAAAGGCGATTCCGACGGAGGCGATCGTGCTGAACAAAACGCTGTCGGAGGTGCCGAGACTGACCCACGTACAGAACACCGCGAAGGTCATGGATCAGGTAAACCCCGGGGTCATCCGGCACGACGAACTCGCGAGCAAGCACCAACTCGATCGAGCCGTCCGGCGACCAACTGATTTCCCGCGCGAGCAACCGTTCTACGCGATCACGCCGCACTGACTTCACGGCCTCCCGCCAATCGCCCACCTTTAACTGCGGTTCACCCATGTTTGTAACCTCGCCTCCATTGTTTGCACAAACATTATCATTGTCGTTGTTCCAGTCAAGATAATCTGTGCAAACAAAGTAAAAGAGTGAAGTGTCGTCACTTCGACACTTCAAATAGTTGTTGCATTGCAAAGTTGTATTATGTGTTCTTGCTTCCGACGACGTGGAGGGGTTGACGCTTGGGTATGAACGCGCGCGGTGGCCGTCGGCAGATCGGCGGGTACTTTGAACCTAAGGTGGTCAGATCGTTGCGCCGGCTTGCTGCCGATCGTGACGCCACTCATCAGGTGCTGCTCGCCGAGGCATTGAACGACCTATTCGAAAAGTACGGGTACGAACGAGTAGCCGACGAAACTCAGGCTCCCAGAGGGGGAGCTGCTCTCAAGGCGCGTCTTTCAAAAGTCACCGAAGAACCGTCAGCGTGAATGCGAGCGGATCCTTGGGCGCAACGCATCCCGCGATGGGACAGCCTCGACGGGTTTGATGGCCAGGCCAAACTGAATCAGCCCAAGCCTATCTGATGGACGCGGCCCAACAAGGGGAGAGATGGTCTTGGCCATCTCTCCCCCGCCATCGCCGCCTGCGCGAGGGCGGGGCCGCTCGCTCGCAAGGCGCACAATTCTCATTTCCCATCCCGATCCGATCCGCCCCGCTCGGCGCGCAGCCCAGCCCTGCTCGCCGGCATTGGCCCCCCTCTCTGCCGCGCGCTCACGCGCCCCCGGGAGGCATGTCGGGGACATGCCTCCGGCATTACGAGAGAAAGGATCAGGACAATGGCAAGGATATCGAAGAAGACGAAGACCGCCACCGTGCCGGTGGCGGATCAGAAGGTAGAAGCGACCAGCTTGCCCGCGAACGTGGAGCCGGCGGCGGTCCCGGCGAGCAGCGCGGAGGCTTTCATCCCGCTCGACAAGTTGAAGAAGTCGCCGCGCAATGCTCGGAAAACCCCGCACAGCGAGGCGGAAATCGAAGCCTATGCGGCCAGCATCGCCGCCAAGGGCATCCTGCAAAACCTTGTGGTGGAACCGGAGCATGACTCGGACGGCCAGCCCACCGGCTTCTATTTCGTCACTATCGGCGAAGGCCGCAGGCTGGCGCAGCTTCTGCGCGGGAAGCGGAAGGAGATCAAGAAGACGGAGCCAATCCGCTGCGTCATCGACACGGCGAACGACCCGTTCGAGATCAGCCTGGACGAGAACGTCACGCGCACGGCGATGCATCCAGCCGACCAGTTCGAGGCGTTCCGCGAGCTTGCGGAGAATCGCGGATGGGGAGCGGAGGAGATCGCCGCCCGCTTCGGCGTGACAGCACATGTGGTGAAGCAGCGGATGCGCCTCGGCTCTGTCAGCCCCAAACTGATGCAGGTCTATCGCGACGGCGGCTTGACGCTCGACCAGTTGATGGCCTTCGCCATCACCGAGGATCATGCCCGTCAGGAGCAGGTCTATGACGGTCTCGGCTACAACCGCGAACCGTGGATCATCCGCCGCGACCTGACCAAGGCGAATGTGCCTGCAAGCGACCGCCGTGCCATCTTCATCGGCCCGGAGGCCTACACGGAGGCTGGCGGCACGATCATCCGCGACCTGTTCACGGAGGATCGCGGCGGCTTCTACGAGGACGCCGCGCTGCTCGACCAGCTTGTCATTGCCAAGCTGGAAGGGATTGCCGCGCAGGTTCAGGAGGCGGAAGGCTGGAAGTGGGCGGACGTCCATATCGACTATCCGCACGGCAACGGCATGCGCCGTGCCTATCCGCAGCCGGTGGAGCTTTCCGAGGAAGACGCCACCGCCTACGACGCCGTGCAGGATGAGTTTGATCGCCTGACGGCGGAATGGGACGGCACCGAGGATGACTTACCGCCCGATGTGGACGTGCGCTTCGCCGAGCTTGAAGCCGAGATCGAGCGCATCGACGCCCTGCGTCATGCCTACGATCCCGACGCCGTTGCGCGCGGCGGCGTGTTCGTCGTGCTGTCCCATGACGGCGAAGCCCGTATCGAACGCGGTTTCATCCGCGCCGAGGACGAGCAGCCGGAGCAGGAGGAAGCCGGGGACGGCGAAACTGTCATCGACGGTGTTCGCGTCAACGACGACGGCGAAGTCATCGAGGACGGCGAGTATGACGAGGACGGGAACCATGTCTCCGCGCTCGACGCCGAGGTTGAGAATGAGGACGTGGAGGATGACGGCAAGCCGTTGTCGGACGCGCTCATTCGCGATCTGACCGCGCATCGGACGCTCGGCCTTCGGCTCACCCTCGGCGAGCAGCCGGACATCGCGTTGCTCGCCGTCACCCACACGCTCGCGGCGCAGACCTTCTATCGCGGCGTTGACGCTCATGCCCTCGAAATCCGCCCCAACAGCACGCACCTTGCGAGCCACGCGGACGGCATCGAGGACACGGCAGCGGCGAAGACGCTTGCGGATCGCCATGAGGCATGGGCATCCGACATGCCGCGCGAAGTGGCCAACCTGTGGGGCTTCATCGCCGGTCTGGATCAGGCGAGCGTCATGGCGCTGTTCGCGCATTGCGCCTCGTTGACCGTCAATGCGGTGAAGCTGCCTTGGGAGCGCAAGCCGCGCGCTCATGAAACGGCGGACAGGCTGGCAACGGCGGTCGCGCTCGACATGACGGCGCACTGGACGCCCACGGCGCGGACCTATCTCGGTCGCGTCACCAAGGCCCATATCGTCGCCGGCGTGCGTGAAGCCGTTGGCGACGAGGCGGCGGATCGCATCGTCTCCATGAAGAAGCAGCCGATGGCCGAAGCCGCCGAGCAGCTTCTTGCCGGAACCGGCTGGCTCCCGTCGCTCCTGCGCACGGAGCAGCCCGCTTGGCTGGACGCGCCGCAGGCGGAAGCGGAGGTTCCCGCCGACCCGGATGCGCCGGACCTCGACGAGACGGCCCCGGACACGCCGGACCCCGACGCGCAGGAAGCCGCTGACCCGGAACCCCCGGTCAGTCCGGACCCTGACGCGGAGGACGGCGAGGACTTGGACGGCGAAGCCTTCCACGAAGCCGCCGAGTGAACCGCGCAGGCCGGTGCCGCTTTGGCGGCACCGGCCAGCCTCCCGACACCATCGAGGGCGTTCCGGCCGCGCCTGCGCGGCCGGAGACCTCGACCGCACAAGGACAGGAACGAGACCCATGAGAAGCTATCGCGAACTGCGGGCGAGGCTGGCTCGCATGGAGGTGGCGCGCGCCGAGACGGAGCATTACCTTGCCATCGTTGAACGGCAGATAGAAGCGCGCGCCGAGCGCATGACCACCAGCACACGCGTCAAGGCCCGTCAGTTCGGGCGCGGCACGGCGACCTGGACCCGCACCGACGAGCGCGATTTTCAGGCGAACATCGCCGCGCTCCGCTTCGAGCGGCGCGGCGAGATTGATGCGCTGTCCCGCAAGCTGGCGCGGCAGACCGGAGCCATCGCGGCCTTTCGGGTCCACCACCGCATCAACGAGCCGGAACGGGAGGCGGTGTCATGACACGGCGCTTTCCGCGCACCGAACCCCCGATCCCCGACGATCTGCTCGACCGCCTCATCGAAAACGGTCGCACCGCCGAGGTTCAGGACGGCTTCGATCCGTTCCCGGTCGTGAAGCTGTTCACGCCCGATGCGGCGGCGACGCGGTTGGTGACCGAAGGCTATCCCGAAGGCTCCGACATCAGGCTGTTCGGCCTCTGCGATCTTGGCCTCGGCAGCCCGGAGTTGGGCTATCTGATGCTGGGCGAGATTGAGCACGTGCGCGGCAAGCTCGGCCTGCCGGTCGAACGCGACCTCTATTTCAAGGCCGAGCATCGCATGAGCGTCTACGCCAAGATCGCCCGCCATGCCGGGATGATCGTCACCTGAAACACGATCCGGCGCGTCGTCGGCCCGACGCGCCGGATCGGCAACGGTAGGATGAGAGGTCGATCATGACAATGCTGATTGTTCTCGCCATCGTGCTCGTTTGTGGGATGTCCCTGCTCGCCTATCGGCTGGCGACGTTTGCCTTGCCGTTAATGCTGGCGTTCGAGGCGGCGCGCTTCGCCCACGCCACCGGGGCCGGATGGATCGGCGCTGGCATCGTCGGGGGCTTCGCAGGTGTCGTGTCGTTCGGCATTCTCGCCTTTCTTTTCGCCACGCTGCGCTCACCGATCCTGCGCGTCGCTGTCGCTGTCGTCTTTGCCGCACCGGCTGCTGTGGCCGGCTATGCGCTCGTGCATGGCGTCACGCGCGAGGCCATCCCCTCCGAAATCTGGCGGCAAATCTTCTGTATCGCGGGCGGCATATTCGTCGGCGGCTCCGCGCTGGCGAGATTGGCCGGTCCCCCGTCTTCGATCAGGATCCTTGACGTGTCCTCGCCTTTCTCTGGCAAGGCTTGGCGTCTCCCTGCGGGCCGGGTGCTACTCGCCGCCTGCGGCAGGCTCCCGGAGCCCCTCTTAGGGTCTCCGCGCATGCGCGTAACGCCCCCTGACGCAAGGGATGGCGACGGCGGACATTTCGCCAGGAAAGCTGACGCTTCCACGAAGCGCGACCGATGGCCTGTCCTAGTTGACGGTGCGGCAGGAACGAGCAAATCGGCAGGACCACATACCCGGGCCTTCGTCTCGACTTGGCGCGCACCGAACCGATCGAAGCGGGGAAGCGCGGATTGTCGAGCTTGCCGAGGAAGGAGAGGCAGGGATTGCCCTTGCCATCAGGGGCCAGCATCGTCCACGCCGTGCCGAACGCGATGACTCTTCACGGCAAAGATACGAAAGTCGGGACCGCCGTTCTGGTTGCCGCACTTATGACGGATCGGCAGGGAACTCCGCCGCCCTGGCATTGAGCATGAGGAACTTGCGCTCGAGGAAGCCTGCGAAGCCGATGTCGGCGTGGGAAGAGGAAAGCGCTGATCGACAGCTGCCATGATTTGGTTTCCTTCTTTTCCGCTGACCAGACCGCGCCCATCGCGATCTCGATTGATCAGGTCTGACCGAAGACCGGCGACGCAAGCGCCGCCTCGCTCTTGAACCCGCAACGTCCGCCGCCAGCTTTTTTCCGCCGCCTTCGGCTTTGCATCGCGAATCAAAAAAGCTGCCGCCGGCCGCCCTCCATTGCATTCCGGCCCCGATGGGGTGCGGGCCGATCGTCCCCGGTCTGTCGACCTCATCGAGATCGCGATGGGCGCGGTCCGATCAGCAGAAGGAAACCACGTCATGGCTACTATCGGCACTTTCTCCCGCACCGACCTCGGCTTAGGTTACGTGCTCGGAAGTGTCCTTTAGCGGGGGCGTTTGTAAGCTTGGCACACAGACGTCCGGGTCAAGCGTTCCCGCAGCGTAGCGAGGACAACGCTTGACGCGGCGGCGGCACC